>CAVTDA010000026.1:0-11880 GCA_963733285.1 uncultured Acidobacteriota bacterium
TGTCGTGCTCGCTATCTCGCTCGTCGTCGCGCGCGGCGGAGAGGGCGGCAAGGCGCGCATCACGGTCCCGCTGTTTCTCATTGGCTTTGCGGCGCTCGTCGCTGTTGATCTGCTTCACCCGTTGCCCGGGTTCGCGATCGACGACCGGCCCAACGACGTCTCTCGTGCCGTGCCTCGTGGCCGCGATCGCCGCGCTCGGCATGAAAAGACGTCGTTCAAGGATCTTTTGAGGCCGCAGGCGCGGTCCGGGGTTGATGTTGTGCTGCTTGATGGGAGTCGAGCAACCGCAGCTATCGGTGCCATGGCCCGCGAATTCCAGAGCTCCCGGGACGTTCCCCGCCGCCGGGTTGGGCATGGTCCGGGTCGTAAAAAGGACATGACGTTGTCGACTTCGGTGAATGTGCTCCAAATGTTCCAGCGCAGGCCCAGGTTCACCGTCAGACGCTTACTGACTTTGTAATCGTCTTGAACGTAGAAGGCATACGTTTTATAACGTCCCCCGGTTTCGGCCACCGCATTCTGCGTCACCACGCTATCTGGTAGAATACGTCGTCTATCACGAGATGTTGCACATCCGGATTCCAGTGGAACGACGTGGTCAACGGCGAGTAGTCCATTCGCGGGAGTTCCGCGAGGCTGAGAAGAAATTCCCTCAATACGAAGCAGCTTGCCGCAAACTCAAACACCTGTGCGCCTGACATCGGGGCCGGAAACGCTCAAGGAGAAATTCCCATGCCTCGCAAACTCATTGCTCGTCCCTCGCGTTTGGCGCTTTGCTTTTCAGCTTGCGCTGATGACGCGCTCGCCCGCGCCGCGGATGACCTAACCGTCGCCTCGCCCGATGGCAAAGTGGTGATATCTTTCGCGCTGAAGTCGAATCCGCAGCCCTATCTTCCCGGCGTGCGGGCTTACTACCGCGTCAGTTACGGCGGCGTGCAGGTGTTGACGGATTCTCCCCTCGGCCTCGACTTTCGAGGGCGCGCCTCGCTGGACCATGACTTGGAAATAACGGGAAAGGACCGTCACTCCCACGATGAAACATGGACGAACCGCTTCGGCATGTTGCGCGATGTTCCCGACCATTACAACCAGCTCGCGGATTTCCCTGCGCGAAAAGCAGGCGCCGGGACGCAGGTGGACGTGATTTTCCGCGCCTACAACGAAGGCGTGGCGTTCCGCTACGTCGTGCCGAAGCAGAGCGCAATGGAGAAGTTCACGCTCATGTCGGAGGACACCGGATTCTATTTCGCCCACGACGCTTCCGCCTTCGCCCTGAACATGGGCAAGTTCAATACGCACAACGAGGGCGAATATCTGCGAACGCCGCTGGACAGATCAAGCCGGCATCGATCATCAATCTGCCGCTGCTGGTGAAGTGCCCGGCGGGCCCGTGGGTGGCGACTGCTGGAGGCCGACCTGACCGATTACGCCGGGATGTACGTGGGCGGGATGCCGGGATTCGAACGGGCTGGGCAGCAAGCTCTCGCCCAGCCCGCGACAGGAATGGACCAGGTGGTGATGGCTACACGCCCAAGGCGACGCCGTGGCGCGTGCTGATGGCTGAGCGCCGCCCGGCAGCCTGATCGAGCACAACTATCTGATGCTGAACCTGAACCCGCCCTGCGCGCTGGCCGACACGTCGTGGATCAGCCCGGCAAAGCGGCCTGGGACTGGTGGTCGGGCAGTTACGATAAGAACGTAACTTCAAGCCGGGCATGAACACCGCCACGATGAAGCATTACATCGATTTCGCCGCCGCCATCACTCGAATACATGCTGGTCGACGCCGGCTGGTGCCCGTCGCAAGGACGAGCGGTCCGAAGACATTTTGACCTATCGTTCCCGAGGTGAACATCCCGGAAATCATCGCCTACGGCAAGCAGAAGGGGGTGAAGATGCTGCTGTGGGTCGATTGGGCGCCGCTGGACAAGCAGATGGACGAGGCGTTCGCCCTCTATGAGAAGTGGGGCGCGGCGGGCGTGAAGGTGGATTACATGAACCGCGACGACCAGGAGATGGTGAACTTCTACGAGCGCTGGTGCGCAAGGCGGCCGAACATCATCTGACGGTGGATTTCCACGGCGCCTACAAGCCCACCGGACTGCGCCGCACCTATCCCAATCTGCTGACCCGCGAAGGCGTGATGGGCATGGAATACAGCAAGTGGTGCGACGCGCGTCACGCCGGAGCACGACGTGACGATTCCCTTCACCCGCATGCTGGCCGGTCCCATGGACTACACGCCCGGGCGCTTCAACAACGCGGCACGCGGGACAATTCAAGCCCAGGGACGTCAAGCCCATGTCGCAGGGAACGCGGCCCATCAACTGGCGATGTACGTGGTCTACGAAAGTCCGCTGGTCGATGGTTTCCGACTATCCCGAGGCATATAAGACCCAGCCGGGGATGGAATTCATCGAGAAAGTGCCCACGGTTTGGGATGAAACCAAAGTCTTGAACGGCGAGCCGGCCGAATATCGTCACGATCGCCCGGCGCCAGGGGGCGACTGGTACCTCGGCGCCATGACCAATTGGGATGCGCGCGATCTGGAAATTCCTCTGAGCTTCTCTAGGTGAGGGAGGATTCGAAGCCCGGATTTTTGCCGACGGTCCCGACGCTGATAAGATTCCGACCACGTCGCCATCAGCATAAGAAAGGTGAAGGCGGAAGACAGAATCACAATTCATCTGGCTCCCGGCGGCGGCGCTGCGGTCATTTTCAAGCGGATGTAAATTCACCGCCAACTGCTCCCGCGAGGACTATACTTGGAAACTGAGGTCTCACGATGCCCTATTGCCCTCGATGCTGACCGAATACGTGGATGGCATTGAGCAAGTGTGATGATTGCGGCGCTGCATTGCTTCCCGGCTCGCCGCCGGGGCCCACGGTCCTCGATCTGCGTAATGAAAGGAACGTGAAACTGGTCCCATCCGCATGTTTGCCGGCGGAACCGCGCAAATGGAAGCGGACTCGCGCGCAACATCCTTCAGACCCAGGGAATCCCCTTCCGTTCAGGGTGAAAGCTCCGCGGAGTTCTTCCCGTGCTGGACATTCCTCTCTTGTGCGCGAAGAGGACGTGGGCGCGCGAAACTCATCTTGACGGAATATTCTCGACAAGGAAGTGAGACGTCCCTGGAAGAAACGGATCCTACCGAAGACACATAGGGCGCGCTGAGCGGTATTCTCCCTCTTTGAATTTGCGCTTGTTCCTCCCCACTCCAAATCATTCTGCGTCAAGCCGCATGGCGGCCCTCAGCTTTCCTACCCGGGCCTGAGCAGAATTTCACAATGGCGGGTATTTTGTTATTGCGGTAGAATGGGGTCCTCATCGATTCCGAGAGTTCTTTCGAGGCTGCCATGAAATTGCGGAACGCGCTGAGTGTCATTCTGCTGGCCCGGGGATGGTCTCGCCCCCGACGCCAGGACGCAGGAAAAACCCTTCACCGAGCAGCAGGTGTTGATATGGTACGCACGCCGGACTCGGAAATGATTCCGGGGCCAAGCTCATCGTGCAGCGCGGAATCGACTTCACCCCCACTTCGGAGTTTCTGAAACACCTCAAGTCCGCGGGCGCAAAGGATGCGTTCCTGAAAGCGTTGCGCGCCAACAAGCCGCTCAGCCAGGAGCAGGTGACTGCATGGTTCGGGCAGCGGTGGGCGAGGAACTCGGCGCGCAAATGATCACGCAGCGCGGTATCGATTTCGCCCCCACCGAGGCTATATCGAGTCGCTCAAGGCGGCAGGCGCCAAGGAGGTCTTCATCAAGGCGGTTCGCGCGCGGATGCCCCTCAATCCTGTCCAGATTATTGCCCAGTTGGCGGCGGAAGCGCCCTCCCAACGCGTGACCGGTCTGGTGACCGACCGCGGCACCGACTTTCAAGTGAAAGACGAATTCCTTCAGCAGGTGCGCGGGGCGGGCGGTGATGACGACCTGATCTCGGCGTTGAAAAGCGCCAGGGTCATGGAACCCGCTGTGCCTGATCCCGCCGCCCAGGCTCGCCAAGCCGCTGTCCTTCAGCACGTGGCGAAGGGAGCAGAGCTAAAGCGCAAGGGGCAGATACGCCGCCGCCGAAAAAGAATTCGCGCCGCGCTTACACCCGGCGCTCCCGACGCCGAAATCGATTTAAGTCTCGCGATGGTGCTCGGCCGGGAGCAGAAGTGGGACGACGATGTAGCCGTCGCGCGCGAAGCGGTAAGCCTGAATCCCAATAACGGCATGGCGCACATCGTTCTCGGGCGCGGCGCTGGCCGGGCGCGGCGATTGGGACGGTGCGGCGGCAGAACACCGCGAGGCGTTGCGGCTCGAAAACGGATGACGATCTCGCGCACGCCTATTTGGGCGTGGATCTGGGAGGTAAAAACGATTGGGACGGCGAAATCCGGGAGGAGCGTGAGGCCCTGCGCCTGAATCCCAATAACGGTTTTGCCGAGGCGAGTCTCGGGCTAGCTCTTGGGGAGCAAGGGTGATTGGGACGAAGCGATTGCCGAATACCGCCGGGCGTTGGAAGCGAATCCCAAGAATATCGCGGCCCACACCAATCTTGCCGCAGCTCTCGCCGGCAAGGGAGATTGGGACGGCGCGATCGCCGAATATCGCCAGGCGGTCAGTTTGGACCCCAATAGTGCGGCAACTCATGCGACCCTTGCCGCTGCCCTGGTCAGGAAGGGCGACAGTGCCACGGCTGTTGCTGAGTACCGTGAGGCCTTGCGACTGAATCCGAACGATGACAACGCTCACGTGAATCTTGGCGACGCGTTGAGAAACAATGGCGATTGGGACGCGGCGACTGCCGAATACCAGAGCGCGCTGAAACTGAATCCCAATAATTCCATGGCGCACGCGGGACTCGGGGCTTGTGGCCTCAGCTCAGGGGAATTGGGATGGAAGTATTTCAGAAGAGCGCGAGGCGTCGCGTTTGAATCCGAATAATGCCGCTTTGCACGCAAATCTCGGTGACGCTCTGGAGCAGAAAGGCGACCGGAGCGGCGCCTTGCAGGAATACCAGACGGCTTACCAACTCGACCCCAAGAATATCAACTACAAACAGAATTGCGACCGGCTGATGCTGCCTGCCCGGCGTTAGCCAACAGGGGCTTGCCTGAAGCAGCGGGGCAACGAACTCGAAAACGCGTCGAAAACCTTCACTTCTCTTTCAACTCCCGCTGCAAGCGCGCAATGGCCCGCTGCGCCTCCCTGGCCTCGGCAGCCTTTTTGGCCGTGGGCAGTTCGTCCAGGTAATGCCGGTAGGCATCCAGTGCCTTCCGCTTCTGATTCATCCGCTCGTAGACTTTGCCCAAGCCCAGATAGGCCGGGGCATAGTGGGGGTCGTCCTTCAAGGCTTCCTGAAATCTGCTGAGTGCTCCCGGCAGAGCTCCACGGTGCAGATAGACATTGCCCGCCTCAACACACTTTGCAGGACCGGGACTAACGTATTCCCAATCGTTCGAAGGCTTGGGAGGCCTCTCGGGAACCTGAGCGAGACTTGCCTGCACCGTCCATAGGATGGCAAGAACCGCGAACGCTGTAATCCTCGCCAGTCGCCGCATGGATGGAATTCTCACCGAGCCAACGAGGGGTGTCAATCCACCTTGAACCCGGCAAAAGCAACCCCTCTTTCCCATCCACCTCCGCCGCGCAATAATAAGGGTGAGGATCCGGTGAACTCAAACCTCCGCCAAAAAGCCGAAGCATTGCCCGCTCAGCCTGGGGTCTATGTCTTCAAGGACGAGCGGGGTAAACCCATTTACGTCGGGAAGGCGAAATCGCTGCGCTTGCGTGTGCGTTCCTACTTTCAGGACTCACGCGCGGCAGATGACAAGCGCGACCTGATGCTGGAGGCGGCGCACGATCTCGAGACCATCCTTGTGGACAACGAACACGAGGCGATGGCGCTTGAGAACAACCTGATCAAGCAGTACAAACCCCGCTATAACATCCTGCTGCGCGACGACAAATCCTATCCCTACATCAAATTCACAGCATCGGAACGATTCCCTCGCGTCTACGTCACGCGCCGGGTGAAGAAGGATGGCTCGGTCGATTACGGTCCGTACTTCCCCGCTAACCTCGCCTACCGGATAGTCGATTTCATTCACCGCCATTTTCTCGTGCCGTCCTGCTACGTTGAATTGACGCGCACCATCCGCGCCCATGCCTTCAGTTCTACATCAAGCGCTGCCTGGGACCGTGCGTGAAGGATCTGACCACCCTTGAGCATTATGCGGAGGCTGCGCGCGATGCCCGCTGGCTGCTCGAAGGGCGTGAAAGCGATCTGGTGCGCAGCCTGCATGACCGCATGGCGAATTCCTCCGGGTTGTTGCAGTTTGAAGATGCCGCCCGCTATCGCGATCAGATTCGCACGCTGGAGGAATTGCGCGAGCGGCAGAAGATGGCGGCAAACTCGGGCGAAGAGGCAGATATTCTGGGCTTCCATCAGGAAGGCCCGCTGGTGGCCGTGAACCTCTTTCACTTGCGCGGCGGGCGCGTGCTCGACCGGAGGGAATTTTTCTGGGAGGACCTCGACGATTTCAACGCTCCTGAATTCTTCTCATCGCTGCTGAAGCAGATCTATCTCGATCAGCAATATCTTCCGGGCGAGATTCATACGCCAACCGACTTTGAGGACCGCGAAGCGCTCGAGGAGCTGCTCTCGAAAAAGCGCGGGCGCGCGGTTCGCATCATGACTCCGCAAGCCGGACCGAAACGAGCGCTCGCCGAACTTGTGGCGCGAAACGCCCGGCACTCTTTCGAGCGGCGATTCCGTGTGATGAAACCTCATGCCCGCGAGGTTTTGGAAAATCTGACCGACGCGCTCGACCTCGCCAAGCCTCCCAATCGCATTGAGGCCTTCGATATCTCTCATATTCAGGGGTCCGATATTGTCGCCTCGATGGTGGTGTGGGAGGCGGGCCGGATGAAAAAATCCGACTACCGAAAGTTCATCATCAAAACTGTCCCGCAAAATGACGATTTCGCGAGCATGAGAGAAGTTGTTGGACGGCGCTACCGAAGAATTCAGGACGAGAAGAAAAAATTTCCTGATCTGGTTCTAATCGACGGCGGCTTGGGTCAACTCAATGCTGCGGCGGCGGCGCTTGAGTCATTGGGCATTATCAATCAGCCGATGGCGAGCATCGCTAAACGGGAGGAGATTCTCTACGTGCTGGGGCGTGAGAATGAGCCCGTAATCCTCGACCACCACTCCCCGGCGCTCCATCTGATTCAACAGATCAGAGATGAGGCCCACCGTTTTGCCGTGACCTTTCATCGCGCCCGCCGGACCAGACGGGAAATCACCAGTGAGCTTCTCGAAATTTCGGGCGTGGGGAAGCAAACCACCAACAAACTGTTGGCGCACTTTGGAAGCGTCGGAAAATTGAGGAACGTTTCGGTGGAGGAGCTGGCCCAAGTTGTCAAGAAGTCGGCTGCCCTCCGCGTACATCGATATTTCAGCGATAGCGCCCAATCCTAGCGTTTGTTAAAGCCCCAAAAGACGAGTTTTCGAGGCCCATAAACTTCGTCTACCTTCCCAAATTCTTACTTTTGGCCGCCCTTCGAGAATCGGGATAGGCTGAAAACGGGAACGCTTTATAGTAAACCGTCCAGACGGACTAATATATAATTTAAACAAAAAATTGATACTTTTCGCTTGAATCGCATCATACCCCAGTGTTAGATTAAGTACGCCGAATCGGGCTGAAACGGGAGGTTGACGATGGCAAATTGCAGCGTTGGGACGAAGATATCGTTTTTCGTGGCAGGATTGGGGATTGGGGCAGCGGTTGCCCTGCTCTTTGCGCCCCAGTCCGGGGAAGAGACCCGCAAACAAATTAAGAAGACGGCTCTGGACGGCAGCGATTACGTCGTTGCCAGGGGCAAGGAAATCCGCAAGCAGGCGGAAGATCTTGTAGACCAGGGCAAGGACCTGGTGAGCAAGCAAAAGGCGCGTCTAGCGGATGCTCTGGAGTCAGGCAAGCAAACCGTGCGTGAGACGTTCTCGCGCTAAAAGACGGGAGGATTGCGATGAGCGAAGATAATAACGGTGGGTCGAAGTTGGATTCTTCCTGGCCGGATCGGGTATCGGCGCGGTCATAGCCCTGCTTTTCTCCGCGGTCGGGAAAAGAGACGCGGGAGTACATCGTGCAGAAAGCGGAAGAGGGCAGAGACTTTGTCGTTTCAAGGTCCGAGGAAATCCGCAAGCAAGCCGAAGAAGCCCTCGAAAAGGGCAAAGATATGGTGGCCAAGCAGCGGGAGCAACTTGCAGCCGCACTGGAAGCGGGCAAGCAGGCTTACCAGGACGAAAAGGCCAAAGCGCAGTAAGACGCCGGAGGCGGCAGAGCCTCACGTGAGAGAATCATGGAGATGACAACTGGATTGACCGTGGCACTGATTCTTGTCGCGCTCGCCGTTCTCATGCAAGCGGGGGCCATGCTGGGAATTTATCTGGCGGTCCGGAAGGTTCCGGCACAAATCGAAGGCGTGCGGGCCGACGTGAAGCAGCGCATCGATCCCTATCGCGGTCGATTGTGGAGATCGTCAACAATTCGCGCGAACCCTTGCAAACCATCTCCAATAATCTCGCCGAGATCAGCACCATTCTGCGTGATCGCGCCTCGAATGCCGACCAGGTGGCCGCGGATCTTCTGGATAAAAGCCGCGCTCAGATCGCCCGCGTCGATACCATGGTTTCCGGCCTCGTCGATAAAGTGGAAACGACGGCGGATGCGGTCCAGAAGGGCGTTCTGGGGCCCATCTCGGAAATTTCGGCGGTGGTCAAAGGCGTGCGTTCCGGACTGGAATTCCTGTTCACGCGGCGCCGCGTAACCAACGTCAGCGAAGCGACCCAGGACGAGCAGCTCTTTATCTAATCCCCCGTCGGTCCGTTCAAAAAACGGTCGCCGTGGAGCCGGTATTGTCTTATCATGGTCCTGCCAACAGCTTGGAGCGTTGGTTGGGGCCTTGCAATACCAGCACGGCGCCAAACTTTCCCTGCGACGATTAAGAATCCATGCGAAAAAAATCCCGACATCTGAGTTTGACATATGCCCTGGCTTTGGGGGCGATCCTCCTGGGGCTGACGGGTTGCAAGCAAAACGTCAGTTCGCCGGAAGCTGGGCAGGCAGCGCCGCAACAGAATCCGGTTTTGCCTTCCGGTCCGGGCGCTTCTTCAATTCCTGGCGGTTCACCGACTCAGGCGGGAGGCATTGCTTGGACGGTCCCAACCGGCTGGGAGCCGGGGCCCGAGCACCAAATGCGCGTTGCAACGTATCGTATTCATGCCGTTGCCGGCGATCCGGAAGACGCCGAATGCGCGGTCTATTTCTTTGGAACGGGTCAAGGCGGAAGCGTGGAAGCGAATCTGGCGCGATGGTCGCAGCAATTCACCGGGCCGGACGGGCAGGCTCCCAAAGAAGCACCGAAAACCGATCAGCGAACGGTTGGCGGGCTTAAGGATCTCGACCTTGACAGCTTCCGGGACTTATCTGGGTGCGGGTGGAATGATGGGGCAGCCATCGGCGCCGAAGGCCAATTACCGCATGAGGGCCGCAATTGTCGAGGCTCCGGAAGGCTTGGTCTTCTTCAAACTCACCGGACCCATCAACACGGTGGCCACGGCTGAAAAAGACTTCGATGCGCTGCTCAACAGCGTGCATCGGCAGTAGGGATTGGGGGGGCCGCCGGGCGCTCACCCCTACTTACGTCAAATCACTTTCAAAATCCATCCTCCGCCCACGACTTCATCGCCATCATAAAATACCGCTGCCTGACCGGGCGTAATGGCGCGCTGGGGTTCTGTGAATTCCACGACGGCTTCCATCCCGGAGCAGGCCTCCACACGCGCAGTCGAACCGGCGTGGTTGTGACAATCTTCACCGTCGCCTCCACGACTTCGCCATGTGTGAGCGGCCGTATCCAATTGACGTCGCGCACGTGGAAGCGGCTGCGGAAGAGCTCGCGATCATCGCCCACGACAACACGATTCTTCGCGGGATCGAGGGAGATGACATAAAGCGGCTCACCCACCGCCATCCCCAATCCCTTGCGCTGGCCCACGGTGAAGTTTTGAATCCCCTGGTGCTCGCCCAGAACCGCTCCCTCCGTGGACACAACTTCGCCCGCCGCAGCCGCCGACTTCTTCTTCTGCTCGGCTAGATAGGCATCGATGAATTCGCGGTAACTGCCGGTGGGGACAAAACAGATTTCCTGGCTGTCGGGCTTCTCCGCCACGGGCAACTTGCGGCTGCGGGCGATGGCGCGGACTTCCTGCTTGGTCATCTCGCCCAGGGAAACTCCGAGTGCGCCAACTGTTCCTGCGTAAGCCCAAAGAGAAAGTAAGCTTGATCCTTGGTCCGGTCGACGCCGCGCAGAAGCTGATAGCGCCCTGTCTTTTCGTCGCGCCGGATGCGGGCGTAGTGACCGGTGGCGATTCGCTCCGCGCCGATTTGCCGGGCGGTGGTCAGAAATTGGGCGAATTTGATTTCGGTGTTGCAAAGACTGCAAGGAATCGGTGTCTCGCCCGCGAGGTAGCCCTCCACAAACGGCTTGACCACGGCGTCTTCAAACTGTTTTTCCAGATTGATGACGTAGTAAGGGATCTGAGATTTTATAAAAAGTTTCGGACTTTACTTAGCACAAAGAAAGTTACTGCAATAAACGGCATTATTAAAATTACAGTAAGTGCAAAGCCTCCAGTTTGTGACAAGCAGAAGCACCGCACGGCAACAAATAAAAATATGGATGAAATAATCGACGAAATTGCCATAGAACACAAAAGACTTCACAGCATCAACGTCTGAAGTTAAATTTGTTAAAAGTTTTGCTGGAGTGGAGGCTTTTTCTATATATGAATAAGGCTGGACAGAAATTTTTGCCGCAATATCGTTTCTCATATCGTGGGCAACTCTTTCAGATGCATAAACCTGCACTATGTTTTGTAAATAGGTAAAAATAAAAATTAAAACTGCAATAACAGAAAATTCTATAACAAGATTTAAAATCAAAAAACTTCCTTTGGAATAGGAATCAATGGCATTTGAAATAATTTCCGGAACAGAAATACTCAACCGCCCGCGACAATTGTAAGCGCTACAAGCAAAATAATAATGCCTGAATACTTTTTAAAAAGCTGAAAAGGTTCTTTGCGGGCCGAAGAATTGTTTTTTATCTTTTCTGTTGATTATTATATTTTTCATAAACCATTTTACTTCAAAATAGCCCCTTGGTATAAATATTTGACGGATTCCAAAGCATAAAACCTGAAAAATCGCCTCCTAAAGAATCTTGTGTTGCTTTAATTTCCTGTTTTATCATGTCGGCCGTATAATCTGCTCCCATATTAAAATCTTGTAGCCATGGTCTTAATTTTGCCAACGGAACAAATGTTGGAGCAGGAATTAGAGCTTCTGACAAAGCCGCCGGAGATCCGTACAGATTCGCTTTTTTTTGTTGCCGAATCCTGCCGCTGTTTTTCAAAAAATTTTTTCTTTTGCTGCTGCATGGTCATAGAATAATCAATAACTTCGTACGGATGGTCCGCCGGGTTGCTAAATCCTATAAATCCATTTGCATAATGCGATGGATAAACCATTGGCGAAATATAATCAAAATTTTCAAAAGCGTTTTCAATTACCTGTCCAATTCCCATGTCGTCTGTATTTACTGTTGTTAATCCAAACAAGTCAACTGATATTTTATTACCCGGAAATTTGTTTAAAATAATGGAAAAAATCTATTTATTGTGGCTGCCATAGGGGTTTTTTCGTCCCAAACAGGAAAACCCATATTTGATATTTTTCCATCAGAGGGAAATCTTACATAATCAAAATTTACTTCATCAAATCCATTATAAAATGCGTCTTTTGCCAAAGAAACATTGTAAT
>CAVTDA010000027.1:0-44249 GCA_963733285.1 uncultured Acidobacteriota bacterium
GTCATGGCCAAGCTCGTCGAGCGGTTCGAGTCGACGCACGCACCGGTCGTCATTCCGACTTTTCAAGGCGAACGCGGCCACCCGGTCGTGATCAGCCAAGCCTTGTTCCCTGAATTGCACGCCCTGCTTCATGTCGAAGGTGCGAACCCCGTCATTCGCAAGTATCGCGACGCAACCGAGTTTGTCGAGGTTGACGATCGAGGCATTCTGATTGACGTTGACGAACCTCGCACCTACGAAGGGCTGGAGGGAATGCCTCGGTCTTGAATTCATCTTCACCGCGTTCCAACCTTACCAAGAAGAGTTTTGAGCGCGTCGATAGCGAGCGCGGCGGCGTGGCGCGATGCCGGAGGCAGGCCGTCAACTCCTGCAATGATCTGATCGGCTGTCATCAAATCGAGTTCGTTCACTCCCTTTCCCAAAATCGCCTCGGTCAGCCACGACGCGCATGCGACCGACGGTACGCAACCAGCCACCTTGAATTTCACCTCTTCGATCTTCCCTTCCCTCACCACCACCCAGAGCTTCAGTAAATCGCCGCAAACCGGATTTGAGGCTTCAACCACAACGGTCGCCTGCGAAATCTCGCCGACGTTGCGTGGATTGTGGAAATGGTCGAGAAGGATTGCGGAATACATAAAGGCAGCCTGAAATTCCGGGGAAAATTCACCTTGTCCGGGCCTCCATCTTCAGGCGGAGCGATAAGCGGTCAAACATAACTCAGCCACCAATCGCGGCGGCGTGCTTTCACCCCGGCCACATAGCGACAGAACGGGTAGAGGAGAACCACCACCAAAACCCAAACCGCGTAGACTCCCGGCAACGCCAATCCATAGCCCTTGGGATAGAAGGGAAAGGCCGTCATCATCTGTTTCAAGCGAAAACCCTGCAACAACCCTAGTACAACGCTCAAGAGGTGAATCAGGAAGAAGTGCGGCACGTAAAACGCAAACGGTACGCGGCCGTATGTGACGAGCGCGTTCTTGACGCTGCCGGTGATGCGGTCAGCACGCGAGCAAAGGATAGCCGATGGACCCAGCGTCATCAGGAGATACATCAAGCTGGGCGGATATTTGGTGGTGTTCAGAAACGAGATCACCGTTGCCTTCAGCACGCCCGGGTGGATTTGCCAGGGACTGGGATCTCCGTAGATACCGAGGGCGCGAAGGATCATGAACCCGGCGGTAACCGCCACACCCGCCTGAAGCAGCAGCGCATTGCGCCGGTCCGCGGGCAATTCGAAAACTATCGAGATTCCAAACCCCATCGCCATGACTCCCACCCAAGCCAGCAACGGGTAGATCATCAGCAGAAGAAACGGCCCCACATGAAGCGACATCTGCGAATGCAGCGCCACCCAGGCAGGCCATTGCAGATCCTGAAGCTTGCTGGCCGGCCACACCGCATCCAACAGATTGTGCACCGCCACAATCGCCACGCCGAGGGCGAGACATGCCTTGCGTCCCAATCGCTGGAGGACCGAGAGCACCACCATGCTCGCTCCAATCGCCCAGATCACCTGCATGGGCACAAAGATCAACCCACCGGCCTGCGCCAATCCCAAGGGTGAAAACGTGACGGCGGTGGCAACGATAAAGACCTCGACAAAGATCAGCCACAGGCCCCGCGTAAAGAGGAATCGCGTCAATTGATGGGGGGTTCTGCCAGCCGTCATCAATCCCGCGCTCACCCCGGCAAGCAGGACAAAGACGGGCGCGCAGAAGTGTGTAATCCAGCGGGTGAAGAAAAGCGCCACCGTAACGTAGGGATCCCTCGTGGGGTCCTGCGAGTGCCCAAACAGAAAGAAGTCCCGGGTGTGATCGATGGCCATGATAACGATCACCAAGCCCCGTAGGAAGTCAATGGATTCCAGACGATAGGCGCGATGGTTCGCGGGTTTGGCGGTCAAGGACGGCGCGCTGACGCTGATCGGCAGAGTTGCCATGCGTTCTCCGATTGCCCAGGCATAAGTAGCGCCGACCTTGAGGTCGGCACAGAAACGTGGCACGGGCATCCTGCCCGTGAAGGGGCATGGCCAGGATGGCCATGGCACGTCGATGAGTGCTGACCTGAAGGTCAGCGCTACAGTTCGCTTGCCGGGCTCAAGCCCAGCGCTACACCGCAAAGAAAATATACCGCATCACCAAGACCATCGCCACGCCCAAGGCCACGGTGAGGGCGTATTTCGGGCCCCTGGACTTATTGACCTCGGGGATCAAATCCGAGGCCGCGACGTAGAGCGTAACTCCGGCGGAAATCGCCAGACCATAGTTGACCCAGCGATGGGCCAGCGCCATTCCCAGGACGCCGAGAACCCGCGACACCGCCAGAACGCCCACGGCAATCATGCCCGCGCGCCGGCTCTTGCCCGCCGCAGACATGATCGAGGCCATGGTAAAGCCCTCGGGAATGTTGTGGAGAATCGTGGCGCCGAAAATGACCGTGCCCAGCCAGCGCGAAACGAGAAAGCCCGAGGTGATCGAAACCCCGTCGAAGAAGGTGTGAATCGTCAGGCCGGCAAGAGCAGTATAGGCCACGCGCGGATTTACGAATTCATCGGCGTGGGTCTCTTCACCAAAATGGAAATGGGCGGGCCAGGTATGTTCAAAGTAGTGAACAATGAAGTAGCCGAGCAGGATTAGCGCGGGTCCAGACGCGGGAGCCAGGCGGAGACTTTCCGGAACCATTTCCGTCAATGCCGTCGCCAGCATGAACCCCGCTCCCAGCGCGATGAACAGGGCAAGAAACGTGCGGCTCCAAGGGCGGGCCGCGACAATGGCGCCGCCAAACAAATTGGCCGCACCCGCCACGATTCCGAGAATCAAACTGATCCAGAGATAGGACATGTGAAGCTTTCCGCAATCAGCGTTCAGCGATCAACCCGCGTGCCGGAAGTGCACAATCTCGCCGTCCTGCACGATGTACTCTTTGCCCTCCAGACGCAACTGCGCGCGCGTGCGAGCTTCGGCAAAGCTGCCCGCCGACATCAGGTCATCGTAGCTCGTCACTTCGGCGCGAATGAACCCGCGTTGAATGTCGGAGTGGATTTCCCCCGCCGCCTCCATGGCCGTCATGCCGGCGCGAATCGTCCAGGCGCGGCACTCATCTTCGCCGACGGTGAAAAATGAGATCAAACCCAAAAGCCGATAGCTGGCGTGAATCAGGCGGGAGATGGCCGACTCCGCCAGTCCGTAGCTCGCCATGAATTCCGCCGCGTCCGCTTCGCCCATCTCGGCCAGTTCCGCCTCCACCTTGCCGCAAATGGCGCTGCACGCTGGTGCGCGGGCGCTGCTTCAGTCCCGCCTCGGCCGCAAACTGATCGGCCACAGTGGTCTTGGCGGCGTCCGCTTCTCCCAGATTCAGCACGTAGAGCATCGGTTTGAGGGAAAGAAACGTGAAACCACGAATAGCCTTGGCCTCATCGGCTCCAAAATCGAGCTCGCGCAGCGGCTGCTGCTTATCGAGCGCAACCTTGCAGACCTTCAAGACTTGAAGCTCTTTTTCGAGGGCAGGATTCTTGAGTTTCTTGATGTCCTTTTCCAGGCGCTCCAGCCGCTTCTCGACCACGGCGAGGTCGGAGAGGATCAGCTCCAGTTCGACGTTTTCGATGTCGCGCTTGGGGTCAACGGTGGCTTCTTCCATCGGCACCGAATCGTCTGCAAAGGCGCGGACCACGTGGACGAGCGCGTCGAGCTCGCGCAAAGCTTGCGATTGCACGCCCGTGCGCGCCATTTCGATGACGCTGCCGGGCGTGTCCATGTATTCGATGGTGGCGTAGGCGTGCTTCACCGGCTTGAACATGGCAATCAGGCGGTCGAGGCGCTCATCGCGGCACCTTAACAACGCCCACGCGAGCCTCGGCCCGGCCAGTGCCCGCGGCGCTGCCGTGAGCGCGGGTAAGAATTTGAAACAGAGTAGTCTTGCCGGTCTGGGGCAGACCGACGATTCCGATTCGAAGCACACTTCCCTCTCAACAATGGAGATCAAAAACCTGGATAGAGTCAAACGAATGATACTAGCACACCTGCCGGAAGGGGCGGAGGCGGGGAGAGTGTCCATTTTAGGCAAAATTTCCCGCTTCCCCCAACCCTCGGACCATATCAAAAGGTTCTTCAACGCCCCGGAAAATCGCCGACAGGATGTTCCAGGCCGAGGTCTTAGTCCCTTTGGGAGACTCGCCGTTTGACCTGAGCTAACCTTATCGAGACAAAAGGGCTCAAGATTGCCAGCGGGCTGCCGATTTAATGAGTGACTGGGGTCAATCCACCGGTCAGACCCAAATTGAGGTGGAAATTCCGGCGCTCGAGCTACCCGGGAGCTAGGAAGGCTTTGATCATGCACAATTTTGTTGCACGCCAACCGGTCTTGGACCGCGCGGAAAGGGTTTACGGCTATGACCTGCATTTCCGGCGCGAATGCGAGGCCGTCTGGCCGCCAACCTTGGGCATCGACGGGGGAATCGGAGAATCCGCGCAAGCAACTACAAACGCAGGATTTAGCGCCTTTATCGACGACACGCAGGCCTTCATCACTTGCCCCCGCGCGGCCCTGATCGAGGGACTTTCCCTCGACCTGCCGAAGGACAAGGTGGTGCTGCAAATCCCGCAACGCCGGATCCCGAGCCGGAGATGGTCCTCGCCTGTAAGCGGTTGAAAGACGCCGGCTACACGCTGGCGCTTGAGAACGTGCCCACAGCCCCCACGGGCGAAGTTCCCCTGGCGGAATATGCCAGCATCATTCGCATGGACGTCACCGCCTCCCCCGACCGCGCGCAGTGGCTGGTGATCCGGAAACTGCGTCCCTCCGGAATCATCTTCATTGCCGATAAAGTCGATAATCGCACCCAGTTTCAAACCGCCTTGCAGCAGGGATACAGCTATTTTCAGGGCCAGTTCTTTCTCCGCCCGCCGATCAGCGGGGGTTCCGACGTAACCCCCACGAAGCTCGTCTACCTGCTGGTTCTGGGCGAGGTGACACGGCCGGAAATCAACATGGATGAAGTCGCGCGCATGATCAAACATGATCTGGCCCTCTCGTATAAACTACTGCGGCTGCTGAACTCGGCGCGCTTCGCCTTTCACACCCAGGTCAAATCGATTCGCCACGCGCTGCTGCTGCTCGGTGAAAACGAACTGCGCAAGTGGATTGGCTTGATTTCCGTGGCGGCCATGGGGGAGGGCGGCCCGCCGATTCTGATCACCATGGCGCTGGTGCGCGCGTCCTTTTGCGAATCCCTCGGCACGCTGGTGGGTGAGCCGAAACGCCAGGCCGATTACTTCTTCATGGGCCTGCTCTCCAGCATCGATATTCTCCTGCGCCGCCCGATGCGCCTGATTATGGCCGAGCTGCCCATTGCTTCCGACGTCGGAGGGGCGCTGCAAGGTGAAAAAGGCCGCATGCGCGATGTGCTTGACATCGTCATCAGCTACGAGCAGGGCCAATGGGACGAGTTCTCGCAAGTGGCGAAGAAGCTGGGGCTCGACGAGGAGAAGATCTCCCAACTCTACGTCAAGGCGCTTCTCTGGAGCCATGAACTTCCCCACGGGCAATTGAGCAAAATGGCCACCGAGACGGTTTCCACCTGATTGCCGCGTTTCCCGCATGTAGCCACCCGAGCAAGAAAATGTCCCGCCGGGGCGCAGGAACCCACGGCGCCCCCACACCCGCCTCAACCCCTGCTCGGCAAGCCGAGTTCCCGGACCCGCAGCCTGGGCTTCACCCTCCCTCAGGGCGTTGGGAAAGGCGCAGGATTGCCACACAACTCAACTTATTTTCTCTGAATCCAATGCACTTACCCGGATAGACCTTCATATTTACCTCCCTTTTGTCGTCTCCTGGCGCGCCGCATGGTCCACCGGAGGCTCGGCCCGTCCGTCCACCCCTCGCAGCTCCGGAGGCGGATAGTGACCCAGGGGATCAGGCGACCGGTGGCCGCCCCCGCCGACCACCCGCATCCCCTTTTGCGCTTCCGGGCTGGAGGCTACGTAGCCGATTTTTGCGGGGGCCCGGGAGCGGCTGGGCAACGGCAGCGAGGCGGGACCGGGCGGCAGGTCGTCTCCCGCCGGGGAGGGGCCTCCCGTGGCGATGGACCGGGCCGCGCCGGGGGGATTGGAGGCGGCATCTCCGCGCCCGCTTCCCTGTCCCCCGGCCGGAATCAACCCCGGCGCGGCGGGAGCATCGATTGGCCCATTGTCGCGCCCCTCAGGCCCTCCACCGCCAGACCCGGGCCCCGGCAACGGACGGCGAAGTTTGACCAGTAAATTGGTCATCCGCCAGATCATGCGGAAGCTGGAATCCTGCATGCGCTGCATCAGGCGGCCCGAGTCACTCAGGGGAACCGCCTCCGCGGCGCGATCGTACATCGAAGGTCCGTCGAAGAATTCGCGCAACAATTCCCGATGGTACTGCTCGCAAATTTCCGCCTGGCGGAACAGCAGATTTTCCAAAAGCTGGCGGACGCGCTCGCGGCTTGGGGACGCGGCGGGATGGGCTTCGGGCTTCTCTTCCTCGGGGCGGGAAGCAACGGCCGGATCACTCCCGTCCGGCTTCGGCAGCTCGTCCGGGAAGGCGCACAGCTCATCCCTGTCGAGCCCGAAGGAGTCCCGCATCCGCGCCAGGGCGCGCTGAGCCGGCACATCAAAATCGAGAACCGTCACATAGGCTTCCTCTTCGAACGACAGTGGGATCAATTCGAAAAACAACGCCAGCATGAAGTCGCCGATGGGAACGAGAGATTCTTCATGACGAAGATTGTCCATGAGGTCGTAGTCGTCGGGCCGGGTGGTGTATCCGGGAGCTGCGACAGAATGGGCGAGATTGCGCAGGTTGTCGGCGATGATTTTGAGATGAAGAATCTTCGTGTGCAGGCGGTTTTCGCGCCAGCGCCCCGCTTCCCGGGCCTTGCTGAGGGCGAGGCCGTCCAGCGCGCGGTCGGCCCGGCGGTACCGCCAAAGCGCCTTGACCAGGCACATTCCCAGCGCCTCGTCAAAACCGCCGGCGGGGGGAAATTGTTCGTGCACCGAAGCCTTGAGATCGGCCAACTCGCGAGGGTCCTCGCCCAGGGCGCGCAGAACTTTATCGTCATCCTGGCAATAGAAGCCGTGACGCAGGCTCGAATCGCGCTGGCGTTCCCGGCCCGGAGTGGTGACGGGGCCGCGGGATTTGCGGGCGTTGGCACGGTGCGCGGCGAGATTCTTTTCGGTTAAGGTTCGTTTGATAGGCATGGGATTCTCCTTGAACTCAAAATTTGAATGGGGTGGTGCAGGCCTTCGTACAGGGAGCAGCAAGCGGTTGGGAACGGATCGAGCTGCCGGGGGCGTTCGGGTCAGAAGCTGCGGGCAATCCGCCGCCCACTAAATAGTCTACATGAGTGAGCTTATAATGTCAATACAATAGAGGCTAGTGGCTAGCCGGGCAAATCGGGGCCAGGAGCCCCCTGCAACCGGCGCGGTTGCTGGTATAATCAGGATTCCCTCGTGGAAAGGAACCGTTATGCGGCTCGGAATCGATTTCGGCACCACGCGCATTATTGTCGCTCATGTGGACCGGGGCAACTACCCGGTGGTCTCCTTCACCGCCCCCGACGGCGTTGATCGCGAGTGGTTTCCGCCGCTCGTGGCCGTGAAAGACCACGAGCGCATTTACGGCTGGGAGGCATGGACAGCACAGGAAGAGCCCGGGTGGACGGTGGTGCGCTCGCTGAAGCGGGCGCTGGAGGGAGCCGGGCCGGAAACCCTGGTGCAGATTGCGGACCAGACCGTGCCCATGCTGCAACTGCTGACCGAACTCTGCACCGCCCTGCGCGCGAACCTTCTGGAGCACTCGAACCTGCCCAGCGCCAAACACGGACCCGTCGAAGTGATGTTGGGCGTTCCCGCCAATGCCAACAGCAACCAACGATTTCTGACGGCGGAAGCATTCCGGCAGGCGGGCTTTAGTGTGCTGGGGCTGCTGAACGAGCCCTCGGCGGCAAGCATCGAGTTTGGCCACCGCGACCGCGCCGCGCGGCAGAAGAAAGCGCGCAATCCCATCCTGGTCTATGACCTGGGCGGCGGAACCTTCGACGCTTCGCTGGTTGCGATGGAGGAAACCGGGCAGGGGGTGATTGCTTCCGAGGGAATCGGCACGCTGGGAGGCGATGATTTTGACGAGATCCTGGCAGAACTCGCCATGGACGCGGCCGGGATCAGCGCCGCGGACCGCGACGGGCTGGCGCAGGGCGAGATGTTCCACCTGCACGAAGAATGCCGCGCGCAAAAAGAGAGCCTACACCCGAGCACGCGCAAAATTTCCGTGGATCTTGGGGTCGTGCGCGAAGGATGGCCGCACGTCTCACTGCCCGTCACCCAGTTCTATGATCGCTGCGAGCTGCTCGTGCAGGAAACCTTGAATGCCACCGAGGATCTGCTGGCGGCGAACGGGTTTCCGGCTTCAGGCACTGCCGCTGCGCCTCCCGCGGAGGAGAAGACGCTAGAAGCGCTCTACGTAACCGGCGGAGGGAGCGAACTTCCGCTGGTCGCGCGCAAGTTGCGTGAAGTTTTCGGGCGCCGGGTAAGGCGCTCCGCTTACACGCGCTCGGCGACGGCGATTGGACTGGCAATCCAGGCGGATGCGCAATCCGGCTACACACTGCGGGACAAGTTCACGCGGCACTTTGGCGTCTGGCGGGAGGGGGACGAAGGACGAAGCGTGATCTTTGATCCGCTGTTTTCGAAGGGAACGCAGCTACCCGCTGCCAAGGAGCCGCCGCTGGTGCGGGCGCGGCAATACACGCCCGTCCACAACATCGGCCACTTCCGCTACCTGGAATGCAGCCAGCTCACGGCCGACGGCCGCCCGGCCGGCGACATCACCGTGTGGGACGATATTCGCTTCGCCTTTGACCCGGCGCTGCACGATTCCAAAGACCTCAGCGAGACGCCTGTCACCCACCTCCCGCCGGATGTACATCTCGAGGCGGAGGAAAGTTACTCGTGCGATGCGGGTGGAACCGTGAAGGTTAGCATCACCGACCTGACCCACGATTACAGCCGCACGTATCGCCTGGGGCGTTGGGCGGCGGGCGAGACAAAAGTAATCCCCGCGCGCAAGAAAAAGAAGGCGCCGCGTAAAAAGTAAGGCTTGGTTCCTCCGGCGATTTATCTCTTCTATTTTTCGACGGTCAATTCCCAGGCGGTATTCCGATCCTTCGCCTTCACCCAGACAATTCCACTTTTTGCCTCGTAGGCTGCGCCTTCGCTCAATTTATCGAGCGAATCCGGAGAGTTCGTCACCGCAAGCTCCCGCTCACCAAGCTGAATCTTGTGGGGAGCGGCGGCCACGCCGTGAATTTTCAATACCACCGAGCGCGCGGGGGGATGGTAGGTTCCCTCAGGGGCGGAGATTTTGACCTGGACCGTCGAGGCGCTCTCTTGAACATCTATAGTCTCCAACAGGTACACGCCCTTCTTGTAATCGTAACTCGCGCCGTCATCCTCGTAATAAGTCCGCTCAGACTGGCCCTGGGGATAAATCTCAAACGTCAGCGGATCAATCGGCGCCTCGCCTGTGTACTGCACGAGCTGCCGCATGGGAACGACGGCGCCGGCGCGGACGAACATCGGAATACGGTCGAGCGGGGCATCCACGGTGATGGTAGTTGGGCCGACATAGGCTTCATCGGTATCAAAAGGCAAACCAGGTTCCCTTGGGCAGGTAGACCTTGCGCTCGAACTCGCCTTCGGTCACAACCGGCGCGGCAAGAATATCCTCTCCGAAAAGAAATTCGTTGTTCTGGCCGGCAGGCGTGGGGTCCATGGTCTTCTCATCGGCCGGGCCATCGAGGAAAAGCGGACGCATGATGGGCAGGCCGGTCTGCGTTTCCTGATAAAAGGCGTTGTAGAAATAGGGCAGCAGGCGGTAGCGCAGCTCAATCGTGCGCCGGTTGATCGCTTCGTGGTCATGGCCGAACGCCCAGGGGTCGAGCGTGAGATGTTTATCGTCGGTGTGAGTCCAGAAATACGGGATTAAATATGTCGGCCTCAAGCCAGCGCGTGTAGAGCTCGGCGCTCGGGTAGCCGACAAATCCTCCCACGTCAGAACCCACGAAGGGCATGCCCGGAGACTCCCAGGCTTAGAACCACGCGAAGGCCCGCGCGCAAATCTTCCCAGGTCGCCATGTTGTCGCCGGTCCACAGGGCGGCGTAGCGCTGGCCGCCGGCGTAGGTGGCGCGCGAAATCACAAAGGGCCGCAGGTTGGGCTGGTAATCGAGCATCCCCTGGCGCGTGGCCGCGGTTTCAAGCATTCCGTAGACATTGTGATTTTTCGCGTAGGGACTGTTGAGCCCGTGGTCGTCGAAAACCGTCCGGGGATCGAGGGTGCCGGGCATCCATCCCTGGCTGAGTGGAATCTGGTCGGCGGTCGGCTCATTCATGTCGGTCAGGATGCCATCAATGCCAAGCTTGAGGTCGGGCTGGGTGAGCGATGCCCACCAGTCGCGGGTGCGGGAAGAGGTGAAGTCCGGCCAGACGCAGTCTCCAGCCCAGAGATAGCCGATAAACAGCGAGCCATCGCGCCGGCGCAGAAAGTGATTTCCCTCCAGGCCCTGGCGGTAGACCCAATACTTGTCGTCCACCTTGGGCGTGGGAGTGACGTTCTCCATGGCATGGAATCCCTGCCGCCTCAAATCCGCGAGAAAACCCGCGGGATCGGGAAAAGCGTTGGTGTTCCAGGTAAAAATGCGGCGGCCATCCATGTGATTGAGCGTGTCGATAAAGAGGACGTCGCAGGGAATCCGCCGGCGGCGCAGGTTTTCAGCCACGAAACGGAATTCACTGCCGGTCAGATAGTAGGCGCTGCTCTGAATGTACCCAAGCGTCCAAAGTGGAGGCAGCTCGGCGCGGCCGGCGAGTTCAGTATTGCGGGCGATAACCTTCTTCGGGTCGGGTCCGTAGAAGAAGTAGTAGTTCATCTCGCCGCCGTCGGCGCCAAAGGAGTATTCCGAAGTTGATTCGGTGCCGAAGTCGAAATAGGACCGGTAGGTGTTGTCGAAGAAAATTCCATAGGCCCGGCCTTGATTCAGGGCGATGAAAAAGGGCACGGACGCATACATGGGGTCGGTGCTCGCGTCGTAGGCGGCGGGGTCGGTATTCCACATGACGTAGGAGTGCCCGCGCTTGGCGACCGGTCCGGCTTTTTCACCGAGGCCGTAATATTGCTCGCCCGGGGGCATCTGCTTCCAGCAACGGACCCTGGCGCCGTCCCACGCCATGGCACGCGCGTCCCCGGAAATCACCTTCCCTTGCGTGTCGTAAAACCCGACGCGAAACGGCTGGAGGTCGATGCGAACTTCGAGTTCCGCGGTTCGAATCGTTCGCGAGTCCCCCGTGCCCGAAAATTGCACCGCTGTCGAGGGCCAATCGGTTTTGGCGACGGCCCAGGAATAATCCGGAGGAAGCACGGTTGATGGCACCATTCGAACCCGCACCAGGTCGGGAGCGAGGACGGTGACCACCACCGTCGATTCGGAATTGCGAAAAATGATTTGATTGCCCTGCGGCAAGGCGGCAGTCATTTTGCCGAGATGGCGCCAATCGGCTTTGGCGGAAATCAGAATGAGAAAGATGACAAAAGAAGATTGCAGGAAGTTTTGAAAATTGAATGTGGCCATGGCGTGATCTTTTCAAACACGAGGATTTAATTCCGCGCCGAATCGTAACGCAACGCTCATCGCCGCGCAACGCTCATCGTGCACAGATGGGCCGTCCTGATAATTAGAAGTTGGCGAAGTGTGGATCATGTTGAGGACGGACGAGTTCTGCCTCACCGTTGCAGAGGGCTCTCGTGCTACAATTGGCAGTTTGTTAAAGGGAAATGGTGGGCGATACAGGATTCGAACCTGTGACTTCTACCGTGTGAGGATAGCACTCTACCGCTGAGTTAATCGCCCGTGGCAATTTACGAAGATAACAGATTTTGAGGTCATGGTCTAGACGCCGCGCGTCGCGCCGGGCATGAGCCCGGCATCCGAATTGTAGCGCTGACCTTTAGGTCAGCATGTGCCGACCTGAAGGTCGGCGCTACATCCCAAATAGGCCACCACCCGCGGAGCTAAAACGTCACGAAGACAGGTCAACTAACTGATGCCCAATCTTGAAACCAGCAAAGCTAATTCCGCGGTCGATCCCGAATTGCTCCAGAGGGTGCAGCAATCGATTCAAAGCGTCATTCGCGGCAAGAATGAAGTGGTCCAGCTCACGCTGGTGGGCCTTTTCGCGCGCGGGCATCTGCTGATTGAAGACGTGCCGGGCGTGGGCAAGACGACGCTCGCGCATTCGCTAGCGCGTTCGTTCAACTGTACGTTTCAGCGGCTGCAATTCACCTCCGACTTGCTGCCCTCGGACGTCGTCGGCATCAGCGTTTTCAGTCAGTCAACGCAACGATTCGAATTCCGCCAGGGACCCATCTTCGCCAACATCGTGCTCGCGGATGAAATCAACCGCACAACGCCCAAGACGCAGAGCGCGCTGCTCGAAGCTATGAATGAAAACCAGGTCACGGTGGATAATCGCACCTATCCTCTGCCGCGGCCGTTCATGGTGGTCGCGACGCAGAATCCCATCGAGCACCACGGCACCTATCCCCTGCCCGAATCGCAGATGGACCGCTTCCTGATGCGCATTCGCGTGGGCTATCCGACGATGGAAAGCGAGAAGGAAATCTTGCGGAACTTCGCCGACGCCGAGCCGCTCGCCGAAATCAAGCCCGTCATGAACGCGGAGGAGGTGCTGGAAGTTCAAGCAGCCGTGCGGCGCGTGAAGGTGGACGAGGAGTTGATGAACTACACGCTGGCCATCGTCGAGAAGACGCGCCAGCACGAGTACCTGAGCCTTGGTGTGAGCCCGCGCGGCTCGATGGCGCTCTATCGCGCGGCGCAGGCGATGGCGGTTATGGAAGGCCGCACGTATTGCATCCCCGACGATTTTAAGCGCCTGGTGATTCCCGTCTTCTCCCATCGCTGCATCGTCAGCTCGCGCTACCTATCGACGATGAAGAAGTCCGACCAGTCCGACGCCATCCTGACCGAGATCGTGGAATCCACTCCGGTTCCGCTCTGAATCCCACATGGCCTCACTGACTCAACCCGCATCGCGCGGCATGTGGAAGCACTATTGGCGCGAGGCGCGTACGCAAATGGCGCGCGTCGACCGCCCGGCGTGGCGGCGCTTTTGGGGAGCGCTGTTCGGCCTTGCGCTATCATTTTTTCTCGCCATCTATTCCACGGCTCTGGGCCAGACGGGAAACTTCATCGGGTCGGTCGTCGCCGCTTCCACTTCCCTGCTGCTCGCCGGATTCGTGGCCGTCAAAGTCGTTCCCTACCTCGCGCAACGCTCAGCGCTCGAGCGCTGGATGCTCAAGGTGGATTACCAGTTCACGCGCGAGGGCATCGTCTATTTCCTCGTCATCATGGTTATCGCGATTGCGGGGCTCAATACCGGGAATAATCTGCTCTTCATCATCCTCGCCAACCTGCTCGCCGGAATAATCCTCTCGGGAATTCTCTCCGCCATCGTACTGGCGCAAATCGAGCTGGAGTTCTCCCTGCCCGAACACGTTTTCGCCGACCGGCCCATCATCACGCGGCTGACGGTGCAGAACCTCAAGTGGATGTTTCCTTCGTTCTCACTGACGCTTTCGGCGCGCGAACCGAAGAAAAAACGCGGCAAGGCGTCGTCCATGCCCAAGACCCGGCACATTCTCGATGCGCCCGTTTATGTGCCCTACATTCCCCACCGCGCGGCCGTCACGCAGCACGTCGAGCTTACCTTTCCGCGGCGAGGACGCTACACTCAGGAAGGCTTTCGGATTAGCACACGATTCCCGTTTGGACTTGTGGTGAAGGCGCACGAGGTGGCGGGCAGCCAGGAGATTCTGGTACTGCCCAACGTGCAGCCGACCGAGGAGTTTTATGAAATCCTACCGCTGATTGGCGGCGAGATTGAGAGTTTTTACAAGGGGCGCGGGCACGACCTCTACGCCATCCGCGATTACAATGAATCCGACAGCGGGCGGCACGTGGATTGGAAGGCGACGGCCAAGGCTCAACAACTGAAGGTGCGGGAATACACCCGCGAGGACGAGCGGCGTCTTGTCCTGGTGTTTGACGCCAGCCTGCCGCGCGCCGACGCGAACACTCTAGAACAATTCGAAAAAGGCGTGAATTTTTGCGCCTGCCTCGCCTGGCACTTTTACGAAATCGACGCGCAGATGCAATTCATCGCCGACGGGTTCGAGACGCTGATGGCTCCGGCGGGAGAGATCGTTTATCCGGTGCTGGAATCGTTGGCGCTGGCCGAACCCAAGACCCGTGACGACTCCATGGAAGACTTGCAGAAACGCCTCGCCTCCGCCTCGCCCGGATTCCACATCATCGTCACCAACCGCGCGCAAGGTTCGATCCCGACCCACCTGTGGGGGAATTCGTATCTGGTGTTTATGGATCGACTGTAAACATGAACCCCGAGCTTTCACCTTGTAGCCGCTACTTCCCAACCGCCATCAATTTTCATTTTTCGCAAAAACCGCCCCTTTGGCTTCCGGGCCGAGGGTGATCACAGGGATCCCGATCAGCAGAACCAACCCAGCGAGCAGTCCGAGCGATTGCGCGTAGGTAAGGTGCTTGGCGAGCAATGCTTCGACGACCGTGATGCTGGAGGCGCATAAGACGCCAATCTGGTAGGCGAAACCAGGAAAAAATCCGCGCAACGGGCCGGGAGAGAGTTCCGTCAGATGGACGGGGATCACGCCCCAGGCGCCCTGCACCATGAACTGCATCAGAAACGCCGCGGGGATAATCAGCAGAACCGTAGACGACATCACCCACGCAGGGACGAGCAACAGGCCGAATATCACCGCAGTGGCCATGGCGCGGCGGCGGCCCTTGCGATCGGAATAGAGACCGAACAAAAGCCCGCCGGCAATCGCTCCCACCATGGAGATGGCCGTGACCAGCGCCGTGGTCGAGGTTGTGAAGTGCCGCTGCTTCTGCAAAAGGGTGGGATAAAGGTCCTGTGTGCCGTGGGAAATGCAGTTCATCGTCGTCATCAGCAGGATCATGTAGAGGAAGAGTTTCCAATTCCCCGCGATGGCCCGGCCGTAGGACCTCCAATCGGTGCGGGACTCGTGCCAAGCCTCGGTCTCCTTCACTTTGGCGCGGATGAAGAGGGAGAGCAGCGCGGGGAGTCCGCCGATGAAAAACATCGAACGCCAGCCCCAGTGCGGATAGACGAAGCGATAGACGAGCGCGGCCAGCAGATTGCCGAATGCATATCCCTCCTGCAGCAGGCCGGAGAGGACGCCGCGCCACCTGGGCGGAATCGATTCCATGGCGAGCGAAGCGCCCACGCCCCACTCGCCTCCCATGCCGATCCCATAGAGCAGGCGGAGGACGAAGAAGACCCGGTAGCTCGGAGCGAGGCCGGAGAGAACCTCAACGATCGAGTAGAAGACGACGTCGGCCATGAGCGGCAGGCGGCGGCCGTAACGGTCGGCCATCAAGCCGAAAATCAGCGCGCCCACCGGACGCATGGCGAGGCTCGCCGTAATCGTGGCGGCCATTTCGACCAAGGAAACGTGAAACTCCTGTGCCACCGGAATCATCACAAAGGTGAGCACAAAGAAGTCGAACGCATCGAGCGTCCAACCGAGGAAGCCGGCCAGCACGGCGTTGCGCTGATTGGCGGAGTCGGAGGTGGCGGGGTTTGGCGTTTGAGGCGTGTGAGGCAAGGTGGCCGATTCTCAATCTGGCTTGTTAAACTGTAGAGCCAACAGCCCTCCCCGGTCAGGCAAGGAACGCCGGGTTCGCGAGTTTATCGTAACATCGCGATTCAGCAAATGGCTCTTTGTGATAAATCGAGGGCTTGAATCATCTCGATGACGACAAACCTGTGAGAAATGGGCTTCTTCCCGCAGGAGCAACATCAAAAGTTATTCCTGGGCCGCGAACCGACTATAGGGGCAGCCATCGAGCTGGAATCACACAGTCTGATCGATATTGGAGCGTGCCATGGATTTGGAACTTAAAGGAAAGACCGCAGTAGTTTCCGGCTCAACCGCGGGAATCGGCTTGGCGATTGCCACGTCGCTTACAGTGGAAGGCGCAACGGTGGTGGTCAACGGCCGCACCGGAGAGCGCGTGAATGCGGCAGTGGAGAAGATTCGCGGTGAGGTGAGCGGCGCAGAAGTCCGGGGCGTCGCGGCCGACCTGGGAACGCGGGAAGGAGTCG
This sequence comes from uncultured Acidobacteriota bacterium, assembly GCA_963733285.1. Taxonomy (GTDB): domain Bacteria; phylum Acidobacteriota; class Terriglobia; order UBA7540; family UBA7540; genus Bog-366. The sequence continues at coordinate 16,264 of CAVTDA010000027.1, forward strand.
AGGCATTCATCAACCAGGAGCCGGACGCCGACATTCTGATCAACAACCTGGGGATTTTCGAGGCCAAGGCGTTTGAGGAAATCACCGACGCCGAATGGCTGCGGTTTTTCGAGGTGAATGTCCTGAGCGGCGTGCGTCTATCCCGTCACTATCTCGGGAGAATGCGCGACCGCAATTGGGGCCGGATCATTTTTATTTCGAGCGAATCCGCCGTCAACATCCCCGTCGAGATGATCCACTACGGGATGACCAAGACGGCGCAAGTGGCCGTGGCTCGGGGGCTGGCGGAGGCGGTGGCCGGCACCGGCATCACAGTGAATTCCGTGCTCGTCGGGCCCACGCGGTCCGAAGGCGTGGGCAGCTTCATCGATCAGATGGCGAAGCAGCAGGATGTGACTCCGGAAGAAGTGGAGCGTGAGTTCTTCGAAAAGGTGCGCCCCAGCTCGTTGCTGCAACGCTTCGAGACTCCGGCGGAGGTGGCAGCGGTGGTGGCCTTCGTCGCCAGCGAGCAGGGGCTCGTCATCAACGGCGCGGCAATTCGAGCCGAGGGCGGAGTCGTGCGCGCAGCACTGTGAACCGCGCCGTGTAGAGGGGGCAATAGCGCGCCTAAGTAGCAATTACCATTCGTTGTGACGACACTGTCGACCACTCTCGTAGGTATCGCTCCATCTCGCATAGACTTGAGAGGGCAGATTTTGCAAGAGTTTTAGGCGGCAGCGGAATCGTTAACGGCTTACTCTGAGGCTTGAGGCGATGAAGATGAATGCGCTCGCTTACGCATTTTGTCTCGTGTTGCTCACGAGTACACTCGCGAATGCAGAAGGCTTAGAAAGACTCATCAACAAATGTGCCCGCGGTGATCCCAGAGCCTGTGGCAAACTTAAGGCGGTTGTCGGGGAACTCACGGACCAGGGGGCGCTGGCGAAAGTCGCCGTCGAGGCCACGGGCCAGGATGTCCGCTGGGCCGCAATCTTGAAACTTACCGACCAGACCACATTGGCAAAGGTCGCTTGTCAAGACCCGGACGAGATTCTCCGCAGTGTCGCCATCGATAGACTGACCAACCAGGCCAGCCTGGCGAAGATTGCCATCGAGAACAATGATCAAGGCCTCCGCATTAGTGCAATCCGGAGGCTGACAGACCAGGCTGTACTGGCAAAAATCGCTGTCGGAGACAGGGACTGGAACATTCGAAAAGATGCGGTCGAAAGACTTAACGACCAAGCCGTTTTGGCGAAGATCGCAGTGGAAGAAAAGGTATCGCTTGTCCGCGAGTCTGCCGCGGTGAAACTCACTAACCAAGCCACGCTGGCCAAGATCGCCATAGAGGACAAGGACGGAAATGTCCGCGCTGCCGCCGCTGGGAAACTTACCGACCAAGACACTCTGGCCAAGATTGCCGTCGAAGACAAAGAATGGTCAGTCCGCGGCGCTGCTGTAGAGAATCTTAACGACCAGGCACTGTTGGCAAGGATCACGCAAAATGAAATGGATCAAGTTGTCCGAGCCCAGGCCATTGCCGTAATGGACGGCTCAAACCCCGCCTTAAACCACTTGGTTGGCAATCTCGGCGGGTTAACTTCTGATACCCGGGAGTCGATTGCGCGGATCAAACTGGTGGTCCAGGAGCCTCTCATCAGGAACCGCCTTCCCCGGCTCGTATTCGTGGCGCACATTTCCAAGGCATTCGAACGGTATGAAGGTCAGTACGTGGCGGGAGGCGGAGACATGGAAGGCGAGCAAGTTATTTTCGAACTAAATCAGGCGGCAGAGACCTTGGCGAAGAAGAAATGGATCACGGACTTTCCATATGCCACGACAGGGCTTGGATTCGAGCCCGCCCACGTCCATATTGGGGACTTACTGGCGGACCTGTTGCACAATGCGGTATTCACGCAGGAGGATTTTGCAGGTCTTTCCATATCGGAAATTCCTGAGCTCCGCCAAGCCGCCGTCCTTAACCTCACCTCGCAGGAACTCCTGGCGCGAATTGCCGTGGAGGACAAAACACTCGAGATACGCCAAGCCGCGGAGCGCAAGCTTTCCGACATCCACGCTACTGCGAAATAATTCTTCGGGGCATCAGACCCTTTAGGGCGGACTGAAGGCACACAGTCGACCTGTTTTTGATTCGGTGATTCAAAATGCCTCTGCTCCCGGCCCGGACAAACGTCGGCACTTTCAATTGCACACACTACGAGACGACGCGGAGTAATCCGTCGGCTGACGAATAGCCCCGGGACGATTGAACCTCCGTTATTCGGGCTATGGCACGGAAGGCAAATTTCTCAGACTGAATTTTGTAGGCGTCCTCCAGGGCTTCGGTGCGGGCTCCGGGAAAGAGTGTATTGGCGGCCACAGCGTCAAAGCCAGTGTCGGCGAGCAGTCGATTCTCCGCCGCCTCCTGTGTTTCGATTCGGGAGCCTTTGCGAATGTGCGAAGGGAAGATTCCACGCTGGGTTAATTCGGGACAAACCAGAAGGAAACGATGACACTCCAGCGGATCTTCCTCGGCGCACAGGATCGCCCCCGTCCGGCTCTCCAACTCCCGTTCGAGGCGGCTGAGGCCAGCTTGGAAGGCATAGGATTTCCGGCGCGCCCGGTAATCAACCAGACCATCGGAGCGGTAAGCGTCCGCATCATCGGGGCGGCCGCCCAACTCCTCCCCCAGGAATAGGTAACCAACATTTTCATTTTCCAGAAGCTTTTCAAAGGCAGGCATACTGAAATGGGGCATGCGTGCACTCTGGGGAGTGCTTCGCACATCGACGACAAGTTCAACTCCATGATCTTTCAGGAGCACAGCAAAATGCTCAAAAGCCAGAATCGAATGACCTATGGTAAAAAGCGACTTGAGGCCGTTCGCTTTTGCCTGAAGTATGTTCTCTGCACACACGGTAGCTGCCTCTTGTTGCGGTCTGCCAGAACTATGGTGCGGTGCACTACATTCCAGACTGGAACCTTCATAGGAGCGCAAGAAACAAAGGACTGAGTCCCGGCGGCTCAATCCTCGCGGACAGCCTGGCGCATTTCCCGCTCGGCGCGCAGGAGCTTTTCAAATTCCTTCGGCTTCCAGCGATTCTCGCCGCCCATTTTGTAGGCCTTGCACATCGCGCAGGAGTGCTTTTTTCTCTTGAGCCGTTTGCGCATGAGTTCAAATTCCTTTAAGAAACGCTGAAATGCAAAACTCCGGGATCACGCAAGCAACATCCGCATCGGTTCCAGCGTTCTTTTAAAAGGGTCCAACACGAGCCCCATGATTTCCAGTGTCACGATGCCGAGTAGGGGTTCGTCTCCCGGCTTGCCAAGAATTACGGGTGTATGCCCATTGCCCCCCGGCAGCCGCAAATGGCACTCCGACACCGCACGGTCCACTTTGGTGCCATCCGCAAGAGTAAAGGTCAATTTCCGCTTCGCGGCAAGACCCAATTCCTGCCACACGCCGTCCGGCACCAGCGTATAGCTCGCCCCGCCGTCCACAAGGAACTCCAGCACCGCTTCCTTACCATTCGGCCCGGTCAGCGTTCCCGTCACGTAGGTCATGCCCATGCTGTCACATCCCTTCCCCAATGTTCGGCGAGAGAACTGCCTTAAGCGTACCACAGAACAACCGCACTTCGGCTCCTATCCTAGCCGTGCTGTGTGGCTGCTGAGGCTATAGCTTTACGCCGCTTTGGTGGACGGCCGGCGCGAATGGAAGTTGCTGATGAGCGTTTTGGAAAGCTCTTCGCGCTGAATCTGGTTGGTGCCTTCGTAGATCTGGGTGATCTTGGCGTCGCGCATGTACTTTTCGATGGGGTAGTCGTGCATGTAGCCGTAGCCGCCGTAGATCTGGACGGCGTCGGTGGTGACCTCCATGGCGACGTCGGAGGCAAAGCACTTGGCCATGGCGGAATAGAGCGTGGGGCGCTCCTTGGGCTTGGTATCGATGTAGCGGGCGGTGGCATAGACCAGAGCGCGGGCGGCTTCGATCTTCGTGGCCATATCGGCAAGCATGAAGCGCAATCCCTGGAAGGAGCCGACGGGCGAGCCAAACTGGCGGCGCTTGCAGGCATATTCAAGCGCCAGGTCAAATGCTCCGGCGGCAATGCCCACGGCCTGCGCGCCCACGCCGGGACGCGAAACGTCAAACGTCTTCATGGCGGTGATAAAACCCGTGCCTTCGCGGCCCAGGCAGTTAGCGACGGGCACGCGGCAATCCTGGAAAATCAGCTCGCACGTGGCGGAAGCGCGGATGCCGAGCTTGTCTTCCTTCTTGCCGAAAGTGAAGCCGGGGGTGCCCTTCTCAACGATGATGCAGGAAGCCCCACGCGGGCCCTTGGCAGGATTGGTCAGGGCGATGACGGAATAGATCTCCGCCTCGCCACCATTGGTGATCCACTGCTTGGTGCCGTTCAGAATGTAATGGTCGCCATCGCGAAGGGCCGTGGTGCGGACGGCGCCGGCATCGGACCCGGCTTGCGGCTCGGTGAGCGCGAAGGCCGCGAGCTTCTTCCCGGCGGCAATGTCCGGCAGCCAGCGCTGCTTTTGCTCTTCATTGCCGGAGAGGATAATGGGGAGAGTTCCGAGCGCCGTGCCGGCGAAACTCAGGGCGATGCCGCCGCAGGCCTTGGAGAGTTCCTCGGTGACGATCACCATGTTCATAATCGGCGAGCCGTCACTGATGCCGCCGTATTCATCTTCAATGTAGACGCGGAAGAGGTCAGTCTCCGCCATCACCTTGACGACCGGCCAGGGGAACTTGGCCTCACGATCATATTCCGCCGCGACCGGGCGAATCTCCTTTTCGGCAATCTCGCGCGCCAAATCGCGAATGGCCGTTTGATATTCCGTAAAGCCGTAGTCCATGATGTGAACTCCTTGAATGGCAGTTGTCAGTCGTCAGTTGAACAATTGGCCAGTTATACATGGGAACGTAAGAAACCCCTCATCGGGCTTCGTCCCACCCAACTTGTCCCTTAGGATGAGAAAGGCCCGCCCTTTTACACACCGACTCTTCTTACGCCGCCCGCGCGACAGTGGCGCTCGGTGACAGTCATCAGGCGCATCTGACCACAGACTGGGGCCGCGCTATCCAAGTTCCTCCGGGCGGAAGGAGAACCGGCAATAATCCTCCATGTCCCCGTGCGGAAGGAAGTCACATCGATTTCCCCGTCAGGGTGCCTTCCTTGGCCGTGTAGCGGAGCGCATTGACCAGGGTCAGCGCATCGGCGTTGACGTCCCTAAGGGCAGGTCAACCCGATTGACCGAGGACGAAATGGCGTAATCCCCCTGCGAGTACTGCCCCGCGGTCTTGTCGATGATCTTGCGCAGGTGTCCGCGGCGTTGGGATTTCCGACCAGGCTCACGGTGCCGTTAAGCCGCTGGAAGGGTTCAAAGACCAATCGGACAGGCTGATTTGGAAGGCTTCCCACTGGGCGTGCGCGTAATCGGGCCGCGCCCAAGCGACTGTCAAGAAACCACCTTCCCAGACCTTCAGCCGAACAAACTGGCCGCTCGCTTCGTCCCGATAGTAGAGTGCTCCGCCGGGAATCTGGTCGCGCTCAGCTTCGGAAAACGCGTGCAGAAAATCCATGAGTTCCCCCGCCACTTCCCGGAGGGTGCAATATCATCAGGCTGGACATGCCGCACCACCAGCGACGAAGGTTCCGGCGAAAACTCCAGCCAGCTTGCCGAATTTGCTCCAGATGCTCCTGAGTGCCTGCTCGAAAGCGACCGAGATCGACGGACCCTGTACAACCCAAGTGGCTGCGCATTTTCTCACTCCCCTTGCCGCGGACTGACAAAATGTCCGGATAATCCCCCACCAACTGACACTTTTGCACTTCGAGGGCCGAAAGGTGGACGAGACGGAGCGGATTCTCCTACGGACTCACTTCCGTCGATTGCCTGAGAGCAGCCTCTTTGGGGCAAGGAACGAGGTTCCGGACCATTCCTTTGACTCAGGCCATGGGGCGTGCCCCGGACGAATTGGTTATAATGCTGGCTTCCAGGGAAATAAGTCTGTCCATCGACAAGCGGGGGGACTTATGAGGCACTTAAGCCGGGTATTGATTTTGGGGGGCCTGGTGGCAATGGCCGGCGCACAACTTGCGGCGGAAAGCTGGAAAGTCCCCGCCGTCACCAAGAAATTCCCCAATGGTCTCGTGGTGGTCGTTTCCGAGGATCATTCGGCGCCCACGTTTGGCCTCTGCATTTCCTATCGAATTGGATTTCGCCTCGAACCGGAAGGGCGCACGGGATTCGCGCACCTGTTTGAGCACATGATGTTTGAGGGCACGCCGGACGCACCCAAGGGCACGTTTGACCGGGTGATCGAGGGCGGAGGGGTTCCAACAACGCCGACACGCGCTACGACTTCACCGAATATGTCGATACCGCGCCGGTTTCGGAACTCGATCAGGTGCTCTGGCTCGAAGCTGACCGGCTGAAGTCCCTGGATTTCGCGCCCGAGCATCTGGAAAACCAGCGCAAAGTCGTCGAAGAGGAAGTCCGCGTGAATGTGTTGAATGAGCCCTATGGTTTCTTCTACGCCATCGATCTGCCCGGCAAGGCATACAACAATTTTCCCAACGCCCACAATTTTTATGGCGATTTTAAGGACCTCGATGCCGCGAAAATTCAGGATGTGGAATCGTTCTTCAAGCACTACTACGCTCCCAACAACGCCGTGATGGCCATCCGGGCGACGTAAATCCCCAGGAAGTCTTTGCCAAAGTCGAGAAATATTTTGGCGGAATCGAACCACGAAAAGTGCCGCCGAAGCCCGACTTGACCGAAGCGCCCCAGACGGCGGAACGGCGCTTCACCGAACAGGATACGTTGGCGCGGGTTCCGGCTGTTGCCATCGGATACCGGATGCCGCCGCGCCGCTCCCATGACGCCGTGGTGGGAGCGCTGGTGGGCGAATTGCTCCACAACGGACAGGCTTCGCTGCTCTATCAAGCCCTGGTCAAGAAGAAGAAAGTCGCCGTGGAAGTGCAGGGTGGTGTGAACTTCGTCTTTGGCACGCCCTTTGAATACGACGGACCCACGCTATTGACGTCCTTCATCATCTACCCGCCAAATCTCAAGGCAGATGACGTCCTCGCCGCCTACGACGAGGTTATCCAGAATCTCGCGTCACAAGGCCCCAGCCCGGCATCCCTCACTCGGATTAGCGCCAAGATGCAATCTGACTGGTATTCAAACTTGGAGGCCCCGATCGACCGCGCTTCCCTGCTCTCCCACGCGACGCTGCTGGACGGCAACCCGGAGCGCGTGAATGAAATCCCCGGTGAACTCGCGCTCGTTACCCCGGAGCAAGTTCGAGCCTTCGCGGCAAAGTACCTGGTGAAATCCAACCGCACGATCATCGATCGTGTGCCCGCGGCGAACAACGCAAAAGCCGACGCGAAGGGAGCCCAGCAATGAAACGCCGAATCTTAGCTTCACTGACCATCTTGCTTCTCCTTACGGTACCAGTGGTTGGAGCGGACAAAGTCCAACCCCTGCCCAAGGACCTTCCGCCTTATGGTGAGCTAAAACCCTTCCGGCCACCGCAAGTCACCACGTTGACGCTGGGCAACGGCCTCACGCTGTGGCTCGTGCCACGCCCAGGGTTTCCCAAAATTTCCTATACGTTGGCAGTCCGAGGCGGTTTCGCGACCGACCCCCAGGATTTGCCTGGGCTGGCGGAGCTATTGGCCTCAACTGTCGATCAAGGAACCACCTCTCGAACCGCTCGCGATATCGCCAAGGATTTGCAGGCGGCGGGCGGAGACTTGAGTGCCCGTGCGGGGAGTGAATCCATCACCCTGACGACCAGCGTTCTCTCTTCCAAGGCGGAGGCAGGGCTCGCCATCCTTGCCGACGCCGCGCTGCATGCCTCGTTTCCAGACAGTGAAGTGGCGCTGGCCAAAAGCAATGCCGCCGACCGGCTGGCGGCTTCGGAAGCTGATCCTTCGTATCTCGCCGAGCGCGCCATGGCGCACGCCCTCTTTGGCGAGCATCCCTATCGGATCGTGGGTTTGACGAAGGAAACCATTGCCAAAGCCACGGCCGGCGATTTAAGGAGTGAATACGCGCGCCGATTCCGCCCCGATCAGGCCATCCTGGTGGCAGTGGGTGATTTCGACCCTGGCAAATTGCAGGAGATGGTTGAGAGGCATTTGGGAAATTGGCAATCGCCCCAAACCCCACTGGTGCCCTCGGTGGAAAGACCCCCGTATGCGCCGCCGCACGCGGTCGATGCCGTTAACCGGCCGGATTCGGTTCAGACTATGATCGGATTCGGGTCGATTGTGCCGACCGAGGGCAACCAGGACTACGCCCCCATGGAAGTGGCCAACGCGCTTTTTGGCGGAATGTTCGGATCACGTTTGACACGCAACATTCGTGAGGATAAGGGCTATACCTACACACCCTTCTCGTTTGTTTCACCGCACCGGACGGTGGGGGTCTTCCAGACTTGGGTGCCGGTTCGCAATGAGGTGACGGGGGCCACCATCAACGAAATTGATTATGAACTGAATAGGATGGCGACAACCTCACCCTCAGACGAAGAACTCGGCGGGGCGAAAAGATTTCTCGTGGGCAACCGGGCGATTGAACTGCAATCACAGGATTCTGTGGGGCGGTCGCTGGCCCGAATCTGGATCCTCGGGCTGCCGCCGGGGGAATTGGGCGAGGAAAACGAAAGTATTGGCCGGGTGAATCAGGGCGATGTCAACCGCGTCGCCTCGCAATATTTCCCCGCGGCGCGGCAAACGATTGTCACAGTGGGAGTCGAAAAAGTAATCAAGGACCAGCTCGCTCCGTTCGAGTTGGAGGTAAAACCCGCGCCCTGACCACTCGATGCGTCAGTGGCTCTCTGCCGTTTGTTGAATCGCCGGAGCGGTCGTCACCGAGCAGCTTGCGGCAGGGGCTCCTGCGGCATGATGATCCAGGCAATCAGGTAAGCGAGGATGCCGCAGCCCGCGAAAATGACCAGCATCAGCCATATAATCCGGATCAGCGTCGCGTCGATCCCGAAATAGCTGGCGAAACCGCCGCAGACGCCAGCGATCCGCTTATCGGTGCGGGACCGCCTGAGCTTCCTGGCCGTTGAGGATACCGGCGTCCCGAGTGCGGCCCCGCGATCGCAGCAGAAATTGGCCTGCGCGGAATATTCTTTGCCACAATGAGGGCAGAACATATTTTCCTCCAGAAGACTAACCACCGTCCATCACGTATACGCATTCGCAACCGGGAATGTTCCACTCCGTCGGCGGTCCCATTGCGATAACAATTAATAATGGAAACCTAAAAAAGGCCTACAAATAAGGCAAAGGCAGTCATTTAGCCCATCAACCCATGGATTTCATACCGTCTGCTTGGATTTTTGGGGTAAGATTCCTTGGTTATAAGTTATGAAATGGAGGTTATTTCCGCCGATTCATAGCTGGGGAAATTAAGGTATGGCTTGGCGCTCGCGACGATCGTTCATTGTCTTTTTGCAGGGCTTCTCCCTGCGGCGCCGAGTTGCTTCCAGCCTGGCCCTCGTGCGGTTAATTCTCGTTCCCGTCATCTTCACCGCGGTCTACTATCTGTTCGCGATGGCCTCGATTGTGGACCGTATTGTGAACGTCGACGCTCCTGTGGCTCGGAACGCCGAGCGCGCGTCGGTGGAAATGCTCGACGCTCGCCGCGCCGAGACCAACTACTTCCTCCTGCACGACCCTGACGATATTTACCGCAACCGGGACGCCATCCAGAGACTTCAGAAAACCATTGAGGAATCGCGCAATCTGCAACCCGATGAGCAAGCAGCCTTCAGCGAAATGGCGATGCAGGTGGCCTTCTACCAGTCGAGCTTTGACCATGCGGTGGAAAGACTCGGGGAAAACAAGCTCCCGCCCATTCAAAGCCTGCGCGAGATTGTGCGGACCTACCAGAAGGATCTGGATGACGTTCTGGACAGCTCTTCCCACGAAACGCGTACTCGAGTAATCGAGATGCTGCGCGCCCGCATTGAGTCATTCGACACCGAAGTTGCCGCCAAAGTTGAAGAGAACGACCCGGAAATCCGGGAGACGTCGCAGGACCTTGCGGCAACCAGCCAGAAAATCATCAATCTTTCCAACGGGATCGAAACCCGCGGGTGGCAGCGCGTGCAGAAGGATCACCGGAGAGCCCGGGCCCTGCTCATCCGGGCGGAGGTGATCGGTGGAATAATCTCCCTAATCACCCTGCTCGTCAGCGTCTGGGTCAGCTTCATCCTGCCACGGCAAGTTGTGCGACCTCTGACCGACCTCAAAGAGGCCGTGGACCACGCCGCCGCCGGCAATTATGAGATCGAGTTCAACGTTAAGGGCGACGGGGAAGTGGTGGAGCTCGCCGACAGCGTTCGTAACCTCATTGCCCATGTCCGCGAAAAACACAATGGGACCACTGTGAAATGACCCCGCCCCAGCAATTCTGTAAACTCCCCTTCGCAATCCGCTTGACGAACGCCATTTTTCCATCTATGACTGATAGTTCAATTGACCGCATTGAAACCATCCATTAAAAGGAGTTGATCATGAAGGGTAAACCGGAAGTCATTGAGGCTCTGGCCAAAATGCTCAAGGAGGAGTTGGGAGCCATCAGCGAGTACTTTATTCACGCGGAGATGTGCGAGTCCTGGGGCTACAAGAAGCTGAGCGAGCACACCAAGAAAGAGTCGATCAATGAGATGAAGCACGCGGAAAAGCTCATTGAGCGCATCCTCTTCCTCGAAGGCACGCCCAATCTGAACGACATGCCCAAACTAAACGTGGGCAAGGATGTGAAGGCGCAGTTCGCCAATGATTTGGCGCTGGAAAAGGCCGCCGTCGCCGAGTACAACGCTGCTATCGCCGCCTGCCGCAAGGCTGGAGACAACGCGTCCGCCGATTTGCTGCAAGTGATTCTGGAAGACGAGGAAGAGCACGTGGATTTTCTGGAAGAGCAGCTTTCTCTGATCGAAAACATCGGCATCCAGAACTATCTGGCCCAGCAAGTGTAATTGGAAAGTGAGCGACCCGCCGCCTTGGCGGAATCCATGACAAGCATCTGAGCGCGGGTGGGGAACGGCTAACTTCCCCACCTCAAAGACATGAACACCAAAACTTCCCCGGCCTAACTCGGGCCACCCTAACCCTTAACCACTCCCATCGGCTTCAAACGTGCCACACGACGAGCAAGTCCGGCATTGTGCACAACATCGATGACGGCGTCCACATCCTTATAGGCCTCTGGAATCTCCTCAGTGATCCCGTCGCGGGAGTCGGCGCGAACGATGATTCCAAGGTCTTCCAACCGTTCGCGCGCGTCCTGAGCGAAGCGGGATTTCTTAGCGGCCGTGCGGCTCATCAGGCGTCCTGCCCCATGACAGCAGGTCCCGAAACTCTCTCGCATCGCGCCCTCCGCCCCCACCAGCACGTAAGAGGAAGTCCCCATGGAGCCAGGAATTAGCACCGGCTGGCCGATGGACTGATAGACTTCAGGAATCTCCCTATGGCCAGCCGGGAAGGCGCGCGTTGCTCCTTTGCGATGCACCATGACCTCGCGTTCAGCGCCATCTACCCGGTGCCGCTCGAGTTTCGCGATGTTGTGGCAGACGTCATAGATGACGCGCAATTCCTCGCGCTCGCCGAAAATTTGCCTAAAGGCCCGGCGGGTAAAGTGGGTTATACCCTGGCGATTCGCCCAGGCAAAGTTGGCTGCGGCCCGCATCGCGCCTAGATAAGCCTGTCCTTCGGGAGAGTTCACTGGTACGCACGCAAGCTGGCGGTCGGGCAAATCGATGCCATAGCGTTTCATCGCCGGCCCCATGTCACGCAGGTAATCGGTACAAACCTGATGGCCCAGGCCGCGCGAGCCGGAGTGAATCAGGACAACGACCTGCCCCTTGATGAGCCCCATTGCATCGGCGCGTCCGGGATCAAATACCTGCTCGACGTACTGAACTTCGAGAAAATGGTTGCCGGAACCCAGCGTTCCGACTTGAGGCAGGCCGCGCTTCTTGGCCCGATCGCTCACCATGGCGGGGTCAGCCCCGTCAATCGCACCATTCTCTTCGCAGTGCGTGATGTCCTCGGGATTGCCGTATTCGTGCGTCGCCATCCATGCCGCTCCATCGACGAGCAATTCGTCGAGGTCAGGGTAGGAGATGCGGATGTTGCCGCCGTGCCCAGCCCCCGAAGGAATGTCGCGGAACAGTTGATTCACCAGGTCGCGGATCTTCGGCACAACCTCGCCGCGGTTCAGCGAACTGCCCAAAAGCCGCACGCCGCAATTGATATCGAATCCGACTCCGCCTGGAGAGACAACCCCGTCACGATGGGGGTCAGTGGCCGCGACGCCGCCGATCGGGAATCCATATCCTTGGTGGATATCCGGCATGGCGAGCGAACGGCCCACGATTCCGGGCAACATGGCGACGTTGATGGCTTGCTCAACCGAAAGATCCTTGAGCAGGTCTTTGAGCAGGCGTTCGTCCGTGTAGATGAGCGCATCGGTCAGCATTCCGGAGCGGATGCCTCTGGGCGCGAGGAAACGGTACTCATCGAGTTTTTTAAGTTGGGATAACTCAATCGGCATCGGGCTTCCTCAAACGGTCGTTGCAATGCACCCCATCTTAAGCACGCCTTCGAGTGTGGGGCAACAAGTTCGAAGCCTTGCCTCGTCGCGGCGCTGCTTCGCGCCCACGTTCTAACCCGGCACGTCCATGAGCCCTCTCGGTCGTGATATCATTAACACTTGGTCCGTAAGGGCAGGGCTCCAGTTAGCACTCGACAATTGAGATCCATATGGAGGAAATTCGATGAGCCAATCCCGGCAGAATCGTCGCGAATTCCTGGAGAAACTCACCCTGGGCGTTGCAAGTGCGAGCGCCGCCGCGCTCGCTCCGGGCGCGCTGCTTCCGCAAGCCGTGGCTGCGGCCAAAGGTGAGATGCCCTATCGCACGCTGGGGCGAAGCGGGGAAAAGGTCTCGCTCCTTGGGCTTGGCGGCGCGCACATTGGCATGGCCAAAACCGAAGAGGAGAGTATTCGTATTGTCCGTACCGCGCTCGACAATGGCGTCAACTTTCTCGACAACTGCTGGGACTACGCCGGCGGCAAGTGCGAAATCCTGATGGGCAAAGCGCTGCTCGACGGTTACCGCAAAAAGGCCTTCCTGATGACAAAGATTGACGGCCAGGTGAAGGATGTCGCCGCGCGCCAGCTTGAGGATTCGCTCCTGCGCCTCCAAACTGACGTCATCGACCTCCTGCAATTTCACGAGGTCATTCGCATAGGCGACCCGGAGCGTATCTTCGGCCCTGGCGGCGGGATTGAAGCCGCGTGGGAAGCACGAGAGGCGGGGAAGATTCGCTATATCGGATTCACCGGCCACAAAGACCCGGACATCCATCTCCACATGCTGGAAACAGCCTCCAAACACGGATTCACTTTTGACGCCGTTCAGATGCCCCTTAACGTTATGGATTATCACTACAAGAGTTTTGCCAAAAAGGTTGTTCCCGTACTCGTCGCGCAAGGCATTGGCGTGCTGGGAATGAAATCGATGGGTTTTGGCCATATTCTCGAAAGCAAGACCGTGACTCCCATCGAGTGCCTCCACTACGCAATGAGTCTACCCACTTCAGTCGTGATCAATGGCTGCGATTCGCTCGAGCGGCTTGAGCAGGGTTTGCAGGCGGCGCGAACATTCCGGCCACTGACTCAGGCAGAGCTTGAATCCATCCATTCGCGTACTGCAGAAGCAGGACGCGACGGCAAGTTTGAACTTTTCAAAACCACCACGCGTTTTGACGGTACGTACCAAAACCCCAACTGGCTTGGATAACCTTTAACCTCGACACGACATCAGGAGGCTCCTCGTGCCCAAAATTACCGCAGTATTCTGCGACGTGGGTGGAGTATTAGCCACAAATGGACTTGACCAAGGAGAGCGGATGCGGCTGGTGGAAAAGTTCGGCCTCGACGCGACGGATTTTGAAGGCCGTCATCATATGCTGAGCGCGGCCATGGATGACGGCAAACTGGACCTTGAGCAGTACCTCGACCGCACGATTTTCTATCAGGCGCGCCCCTTCGCTAACAAGCTGTGCGCGAGTTCATCTACGCGCAGTCACAGCCATTCCCCGATTCACTTGCCCTGATTGCCCGCGTCGCCAAGGCAGGAAGGTGTTTCTGGCCACTCTCAACAATGAGTCACGGGAATTAAACCTTCACCGCATTGAAACCTTCGGCCTGCGCCAGTACTTTTCGGTCTTCTTCACATCGTGCTACCTCGGAGTCTCAAAGCCGCATCTGGAAATTTATCAGCTTGCCCTTGATCTTTCCCAGCGCCAGCCCGATGAGTGTGTTTTCATTGACGATCGTGCGCTTAACGTGGAATCCGCGCGCCACGTAGGGTTGAACACGATCCAATTCCAGAATGCAAAACAGGTGGAAGACGATCTACCATGTTGGGAGTTGAATTCTAATCGCAACCATCCTTTTCCGCTGCTCCGGGCTGCTCGCTGGCAAATTTCTTCGCAGTTTCCTTCACCTGTCTCAGGTCCAGCTTGCCGCTGCCCAGGAAGGGTAATGACGGGACGGGGAGAAAGCTCTCCTTGCGTGGGATCCAGAGTTTCGGCAGGCCGGAATCCCTCATGCGCTTGAGCAATTCCTCGACGCTAATTCCCATTCCGTACTCAAGACCACAAATCGCTCGCCCTTCTGCTCATCGGAAACGGAAGTCACGACCAGACGCGGCTCCGGGCATCCCAGCGCTTGGTGCAAAGCGTCTTCCACCTGAACGTGGGAAACCATCTCCCCCGGCGATCTTAGAAAACCGTGGCGAGGCGGTTGGTAATTTGAATAAAGCCGTCTTCGCTCCAAGCTGTGCGATGTCGCCGGTGATGTACCAACCGTCCTCCCACATCACCTGGCGCGTCTTTTCCGGTTCGCCCAGATAGCCCACCATCACGCTCTGCCCCTTTGACGAGCAGCATGCCCCCTCCTGTTTGCAGCCGAGCGTCTCAAAAGTCTCCGGATTCACAATACGCACAGCGACGCCGGGGATCGGATGCCCAACCGTTTCCGCGCTTGGAGCCGATCTGGGTTTCGCGGCCGTGGTCGTAGCCCGGGCCTTCCACTGAAACGACGTGAGAATTTCGTGCAGCCGTAGCCCTGAAGAAGTTCTTGATGGAACTTTCCCGGAAGGCATCGGCAAGTTCGGGCTTCATCTTTCCGCCCCCACAAAGGCGACGCGCAGAGTGGCAAAGTCCTCCGGCTCGCACCGGCGTACATACTCCCAAACAAAGGTGGGAGTCGACATTACGATCGTGACTTGGTACTTGCGGCAGAGTTCCCCGATTTTCCTCGCTTCAGTGGATTCGAGTGGAACGCGACGCCGAAGCCGGAGATGGCGGGCAACCACAAGCCGATTGAAAATCCAAACGAGTGAAAAAAGGGTAGCACTCCCAGAAGACAGTCGGTGCGGTTTACATTGATGGCCTGCTGCACCCCTTCGAGGTCCGAAACGATATTGCGGTGGCTGAGCATGACCCCTTTGGGCATGCCTGTGCTGCCGCTCGAAAAGATAATCGTGGCGAGCGAATCGAGGTTGACCGTTGAGGGTATCAGCGCGTGCTTCAACCATGGCGTCGGAACGATTCGAGCCAGGAGCGCCCAAACACTTTGGCGGTCTTGGTGAATTGCCCCGCCACGTCTTCAATCATCACCATTCCCGGCTGTTTTTCGATTCCCAGACGGCTCAGAAGTTTCTCCGAGGTGAAGATGGTTTTGAGCCCCGCGCGCTCCACGGCCACTTCCATCGCCTGTTTGGACGCAGTGTAATTGAGGTTCACGGGCACTCGGCCTGCAAGGCTGATTCCATAATTCAGCAGCGCCCCGGGAACTGACGGTGGCAGCATGACCCCGATCATTTGCTCATTCCCGCAGCGCTTCACGATCTGACGCCGGAAGAGCAGCGAGCCGGTCAGCGCCTCTCCAAAACTCACTTTCCGGCCGCTCGAATCCGCCATTGCAAAGCGGCTCCAATTGCGGCGCGCGGTGTCGAGATAAAGTTCCGGCAGGGGTTTCTGCGATTTTCCGCGGCGGGCAAAGGCATCCGCGCTGAGGGCCATGACCGCCTGGCGCACCTGGAATGCGGTGGAACCACCGGGCACGGCGCGCCAAAACTTACTGTGACGCGATAAGGAATGCGGCGGGGCCATTTGAAGAAGAAGCGTCCGCGCTCGAAACTGAAGATGCTGCCCCAAACGCGGTCGAGATGCACCGGAATGACGGGAACATCAAGGCCGCGCGTGATGCGCTCAAAGCCCAGGCGGAATCGCAGCAGGTTGCCCGTGCGGGTAATCGCACCCTCGGCGAAAATGCACACCAGATCAGCCCTCGCGCAGGCGGTCCTGCGCCGCATGGAGTGATTCCACCAACTCGCGCGGTTTGTCGGCCTCGGATATCGGGATCGCGCCCATCGACTTCACCAGCCAGTAATTCCTCGGGTCTCATAGAAGTGCCGGTACATCAAAAAGCGAATGAACCGGGACGTGCAAGCGCCAATCAGAAAGGGGTCGGCGAAGGAACTGTGGTTGCAAACCAGCAGGGCGGCCCCGCGCCGGGGCAGATTCTCCGTGCCGCGCACTTCGATTCGGTAGAAGGTGTGGGTGAGCAGGAAGAAGCATAGCCGGATCATGAAATCCGGCAGCACCGTGAGGATGTGCCACGTCGCCCAAACGAAATCACCGCCATCACCAGCAGAATTTGATTGGCCTGCATTCGGCAGGGACCGGATAATAAGGCAAACAATCCCGCGCCCAGAAAGACGCCCGTGAAGGTCAGGACGTTCGAGGTAGCGATGATTCTGCCCTTCGAGTGCTCACCCGCGTGCGCTTGCAAATACGCTTGCAGCGGGATGATGAAGATGCCACCCGAGAATCCCAGCAGGAAGTGGCCAATGAACACGGGTGCGATGGCTTGATGCACGAAGTAAAGGAACACGCCAAAGACGCCGAGGCCCGATCGGACCCGATGGGCAGCAAGCCCCAACTCGACCTGGTCGCCGGAGAGCTTGCCCGCAACAAACGCTCCCAAGCCGATCCCGATGGAGACCGAAGCCGTCAGGTAGCTGATCCCCGCATTGCTCAAGTGCAGGAGGTCGCGGCCGTATCCAATCACATTCTGTAAATAGACCGCGCCGACGGACCAGAAGAAGGCAATCGCCAGGACGGTGCGATAGAGCGGCAACGAGGCCCGAATCTCCTTAAAATCCTGGCGAAACTCGCGAAAAGCATTGATGCGGAATTTCTCACCTGCCGCGATGGCGGGAACACGATTGATGCCGGTGGCCACAAGCAATCCCAACAGCGCCGTCCCAACCAGCATTGCAACGGGAACATAAGGCGGGGTCGGGAACGCATCCAGCAGCAGCCCGGCGGCGACGGGGCCGGATACAATCATCGTATAGACGGTGAGCTGCATCAGGCCGTTGGCGCGTGAAAGGGATTCCTCCGGAAAAATCTGCGGCAGGATGCCTTCCTTGGCGGGGTCGAGGAAACAGGCGTGAATCCCCAATAGAAACAGGACACCCAGCATAGCGGCCACTTGCCCCGCGAACATGGCGAGGACAGCGAGCGAGAGCAGCCCGCCTCAACCACCTTCATGAAGATAATCACGCGGCGCTTGGAGAAGTGGTCCGCTACCTGCCCGGCGTAGGATGACAAGATGACATACGGAAGAACGTAAAGCGCGGTACCGAGTGAGATGTAAAGGTTGCGCCTCTCAAGAACAGGCACGCTGGCCGTGACGAACAGCATCAAAAGCTGCTTAAAAGTGTTGTCGTCAAACACTGCCAGCGCCTGCGCCGCCAGCAGGAAGACAAATCCCCGGTCCTTGATAACGTCCGAATACCCGCGCGAATTCGCCATGTTGACATCCTCCGTCCTGTTTTGAGTCGGGCCCATCCCCGGTGCAGTTTGGAAAGGAGCCGGGTCTCGCCGTGTTCGCAGAACGGGAAGGCAGGAGGTATGAATAAATGCCCGCGCCCATTCTAGAGCAATTGGAGAGGTGACAAAAGCCTGTTTCTCCGCCCGGCTGCCCGGCCCTTTCATAGCGTTCTCCCGCAGGAGCGTACCCAATCCCGGAAAAGTTCCAACCACTCGTCCGACGCCCAAAGCCGCGCCGCAATACCCAGTGCAACGGGGCTCACAAGCAATGTCGCCAGAATTGTTTCGGTCGCCATAATTTTCTCCCTCACGTAGGAGAATAGTTGAGTACCGGATTTGCTTCGACGGCGGGGGTTACAGTTTCTGAAGTGTCACAAGGCAGGGGCAAAGCAGGTGCCAGGTGTTAGGTGCAAGATGTTTGGTGTTAAGGTAGAATCGTCCGACAGAAGCGCATTCAAATGACACCCTAGGCCTCTATCTCCTGGGGATCAAAATATGTCGCGTGATGGTTTTCACTGGTACTTAGCACCTTGCACCTGACACCTTCTGCGCCCATGCCCATCCTCATCAGCAAAGAGAGTGAGGTCCCGCTGCGGCAGCAGCTTGCCGAGCAGATTGTCTTTCGAATTGCCACTGGCAAGCTTCATCCGGGAGAATCGCTGCCTAGCGTGCGCGAGCTGGCACGCCGCCTGAAGATTCATCACAACACGGTGAGCGAGGCCTATCAGGACCTGATCCGGCGCAAGTGGTTGGAGGGGAAAAGGGGCCGCCGCGTTACGGTTCGCGCTGTGGATACAGGAGGGCCTTCCGGCACGGCGGGCAGCCTGGATGAGCTGATTAACACTTTGATTCGAGTGGCGCGCGAGAGGGCTATTCCCTCCAGTCGCTGCGGGAACGGGTGCGCGAACGATTGCTTGCCCAGCCTCCCGATCACATTCTGGTGGTGGAAGCGGACGAAGGGCTTCGTCGCCTGCTAAAGGAAGAGATTCGGACGGAGATCAACTGGCCCGTCGAGACCTGCTCCCGCGAGGAGCTTGCGGCAAATCCCGGTCGCAGCATCGGCGCGCTCGTTGTAACGGCGCACTATGCGATTCCCGACGTTAATCCCCTGCTCCCGCCGGATCACCCCGCCCTTCCGCTGGCGTTTGGAGCGGCGGACGAGCACGTGGGGCTGATCCACCAGAGACGCGAGCCTTCGGTGGTCGCGGTCGTCTCGGTCAGTGAAGGGTTTCTGCAGACCGCGAGCCGCGTTCTTGCCACCGCCGCTGGGAGCACGCACGCGCTTCAGCAATTTCTGCTCCCCCTGCCCGGCCCCAAAGCGTTATTGGCTGTGGACATGGTCTTTGCCGATTCGATTGCCGTGCGCGAGATCAAGCACCGCAACGTTATCCCCTATCGAATCATCGCTCCCGCGTCGCTCGCCTACCTCTCCGGGGCGCTGGCCTCATCCGACATGATCCCACCCACCCGAAAGGCAAAAACATAGGCGTCGATCCCCTAGTACCATCGGGTGGTGCATTGCACGGCCTGAAGTGCAATATTTTCTTTAACACCAGGGTTCTTGTTGCCGATTAGGTTTGTCGGAGGCATCAAGGATTTGATGGAGGTGGGCGGATGGGCAAAGCAGATGTTGAGGCAGGAAAGCTGACACGTTTAATTCAGTGGGCGGGAAAGCATCCCGGATACGTTGTGCTGGGGGCTCTGATGATTGCGTTCCTTTCGCTGCAACCATCGTCCCAACCGCAGGCTGTCGTCCAGGACTCTACTCCAGACGATGTCCCGCTTTTCGTCTAATTTGCACAAGGGCACATCGCGGTGGGACGCACGCGAATCAGTATACGCCCCCAACGTATGGGCAAGTGCATCCACTTTGCCGCATCTGCCATCCCGCACACAATCCGGACAATGCATAAATCCATGCATTACTGCTCCATTGCATTCTTGTGCTTCTTGGGCCGCTTGTTGTATTCCAGAATCTTCTTGCGCAATCGAATCGACTTGGGTGTGATTTCCACCATCTCATCCTCGGCAATGTATTCAATCGATTCTTCCAGCGTCAGCGGCTTGAAAGGAATCAGGCGAATGGCTTCGTCGGCGGTGGACGCGCGCATGTTCGTCTGCTTCTTCTCCTTCACGACGTTCACGTCCATGTCATCCCAGCGCGAGTTCTGCCCGACGATCATCCCTTCGTAGACTTCCACCGTGGGCTGAACGAACAGGTCGCCGCGCTCCTGAAGATTCCACAGCGCGAACGCAGTAGCCTTGCCGGCTCGATCCGCCACCAGCGATCCCGTCAGCCGGGTTGGCAAGTCGCCTTGCCAGTCAATATAGCCGGCAAAGAGCGTATTCATCACGGCAGTCCCGCGGGTCGACTTCAGAATTTCCCCCCGCAGCCCAATCAATCCCCGTGAGGGAATATTGAATTCCAGGCGCACACGGCTATGGGCGGCGTCCCCGCCTCCGTGGCTCACAATCTTGGTGTTCACGCCCTTGCGCATGCCGATTTCCTGCATGAGAACTCCGACATAATCCTGTGGCAGGTCGATGACGAGCTGCTCGAGCGGCTCTTGAATCTTCCCATTCACTGTGCGGGTCACGATTTCAGGCTTTCCCACGGACAGTTCATAGCCCTCACGCCGCATCATTTCGATCAGAATGGCGAGTTGAAGTTCGCCCCGCCCCATGACCTTGAAGGAGTCATGCGTGTCCATCTCCTCCACCCGGATTGAGACGTTTGTGAGCAGCTCCTTGTCCAGCCGATCGCGCAAGTGGCGTGAGGTGACGAACGAGCCTTCGCGTCCGGAGAAGGGCGAGGTGTTGATCGTAAACACCATCGAAATCGTGGGCTCATCAATCGGAATGTGCGGCAGCGGCGCCGGATCCTCCGCGCTGGTTACCGTTTCGCCGATGGTGATGCCTTCCACTCCGGCGATGGCCACCAGATCCCCTGCCTCAGCCACTTCCAGGTCGATTCGTTGGAGCCCCTCAAAGCCATAGAGTTTGGTGATCTTGGTCTTTTGCAAGCTTCCATCCAGCTTGGCGATTCCCACCTCGTCGCCGCGTCGCAGCGTTCCGGAAAAGATGCGGCCCAGCGCCAGGCGTCCGTGATACTCGCTGTAGTCGAGGTTGGCGACGAGAAGCTGGAGCGTCGCGTCCGCTTCGCCCGAGGGCGGCGGAATCGCGCTCAGAATGGTTTCAAAGAGCGGCTGAAGATTCTCCGAGGTGCCCTCGAGTGTCTCCTTCGCAATGCCGTTTTTCGAGATGGCGTAGAGAACGGGAAACTCAAGCTGCTCTTCCGTGGCGTCGAGATCGATAAAGAGGTCGTAGACTTCGTTCAGAACTTCCTGCGGGCGGGCATCGCTACGGTCAATCTTGTTGATGACGACAATGGGAGGCAGTTTGGCCTCGAGCGCCTTGCGCAGAACGTAGCGCGTCTGGGGCAGCGGGCCTTCGCTCGCATCCACCAGCAGCAGCACGCCGTCGACGAGCTTCAGCGCGCGCTCCACTTCGCCGCCAAAATCGCTGTGGCCGGGGGTATCCACAATGTTGATCCGCGTTGAGTGATACGTCACCGCGGTGTTCTTCGCGAGGATCGTGATGCCGCGCTCGCGCTCAAGGTCATTCGAGTCCATAACCCGCTCCACCATGACTTCACCCTTGCGGAAGATTCCGCTCTGGCGGAGCATGGCGTCCACCAGCGTGGTCTTACCGTGGTCGACGTGAGCGATGATGGCAATGTTGCGAATTGATGCGTTCAAACAAAATCCTCCTTGAGCCGTAAGCGGAATTTAGAGATGTGAGTGCCGGGTAACCGATGAAAGCAGTTGCGCGATTCAGGCGGAGCTTCCCGTATGGAAAGCTTTGCGGTCTTCCAACTCTTTCGCCCGCCGTCCAGACCTCACGTGCTGGCCTTGCGACAGCGGCTACTCTTTAGAATAGCAGTGATTTGCAGATTGTGCTGGGGGAATGTGGGGTGGGATCGAGTTTTTCCGCTGGGAAACGAACGTCGACGGTGAGAATGTATACGAGATTAGCGCACCGCCATATTCACTTCATCTTTTTTATTCTATGGGACATTGCGCCTCCCAGTGCGATCTTGGAACGCGTCGTTAAGGGTCATCAATCGCGCATAAGGTCAATCCCGGCCAACCGCCAAGCCACGAGGGGAGACGAGGTGGGCGCGAACTCAGTCCAGAGATTCAGTCCGAGTCCGCGCCCAATTTCTTAAGCTATTGATCTAATCCGGTAATCTTCAATCCACCATTTTGGCGAAGTGGAGGGCGAATCCGGTACCGGGCAAAAGTGATGTCATCGTGACCTCGGTTAGGTCCGCTTCGGCACGTTCGGTGCGACGAAAGACGCCGGGCTCGGTCTCTTCCGACTCGTGCCGGGCGCCCGATTCCTGCAAGAAGGCCTGGGCGTCCTTGAGGTTGGGCTGGTCGCCATTCTTGGGCTGGGTCAACGACTCGGCCGCGTAGGACCGAATGAGCTTAGGCCAATATTTTTCAAGGAGTTGCGTGCTGGCAAAGACGTCCGCCCAGATGATCCTGCCGTCCACAGCCACCACCACGCCCACCGCGTCACGGTTGTGCAATTCCCGCATCAGGCCCACATAGGATTGCTCAAGGGGCGCGGCCACGGCATCCACACGACGCTTAATCTCTTCATTTCCAACAACTTGGGCGTAGGATGAGGTCTGCGAAAGCTCGCGCGCGACCGGTGCAGGCGCGGCAGCCGCCAACCCCGATGAAGCCGAGCGTACGTTATCCCAGACTTTTTGTTGATTTTTGTCGGCCATGGCGCTTCGACGCACGCTCGGTTGGGCCATCTGCGCGTGAAACGACCCGAAGCTGGATTTTGTGGCCACCCAGCGCTCGGGCTCCACGCAAAACACCGCAAGGTCAATGGGATCGCTCTTCGCCGGCACGATGCGATCTTTCCCCACCACGCGATCCTGTTTGCCCCCGGTCACGATCTCGCCCGCGAGCAAAATCAAGGGATGGTCGGAATTATTCACCAGGACGAGGCGATTCACCTCGGCGCCGTCGCTTTGCGGAATGTAGTCCCCGTGCCGCCGCACCAGTGGACGGACGCTGCCCTGCTCGGTCACCACTACATCGCCGCTGCGAACCCCCTCATCGAGGGTAATGAAGTTCCGGGTGTCGAAGGAATGGTCGGCAACCACAGGAAAAATAGTTAGATTCCCGCGAGTGATGGGGGCCAGGACCTTGTAACTTAACCCTGCCTGCCCCGCCTCGCCCGGGTTGGGCCTTATGGCCACTGCCAACAGCGAAGCCAATACCGCCAGCGAACCAAGAGTCAGAAAAGAATTTCTTGCCATTGTTCGTCTCCTTTAGCCGAAGCACGGATCGCCGGGAGCCGAAGTCCCGGCCTATCTGGAGAACGACTCGGGGATATTTCTTGCAGCCAAATTGGGCGCGGCGCTTTTGGACGATTGTTGTGAGTCACTTGCGAGGTATAGGCGGCTCGTGACCTGCGGTTCGCAATCGTGCGAGCTGGTGGAGTTGCGGCGGAATTGAAGCGTCGCGGGTTCGGTTTTCGTTCAAGTTTGCTGTCCAACCTGCCGATAGACGTTGTGAGGAAGTGTGCGGCCCCGCCCCCGCCACGCGCCCCACTCAATCATCGGCAGAAAACTCCTTTGAGCATGAGCTTTTCAACGTCCGGCCTGGTCCTGCGCGTATCGGCGAATCTCCTACAAGTTTGGGCTTTTCGACTAGGGTTGAGCTGACCGCCCTGCGGGCCTGAGCCTCATTCGGGGAAGTGTGCCGCCTCTCCTCATCGGGATCAGTACGTTTACGACCCTACAAAAACAAAAGCCCCGCACTGGGCGGGGCTGAAGGTCGCTATTGCTAGCGGAGCCTTACGCGGGTAGAACCCACTTACTAAGATAAGCGGGAACCGCCGCTGAGATACACGAGGTGTATAATACGCCACTTAAATTATTGTCAAGGGGAAAATCATGGCCGACACAACACGACTGAATTCGTCCTCGGAATTGACCTCGGCACCAACTCAGTGGGCTGGGCCATGATCGGCCTCGTGGATGGCGAGCCCGCACAACTCATCAGGGCCGGGGTGCGGGTGTTTGACGCAGGCATGGAAGGCGATATCGAGTCGGGCCGGGAACAATCGAAGAACCTCAAGCGGCGTGAGGCCCGCTTCCATCGTCGGCAGCTTTGGCGGCGGCGCCGCAGGATGACCAAGACTTTCAACCTTCTGCGGAAATTCGGCCTTCTCCCGGCGGCGACGCCTCCACGCCGGAAAAACGCCAGGACAGGGAGCACAAACCAGTTACAACAACGATAATGCTGCTCCTGATTACCAAGCGCAAATGATGCACCAAACATTAAAAAACTATAAACAAACAATTGACCTATACGAAGACAAAATAATTCAACTTGATAGAGAACATACAAAACTCGAAAGAAAATTAAACAAATTGGAGCGTTATAACCAACAGCTTGAAACTCGATACAAACTTTATGAAGACAGTATCGATCAGGATTCTGATTTAGAGCATGATGAAGAAGTCAAATTAATCCCGGTTACATCAATCCAAAAAAGAATAGATGAAATCGAAGGAAGAATAAGAAGTGTAACTCTTGATTTTGAAAGTCAGCTAGAGCCTATTAGTAAATTAATTGAAGCAGGTAAACATAAGCGAGTAAGCGAATCAGTGCATCATACTCACAGTTTAGCTTTAAGAATGCACAATCTTAAAGACATACTGGATGTGCGTTTAGGTAAGAAATATTATGTGGACGGAGAAGGGCTAGCTACAAAATCATTTAAAAAGGCTGAATTTCATACTGACTAATATGCAAAAAATTGTAAAACATGAAGGTAAATATTATCTTCTTGAATTTGTACAAGAGTTCCATTCCCTGACTGCAGAACAAAAAGCTAATGCACAGCAAGCCTTTGAGCAAAATAAAACTAAAATTAAAACGGTATTAAAGGCGCTTCATCATCATAAAGATCAAGAAGAAACAGTTCATGAAGAACGAATTGTCGAAACCAGGTTTAAACTAAGTCAGGTAAAACAATAAATATTATCAGATGCGCGAGCGCCTCACTCTATTTAAAGAAGCCCGCGATCATGCTCAGGATGTACTTAATCAGTCTAAATCCAACCTGAGACCAGCTCCAAAACCTGCAGCAAAAGAAACGAAACAAATGAGAGACAATGCCAATACTCTATTTTTTAATAAAACAGTATCCCCTTCTAAAGACGAAAAAGGCCCAACAAATTCAGATGATGGGTTAACTACTAAAAAATAATATTACCCCAAGCTTTGAACATTTCATCCATTTTGCTCATCTCCTAAGCTTCACTTAGAAATAGGTCAATCGCATCCAAATCGCCGTCATCCCGAGCGATTAGACAGGGGCTGAGAAACGTGAGGGATCAACTTTTGATATTCGTCATTGCGAACCGCAGGTGAAGCAATCCAGAGACCTTGTGTTAAAGCAAGGACACTGGATTGCTTCACCTGCGGTTCGCAATGACGGAACTCCAACGCTCTGGCACCGCCTACAACCCTTACAGGGCATGAAGTTAGTTAGAAGCCACTCAGCGTTGACGTTTTGTCATCAGGATAACAGCGATTTGGATGCGATTGCCCTGCACTTAGAAAAAATACAATTGATTTTCAAAGTAATATTCTGGCGAAGTTTTAGATGACAATGCGAATGATTTATCAAAGGGAGATATTGAATGAAATTAAAAAATACGAGGAACAGAATTCATTACCCAATTTCGGTATTAGGAATTTTAGCTGCTTTAACCAGCGTCCAGGCACATGCAGGTGCTATGGGACCAACAGCAAGCGGTCGCACCTGAAAAAGTATATTTCGGAGTTTTTGGCGGTGGTGGATTGTCTAACCATGTAGACGTCAATCAGTACGGAACAGCCTTCTACACTGAAGCAAATGGCGGTCCATTAGCAGTTAATGCGTTTGGCCATACCAACAGCAGAGATGTAGGAATTGTCGGTGGGCAAGTTGGTTATCAGTGGATGGAAGTATTTTTAAATTCACTAAACAGTCAATGGGGTCTATCCCCTGCTGCTGAATTGGAAGGATATTATGTGGGCAAAAGCTCATTTACTGCTCATGATATAAATAATGATACAACAAGACTTCCTGAGCATGATTTTCTGGTAACCTACCCTCTCAGTACAGGTGTTTTTCTTACCAATGCTGTTTTAAATTTCAACTCTGCTAATTACAACAGATGGCATCCCTATGTTGGTGGTGGTATTGGCGCGGCTGTTTTATCTATTTCAAATGCTGATTCACTGCAAGTAGCGCCACCTGAGGCAGGTGTGAATCACTATAATTCGAATCCGGATGATACAGTTGCAGCTTTTGCCGCTCAAGCTAAAGTCGGCTCGGAATTTTGACTTAACTGAACACGCAAGTATCTTTGCTGAATATCGCATGCTTTATATCGCTGATAGCAAATTTACATTCGGATCAACAGTTTACTCATTCCACCCGGCAACAAGTACATGGGCAGCCAATTTGGGCTCTCAATACTATAATATGGGCGCTGCGGGTATTCGCTTTACTGTTTAGTAGAAATGTAAATATACCTTAAAAAATTGCTTCATATAAACTTTAACTAGAGCAAATTAAAAATCACCTGGATGTTTCAAAAATCCAGGTGTATTCAAGCTAATTGCAATAACGTTCAATCCAGCATCTTCCATAAGGATCACATACTTCAACATTATCGCAGATTGGAGCATAGTATCTTTCAACAGGGACATTAATCACCACATTTGGGCCACCCCACCAGCCGCCACCATAAAAACCCCCACGATAATGACCGCCGTGGTGATAATTAGGTCCATAACCATAAGCTCCCCGCCCTTCACCATGCGAATGAACAGGTCCTCCCCAGCCCACCGCAATAACTGGACCATATGAAGCCATAGCGTTTAAACTGGCAAATAAACTTAAAAGAAACACTCCTGCATAAAGCGCCCCTTTTTTAATATTTTTATTCATTATTATTACTCCAGGACATTAGGGTATTCTCAGCGTATTCTCAACTTATAGAATCGCCAGGGAATTCAATTAATTCTGGCATCAGATTAACTTACAACTTATAATTGGTCAATAATAATCATTAATGAAAGATCGGGGGTATTCTTTGATAAAAAATAGTCAAATGGCAGCATTATCTTTTTGTCATATTATTTTATTAACGCTTTCTAACATCCTGGTTCAGTATCCCTTTGATATATTTGGATTTCATACCACTTGGGGTGCTTTTTCCTATCCTGCAATTTTTATATTAACTGATCTGACTACTCGCTTATCAACCCCTGAAAAAGCGCGTCAAATTATTTTCTGCAGCATGATACCAGGCTTAGTTATTTCTTATACAGTAACTGCTTATATAGAAGCCTCCGCAAGTCAAAACTGGAGCAATTTCTTTGTACTACAAACCCTCCCACTACGCATTGCTTTTGCCAGCTTTATGGCCTATTCCATCGGTCAGATCATCGACATACAAGTCTTTCAAAAATACCGTACTAAAAAATCCTGGTGGTTAGCGCCTTCTCTGTCAACTACAGTAGGAAATTTCATAGATACAATCATCTTTTTTTCCATCGCCTTTTACCAATCCAGCAATCCCTTTCTAAGCCAACATTGGCCTGAAATAGCCCTCGTTGACTTATTCTTTAAAATTACAATAAGTCTTCTGGCCTTTGTTCCTGTTTATGGCCTGATTTTAAACTTGATACACTCGCGACATATCAAGTTTACGAAGGTAAAACCTTACCTTCCTTAATCACTCGCTGATAATAGTAAAACGAATTTTTTAATAGTCTTGCAAAATGATTCTCATAATCAATCCAAATCAGGCCAAAGCGTGAGTCATAACCTTCTGCCCACTGAAATCATCGGTCAGAGACCAATAAGTATATAATTTAATTTGAATTCCTTCGTGCATGGCTTGCCAAACAGCAACTAAATTTCCTCTGATGAACTCAATGCGTTCTGCATCATTTA
>CAVTDA010000028.1:0-8851 GCA_963733285.1 uncultured Acidobacteriota bacterium
CTTTCCCTTGACATTTCCATAGTTGTAGGCTAGAATAGGTTCGAGGAGAATGCGATGATGCCGCGCGCCGCAGCCTTGCCGCCCGCGCTTCCGTGGTAGTTTGTCGTCCGCTGGCCCGATAATTTGCCAAAGCTGAGAACTTATTGATAACAAAGGGAAATGTTTCGGGATTTTCCCTTCCCAAAGCTGAGAACATACTGATAACAAAGGGAAATGCTTAATGTTTCGGGATTTTCCCTTCCCAAAGCTGAGAACATACTGAAAACAAAGGGAAATGCTTAATGTTTCGGGATTTTCCCTTCCCAAAGCTGAGAACATACTGAAAACAAGCCAGTTACATAAAACCGAAAAACTGCAAAATACTCGAGAATTTGACCTATCCCGCCTGCCGAATTCTCCAGATCGGGGCGCGAGCGAACTGCGCCACTACTTTGAAGCCAGGCGAAGCGTGGAGGCGGCGGGTACGGTGCTATAATCTCGGTGCTGGAATGATTCTGTTCGTAGGTTGATGGTGCATGCCGAAAGTCAATCGGACTTCTTCTCTTCTTCATCCTTTTTCCCTGGCAGCTTTTTGCCTCTTCCGAGGTGAAATCCGTTCTCGTCTTCCCGTTTGAAAATCAGAGCCCGCGCGCGGACCTGAACTGGATTTCCGAGAGCTTTGCCGAGGTTTTATCCTCACGCCTGCCGCAGCAGGACAACTACGTCCTTGACCGCGACGAGCGCAATGCCGCGTACAAGGAAATGGGATTGCCCGACGACGCACCGTTGACCCTGGCGAGCCAATTCAAGGTTGCCCAAACCCTGGGCGTGGATTGGGCCGTGGTCGGCAACTTCGACGTAAAGGACAATCAACTCATCGCCCACGCCCGGCTCTTCGACCTGAAGGAGTTGAAACTCTCGCAACCCTTCGAGGTTTCCGGCGACCTGACTGATTTGGTGGACGTGCAAACGCGGCTGGCCTGGCGGTTATTGGCAACTCACGATCCCGGCTTTACTGTGGGCAATGAAGACGATTTCCTGAAACAATTCCACGACATCCACCTCGACGCCTTCGAAAACTACATTCGCGGAGTCATCGCCACCGATGACGCCAGCCACCTGCACTTCTTCACGGAATCCGACCGCCTTGACCCTTCCGACCACCGCGCCGCATTTGCCCTGGGAAGGTTCTACTTCGATCAGAAGGATTACACCAACTCGGCCAAGTGGCTCGCGAAAATCGACCCGACGGATTCCAATTACAATGAATCGCTCTTCCTGCGCGCCGTAGACGAGTTCTTCCTCGGCAAGGAGCAGACCTCGGAGCAGGATTTTCAAACCCTGGCCGCGACGCTTCCCCTCGATGAAGTTTCCAACAACCTGGGAGTGCTGGAAGCGCGCCGGGGCCGCTATGACGAAGCGCTGAAGAATTTCGAGCGCGCCAGCCAAGGCGATCCGTCCGATGCCGACTTCAATTTCAACCGCGGACTTGCGCTCTGGTACGAAGGGCGATTTTCCGACGCCGCAGAGTCACTCCAGGCGGCGGTTCAGGCCAATCCCGGCGACGTGGAAACCCATACCGTGCTGGCCATGGTTTACGGAAAATTGGGCGATGATGCCGCCGAGCAGCGGGAGTACGACTGGCTCAGCGAAAATGAAGTCGGCGTGGCGGCCGGCCAGCCCGGCGACGTTCTACCCCTTCCGCGCCTCAAGAAGAATTATGACGGCCGTGCCTTCCGCCTGCTCGAAATCACCCTTCACAACGCCATGGAGCAGCACATGGCCAATGCCTCCCGGCAGAAGCAGGTTGACGCCCACCTCGCCGAAGCCAGTAGGATGCTGGCAAAGAATCTTCGCGGGGAAGCGGAGCGGGAATTATCCGAGGCCTCCCGGCTCGACCCGGATAACCCTGACATTCACATTCAGCTCGGGCAAGTCCTCGACGCAGAAGGCAAGCATCAGGAAGCTGTCGCGGAATTGCAAAACGCCCTGAGTCTTGATGACAGCGTCGAGGCTCACCTCTCTCTTGCGCGCGTCTATCTTTCCATGAACCAGACCGATTTGGCTCAGGCCCAGAGTCAAGCGGCCCTCAAGCTCGAACCCGGCAATCAACAGGCTCAGCAATTGGAGGAGCACATTCGCAACCGGGCCGGAACCGCAGGCAAAATACCGTGAACGCCACAATCCGGCGGGCAGTACTGCTTTGCTTGATACTTTCCGCGACCGCTTTACCCTCGGATTCCCCCCGCCCAGTCGCTCCCCGGCCGCTCGTGGTAACCATCAAGCTCGATACGATGATTCATCAGGTGAGCGCCGAATATGTCGAGCGTGGAATCCGCCACGCAAACCAGGTGAACGCTGACGCCATCCTGCTGGAACTCAACACGCCCGGCGGACTGGTGACGTCCACGCAGGAACTCGTACAGGCCATCTACGCTTCCCACGTACCCGTGATCACCTATGTCACGCCGAGCGGAGCGACTGCGGCTTCCGGTGGATTCTTCGTGCTGCTGGCGGGCGACCTCGCGGTGATGGCCCCGGGCACCAATACCGGAGCCTCGCACCCTGTCGACCTGCTCGGCGGCGAAGGCGATCAGACGATGCGCGAGAAGATTGAAAGCGACCTCGCGTCCTACATCCGGTCGATTGCCCAGAAGCGCGGACGCAATGAAACCCTGGCCGATGACGCCGTCCGCAAAAGCGCATCCTTCACGGATCAAGAGGCGTTGAACGACAAGCTGATTGACGCTATCGCCGCTTCGCCCGCCGACATCTTCTCGCGCTTTGATGGCAAAACCCTGCAACGATTCAACGGACCGGCGGTCACGCTGCACCTGACGGGGGCCGACGTGGAATCCTACCCCATGACGAGGATTGAAAGCATTCTGCTCTGGGTGGCGAATCCCAATATCGCTTTCCTCCTGGGCGCCATCGGATTGGCCTGCCTGTATCTTGAGTTCACGCACCCGGGCTTTGTGGCTCCGGGAGTGGTCGGTGCGATTGCGCTGCTCGTGGCGCTCTATGCCTTCAACTTTTTGCCGATTAATTACGCCGGGTGTTGCTGATCATCACCGCGGTGGCCTTGTTCGCCCTGGAGGCGAAGCTGACTTCGCACGGAGTCCTGGCCGTGGGCGGGATTATCGCCATGGTCCTGGGCGCGATGATTCTGGTCAAGTCACCCTGGCCGGGAGCGCGCATCCACTTCCCCACCGCCCTGAGTGTGGCGCTGCCCTTGGGAATTATCTGCGTCATCCTTCTGCGTTTTGCCGTCGCCGCCAAGCGGCGAAAAGCCGTCACTGGCGAAGCCGGGATGATTGGATTGGTGGGTGTCGCAATCACCGACCTCGATCTCGACGGCGAAATCAAAGTCCATGGTGAACTCTGGAAAGCACGGGCAAAAACTCGCATTCCCCAGGGTGCGCGGGTTAGGGTGCGGGAAATTGACGGTTTAACCTTGCTGGTTGAGTCGGCGACGGAAACCCGGTAGACTTCAGCCGCACTGATTCTCCCCGGGCGCAAGACGCTCCGCAAGAATTCGCCAAGCACTTTTGACGGATCGGAAAGAAAGATGGCCGGTTGGCCACGAGGAGGAAGTCATGGTTTACACTGTGGGCCTCGTCATACTGCTCTTCTGGATATCCGCATGTTTGAATGTGTTGAGGGAATATGAGCGAGCGGTGATCTTCCGCCTCGGCCGTTTGCAAACGCCCGACAAAGGGCCGGGATTGATTTTCATCCTTTGGCCGATCGATAAGCTCGTAAAGGTCTCCCTTCGCATCATGACCTGGGATATGCCTCCCCAGGACATCATCACCCGCGATAACGTTTCGCTGAAGGTCAATGCGGTGGTCTACTTCCGCGTGGTCAGCGCCCAGCAAGCCTTCGTGGAACTGGAAAACTACCGTTACGCGGTGGAACAACTCGCCCAGACCACGCTCCGCTCCGTGCTGGGCGAAGTGGAACTCGATGACCTGCTCTCCCAGCGGGAAAAGTTGAACAGCCGCGTGCAGTCCATTTTGGATGAGCATACCGAACCATGGGGCATCAAGGTCACCAAGGTGGAAGTCCGGCAGGTGGATTTGCCGCAGGAGATGCAGCGCGCCATCGCCGCCCAGGCCGAAGCCGAGCGCGAGCGCCGGGCGAAGATAATTCATGCCGACGCGGAATTTCAAGCCTCTTCGCGCCTTGCCGAAGCCGCGGCCGTCATCGCCAAGGAGCCGGTCGCCATCACGCTGCGCTATCTCCAAACGCTCGTTGAAATTGGGACGGAAAAGAATACCACGGTCGTCTTCCCGGTTCCGGTGGAACTCCTGAGTGCGATCATGAACAAGGGCCTCCTGCCCCCCGCGAAGGAAGAAAACAAATAGCCGATACGCAGGCACGGCGCCGCGGCCCGAGGGTTCAGCGAGACGAATTAAATCCGGATGGCCTGGAATTTTCTTTCCGCCAATGGAGATCAACCCGTATGATCAATATCAGGCTGGCGGGCGGGTGATGACGGCTCTCACGGACGCCCCCGCAAGGGCGGAGCCGCGGATTCTTACGCTCAATATTAATGGAAGGCCAGGAGGGGCATGTGGTGACGGCAGTTCGTAAACAGGATGGAAGCGGGCACACGTTTCGCGCCGGGGTTCTTCTTTATCTCGCTTGCATCGCGGTGTGCGGAATCTTCTTTTCGCTCGGGTTTCTGGTGGGATTCAACGAACGCGGCTCCCATTCAGCGCTGAACTCGGAAGTCGTTAACGGCCCGTCCGTAATTCCTCCGACGATCAATCCACCACCCGATACTGGACAGCAAATTCCCGCTCCGGACGCTTCGGCGAACCGCACTTCGGCGAACGCCGAACCCGAAACCGAGGTCATTCCGTCGAACCCTCAGGAACCGATCTCTGCTCCCGCGGCGGAGAAACCCTCGAGCGCTGCTTTAGCGAAAAAGAAACATAACCCCGAGGCCGAGCAAGCGCCTGCCCCGCCGCCGGGACGCGCCGCTCGCGGTGACGCGGGTGAGGACATCACGCTTCAAGTTGCGGCACTGCGAACCAGGGATGACGCCGATACGATGGTCCATCTGCTCAAGGGCCGCGGCTACCCCGTCTATATGGTGGGGCCCCAAAACGGACAGGCCGAAGACAGCCTCTATCGAGTCCAGGTCGGCCCCTTCCGCACGCGCGCCGAGGCCGATAAGGCCAAAGACAAACTCGTCCAGGATGGGTTCAAGCCGTTTATCAAGCACTGACGATTTTGGATTTTAGATTTTGGATTTGGGATTTGGCTTTTTGATCCTTGAATTTTGAATTAGAACTCTGGACCGAAGATTCAGCCCTCGGGACGTAGCAGCATTCACTAACCACCCAACCGCTCCCAACATCAAGAACGACCCTGCTTTCAGCATCACTAAAATGGATTGGATTGGAGAACTGTCGCGAATCGCCGGCCCCCCTCGCAGTGATGAAGGTCTTCCCTGTCACATTGGCGGCAGTTGGAATGGCGGGGGGAAGAAACTGTTCTTGCAGGGGCGATTGGAGGCAAGTCGTGATACACTTTTGGTTCGCGGCAAGGGCAAAAAATCAAGTCCGGTTTGCATGGGTTTTGTTCATCACATTTTTTAGGCCGTCCGGCTCGGTCCCATCCTGATAGTGTGATCAATCCTGAGGGTGGAATCCACACGCCGGCTACTATCGGGGGCCAAATTTTTTCCCCGATATCCCTCGCAATTGGACTCGTGGGGGTACACATGCAGCCCCTTTTCGTCGACCGTCGATTTATCCACCCAGGAAATTGCCTCGCGGCCCGTGGGGCGAACAGCTCTCCGCGGAGTCGAGTGTTCTCTTTCTACAAGTTCACTTTCGCTCCCGGCCCACCTGTGCAGACGTGGCTTGAGGGAGCTTCACATGTAATCCCCTTCATCAAAGCCGCATTCGTTACCGGCGCAAGGTTGCGATCTTGGAAGTCAGCCCTCGGAATTGAGTTCGGACTCACTCTCGTGTATCCCACCTCAGGAGGTCTAACATGAAACTTCGCAGTCTGGGTTTGTTTGTCGTGATCTGCGGTCTAGTTATGGTTGCCCGGGCGAGCGCTGCCGACGCCAAATTTGACGGCAACTGGGACACCAAAATGTCCTGCGAGGCGCACGGCGAAATGCCCGCCTATAATTGGCATTTTCCCAGCACCATCAAGGACGGCATCTATCACGGCCAGCACAGCGAGGAAGGCAGCCCCGGCTACCTGGTCATCGACGGCGGGCCTATCGGCGATGACGGCAACGCCAAGCTCTCCGCCAAAGGGAAGGTGCAGCATAACCAAGCCCAGGGTATCTTCGCGATGAAGGGAAACAACTATAGCTACAAGATTGACGCTCATTTCGAGGGCGACAAGGGCACCGGCACGCGCGAAAAAGGCGCCGGCGTTCTCGGCCGTCCCTGTACCTTTGAATTCACGCGGCAAACGGGTGACACCCCGCCGCCAGCGCAAAAATAAGTGGACGCATTCAAGGCGATCCTGCGCGAGCGTCCGGTTGGGCGGCGCTCAATGCCGGTCAACAAGCTTCCGTGCTCCCTGGTATCGTGGACAGTCAGGATCGCGCTTCGGCTTGCGTTCAGAAAGGCTTGGTCGGCCGCAGACGCGTTTTCACGATTGCCTTCCTTCCCGCATACAAGCGCACTCCCTCGCAGCCACTTCCAGCAGAAGGGAAACTCGAGGAAAGTTGCGTTGCCGATCTGCGGTTTACCCCTGGAAATCCTCACGAGCTAACGTGCCGAATCCAAAATCCAAAATCCAAAATCTAAAATTGTTCCTGGCCGTGGCACTGAGCGGAATCCTGCTCGTCGCCTGCTTTCCCAAACTTCATCTGCCCGGCCTCGTCTGGATTGCCCCTGCTCCCCTTTTTTGGGCTCTGTGTCATAGGACCAGCGCAAAGCAATCATTCCTTATGGGCTATATCTGCGGGATTTTCTTCTTCGCGGGGAGCTGCTACTGGTTCGTCACGGTCATGGAATTTTATGGCCACCTCGCGCCGATGCTTGCCTTCACCACGCTGATCCTCTTCGTGCTCATCGATGCGACATTCTTTGGCGGCCTGGGACTCGCAATCGGCTGGGCCGCGCGCCGCTCGCCCGCGTGGGCTCTCGCTCTTAGTCCCTTTCTTTGGGTTGGCATGGAGCTGGCGCGAACTTACCTGATCACGGGTTTCCCTTGGAACCTGCTGGGCTACGCTGTCCATGCCGACGGCCTGCGCCAGATTGCCGCCGTCACAGGCGTTTATGGACTTTCGTTTCTGGGCGCGGTCACGAGCGCGCTGCTGGCCTGGGTCGTGATCTCACCACGATGTGCTCGCGACGGACTGGCGCTGCTCGCGTGGTCCGCAATTCTTATCATTGGAAATTGGTGGCTGGTGCCGCCTCCACCAACCCAGGGCAAGGAATTGGCAGTTCTGATCCAACCGAATGTTCCCTTGGATGAAGCCGCGTTGGAGGACTGGATTCCGTGGCGCAACCCGGCTCAGCTTCAACAACTGGTGGAATTCAGCGTTTCGGCGGTGGAGCAGTACTCCAGGGGAAATGCCGGGGCGGCAGACCATGGCCTTAAGGGTGCGGCAGGCGACGGTCTTTCCGGGACGGCCACCGATTCAAAATTCAAAATTCAAGATTCAAGAATCCGCGCCTGCCTCAAATCAAGATGCAAAATTCAAGATTCAAGAGCCCGCGGCAGCTCCAATCCAAAATCCAAAATCGAAAATCCGAAAATTCCGCAATCGATCCGCCACTTCTGATTTGGGCGGAGAATCCCGCGCCGTTCTATTTCACGCGTGACCCTGTATTCCGCAATGCGATGGAAAACATGGCGCGGCAAACGCATTCGATTGTGATCACCAACACGATTGTCCCAGTCGATGGAACTGCGGATTCCATCACCAACACCGCGGTGACGCTTGACCCCGAGGGCCGCGAAATCTCGCGGTATGATAAATTCACCTTGTACCATTCGGCGAATACATCCCGTGGTGGGCGTTGCCGGGGTTGATTCACAAGATCACCTCGGAAATTGGAACCTTCGTCCCCGGCATGAGCTATCCGGTCGCCACGGTTTCGGACGAAAAGATTGGTGTCTTCATCTGTTACGAAGCCATCATCCCGCAGTTGGCGCGCCATCTGGTGACCAACGGGGCAAACGTGCTGGTGAACATTTCGAACGACGCCTGGTACAGCGATTCGGCCGCGGCCTATCAGCACCTGGAAATGGCGCGATTGCGGGCGATTGAAAATCACCGATACCTGCTGCGGGCAACGGACAACGGAGTCACCACGGTAATCGATCCCTACGGGCGGGTGCTTTCAAACGTTTCCGCGCTACAGAGACTTGCCTTCCGGCGCATTTTGAATTCGAGCAGGAAGAAACATTTTACACCGCGCACGGAGATTCTTTGCCTGGGTCTGCGCGACCACTGGAGTAGTCTTACTTGCCGGAGCATTTGGGCGGTCGAAAAAATAGGTTGTACGCAGTAATGCTCCGTCACTTTGGATTTCGCGTGGCGAGGACACCGAAGTCGGGACTCATGTGCGACAATTCTTGAATTTCAAGAGAGCATCGTGACCCAAGAATTGGACGCGAATTTGAAGGTGTTGAAAAAGCAGTCTGCCGCCATCCGGAGTTTTCTTTGACGCTCCAACTCGCCGCAAGGATCAGCTCTCCTCGAAGAGCGGATCGCGCAACCGCAATTCTGGCAAGACCAGGAAGCCTCGCAAAAGATCCTGACCGCGCGCAAGGGGATGACCGAGACGGTGGCCGCGGATGAGAAGCTGGCGAACCGCCTCGCCGACATGGAAGCCTATTCGAGCTTTCGCGTGAGGGCGAGAACATCGACGCCGAGCTGCGC
>CAVTDA010000029.1:0-26473 GCA_963733285.1 uncultured Acidobacteriota bacterium
GAACATCAAATATGTACGGCGTGATGAAGGCGCTCCTTATCGAACAAAAGCGGCGGGCGGGCCTCGGAATGCCGAACAAGCAAATGCCGATGCGCCCCAACCATGGGCATCTTATGATCTGCCGATCAACGCAAACGAGGAATATACCGGGGTATTCGCTCTTTGGAAGAATCGAGATCCCTTGCGGAATTACGCGGCATGGAAATGGGCATCGTGCGCTCTTTGGAATTATAGACGCTACCCAAAATCAAAGACCTCGATACAGAATTGACCTGCAATTGTTGCAGCTTCTCATAAAACCAAAGATGGTTGTAACTCGCTCTTGTTCTGAATTCGCCTCTCTTCTCAAAAAGCGGAAGGGGCGCTTGTCACGCCCCAACCACAGCCCCCAATGGGGTCATTCTGACTCGCTGTCGCTCACGCCCGCTAAGCGCGCTCAGTTTTTCTTCTCGTCCACGTCCACTACTCGGCGTCGATCACACCTTCGTCTTTCTTCTTCTCCGGCTCGCCGCCGCGGCTCCCGTTCGCCCGGACCGGACCTCCCGCCGGCGCAGCCTGCGGAGTCGCCTTGTACATGGCTTCGGCCAGTTGTGCGAAGCTTGCGGTCAGGTGTTCGCGGGCCGTGTCCATCGCTTTGGGGTCGGTCGCCTTCCAGCGCCTTTTTGGCGTCGGCCAGCGCATTTTCGACGTCGCTACGCTCCTGCCCGGAGATCTTGTCGCCATGCTCGCGCAGCATCTTTTCGATCTGGTACACCATGCCGTCGAGCTGGTTGCGCGACTCGATTTCCGCGCGCTTCGGCTTTGTCCTCGGCAGCATGCGCGTCGGCTTCCTTCGCCATGCGCTCCACTTCTTCCTTGCTCAGGCCCGAAGACGACGTGATCGTGATCTTCTGGTCCTTGCCCGTGGCCATGTCCTTGGCGTTCACGTTGAGGATGCCGTTCGCGTCGATATCGAACGTAACTTCGATCTGTGGAACGCCGCGCGGCGCCATCGGCAGTCCCGTCAGGTGGAATTTGCCCAGCGTGCGGTTATCCCGCGCCATCGGACGCTCGCCCTGCAGCACATGCACCTCAACCGAAGTCTGGTTGTCGGCCGCCGTCGAGAACGTCTCCGTCTTGCTGGTCGGGATCGTCGTGTTGCGCGGAATCATCGGCGTCGCCACGCCGCCCAGCGTCTCAATCGACAGCGTCAGCGGAGTCACGTCGAGCAGCAGCAGGTCTTTCACTTCGCCGCCCAACACGCCACCCTGAATGGCCGCGCCGATCGCGACCACTTCGTCCGGGTTCACGCCCTTGTGCGGTTCCTTGCTGAAGAGCTCCTTCACCAGCTGCCTGAATGCCCGGCATGCGGGTCTGTCCGCCGACCAGCACCACTTCGTTGATCTTGTCGGCGTGACGCCCGCGTCCTTCATCGCCTGCTTGCACGGGCCGATCGAGCGCTCGATGATGTCCGCGCACCATCTCTTCCAGCTTGCCCCGGGTGAGCGTCTTCACCAGGTGCTTGGGACCGCTGGCATCCGCGGTGATGAACGGCAGATTGATCTCGGTCTGCATGGTGGTCGAAAGCTCGATCTTGGCGCGCTCGGCCGCGTCGCGCAGCCGCTGCAGCGCCATCTCGTTGCCCTTGCCCCGCAGGTCCAGGCCTTCGTCCTTCTTGAATTCCTCGATCAGCCAGTCCACGATGCGCTGGTCGATGTTGTCGCCGCCCAGGTGGGTGTCGCCGTTGGTGGACTTCACTTCGATGACGCCTTCGCCGACCTCCAGGATCGAAATGTCGAAGGTGCCGCCGCCGAAGTCATAGACGGCGATGGTCTCGTCCTTCTTCTTGTCGAGGCCGTAGGCCAGCGCGGCCGCCGTCGGCTCGTTGATGATGCGCTTCACTTCGAGGCCCGCAATTTGTCCGGCGTCCTTGGTGGCCTGGCGTTGCGCGTCGTTGAAGTACGCCGGCACGGTGATGACTGCTTCGGTCACTTTCTCGCCAAGGAAATCTTCCGCGGCCTTCTTGAGTTTTTGCAGAATCATGGCGGAAATTTGCGGAGGGGTGTATTCCTTCCCCTGCGCCACGACGGCCACGTGGTCACCTGACTGCACCACCTTGTAGGGCACCATCTTCATCTCTTCGTTCACTTCGTCATAGCGGCGCCCCATGAACCGCTTGATGGAATAGACAGTATTCTCCGGATTGGTGACGGCCTGCCGTTTGGCCGCTTCCCGATCATGATCAGCCCTGTTGTCCGCCCTAGAAAAGCCGGAAGGCGGGACGAGGCATTGGATATTAAACTTGCTGAATTCTGGAATTTGAGGAACGTCTCGGCTCAGGCGTTGCTTTCGGAAAGCTTTCGGAACGGCTTTGCCGTCTCGGTATATGTAATTGCTCACGTCCCACTTTCGGTTGTCACGCTGGGATGCAGAGCTGGCTACCTTCGAGGGTCAGGCGTATTGCGTCGATCGCGCGGATGCAGCGTCGTCGCGCAGTTTCGATGACGGATCGCAGGTCTGCGTAGAAGGCGACCCCATTCGCTTCGGAAGCCGTTGGTGATTTTTCGATAGACCGCGCCGGGACGTAACGCGCGCTCGGAGCCATTGTTGGTGGCCTCGATCTCCCGATTGGTCATGAAGACGAAGAGATTCCCCCTGATTGCCTTGATGGTTTCCTGAAGTTTTCGCCCCGCGGCGTGGGCGGGCCTGAGGCTCAGGAGGCGGTCGAGCCTGCGATTGAGATCGGCGAGATAGGTTTTCAGGGTGCTGTCGGCCAGCCCGTCGCGCCTCCGCCCGAGGGCGCAGGCGCACTTCGCCGGCCCTTCAGGCCGGGCGCGAACGTGGCCTCGCCTTGATCGATGACGTATTGGACGTCGCGGATCTGGAAGGGATGGGCGGTCCGGCCCTTTTCAGCTCCGTGCGCACATCACGGTAGAAGAGGGTGGTTGATTCGTCAACGTCAAGAATGCGAAATTTCGGCAGGTAGGCAGTGAGCCAGTCTTCGTAATGCTTCCGATCACGGGAATGCGCGATGCCATACCGGTATTCCCCAGGACAATCACCGGGATGGCGATTTCATTGGCTTTGCGAAGGAGGGGCTCAATCGCCGGTTCGCCCTCGGCCAAGGCCGAAAGTCCGTTGGTATCCAGAATCACCGCCGGTCCTCGGGTTCGATTTGTTCAAATTCTCGCTCGATCCGCCGGTTAATTCTCGCCGTCTGCCGGCGCAAGTGGCGGAGTCTGCCAAAAGCCGACATCCAGGGCTTCCCCCGGCCGTTCTCGGCCTGGAGTTTCTCGGCGACGGCTTCGGAAACCAGGGCGCGAAACAGAATTCCCCGTTCCGCCGCCAGAGATTTGGCGCGGCGAAAGATGGCATCCGGAATTTCCAGAGTCGTCTTCATGGCGCAAGTGTCCCATATTTATGGGAGTGGGTCAAGGAAGTCGCGCAGAGAGGATAGAAACGCTGACAGGAAGCGTATTTTCCCCCAAGGATGAATGTTCAGAACCGGCGGAGCAGTTCTGCCACGGTTCCTGCGGTTTCCCCCAGCCAGCGCATTAATCCATCAAGAATTTGACGAAGGCTGGAAGCGCACCGAGGTAGTTGAGCGATTCAAGGTTCAAGAGAAGTGCTGGTGCAAACGAATATCACTCGCCGGGGCCGGGAGCTGCGGACCGCTTGCGTCCTCCGCCTTTGCCCTCACCCTGAGGCACGCGACTGGGGGGTAAAGGTTCAGCCTATCGGAACAATCCATCTCGAAAGGGTTGGCGCTCTTTCGAACCGGTTGGCACTCCTGAAGGCGTGGCGGTTGAATCGAGTAAGTTGATCCCCAAATTCGGGCGAAGTCAACTCTTCAACTCGACGATGGTCGCCCCGCCTCCGCCTTCGGAAGGCTGGCCGGGGTAGAACTTCTCCACTTGCGGGTGGCGCGTAAACATCTCGTGCAGGGTCTTGCGCAGGATTCCCTTTCCGAACCCATGAATAATCCGCACGCGGGAGCGCCCGGAGAGAAACGCCTGATCGAGGAATTTATCAACACGCTCCCGAGCCTCTTCGGCGGTATTGCCAATCACATTCATCTCTTCCGGAACAGCATCTTCGTGGGACGATGTCGCCACCTTCTGGTCAGGCACGGTGTTGCCGCCGGGCATTAAGTGCGTCAATTCGCCTTTCTGCGTGCGCATCTTCAGGATTCCAACCGACACTTCGACCTCTCCATCGGGAAGAAGGCCGGTGACGACGCCGGGCGTTGAAATATTCAATACCCGCACGCGATCGCCAACGGCCAGGGGCTTTGTTGCCACCAGCGGCGCGTCGGTCTTCGCGGCAGACTCGCCCAAGGATTCCAGCACTTGGACGTTCCACTCTTCGCGAGCCACGCTGAGGACTCGCGGCTTTGCGCTCGCCACGGGCGACGACTTTGGCGGGAGCGGCTTGCTTGCGCAGCTCCTGCAAGGACTCGTCCCAGCTCCGGGAGTATTGCTTGAGCGTATCTTCCAGGCGGGAATCAAGCTCGCGCAACTTTAAGCGGCGCTCTTTTTGGAACTCCTGCTCCAGGCGTTCACGGCGCTTTTCCTGATCCTGCTTTTCCCGCTCCAACTCGGCCAGGCGGCGCTCCATCTCATTCCGCTGCTGGTGCAGACCGGCGACGAGAGCGGCGGCCTCGGCATCCGAGGGATCGAGAAGCGACCGCGCCTTCTCCACGATGCCCGCCTCCAATCCAAGCCGCGCGGCGATATCGAGCGCGCTCGATTTGCCGGGCAGCCCCACCAATAGGCGAAACGTAGGTTCGAGCGTGGCTTCATCGAATTCCATCGCGGCGTTCAAGGCTTCGGGAGTTTCCGCGGCATAGGCCTTGAGGCGCGAGTGGTGCGTCGTCGCCATGGTCATCGCGCCGCGCTCGCGGAAGTAATCGAGAATCGCCACGGCCAGCGCCGCGCCTTCACTGGGTTCGGTGCTGGAGCCGATTTCATCGAGCAGCACGAGGTCATCCGGACCGACGACGCGCGCCATGGATTCGATGTGGGTCACGTGCGCGGAAAACGTGCTGAGGTTGGCTTCAATCGATTGCTGGTCGCCGATATCCGCCAGCACCCGCCCAAAGAGCGGCAACCGAACCTCGGCGGCGGGCACGGGAATCCCCGCCTGCGCCATCAGCGCGGCAATGCCCAGCGCCTTGAGGGTCACCGTCTTGCCGCCGGTGTTGGGACCGCTGATGATGATCAGCTTGTGCGGCGGATTGACGTCGAGGGTCAGGGGCACAACCTTTTGCGCGCCGCCTTTCAGAGCCAATTGCAGCAAGGGATGGCGGAACTCGGCGAGGCGAATGGAGCGCTCGGCGTGAATCCGGGGAGTGCAGCAGTCAAACTCTTTGCTGAAGGTACCTCTGGCAAAGGCCCAATCGATTTCGGCCAGAACTGCGGCGGCGCGAGCCAAATCGTCACGGCGTTCCTGAAGCGTGCGCGTAAAAGCCGCGAGAATGCGCTGGACCTCGGCGAATTCGCGGTCCTGCAATTCCACCAGATCGTTATTCAGCGACAGCGTTTCCAGGGGTTCGATGTAAACGGTGGCGCCGGTCAGCTGGCTCCGTGCACGACGCCCTGAACGCGGCGCTTGGCCTCGGCGCGGACCGGAATGACAAAGCGATCGTTGCGAATCGTCACCACGGCGTCCTGGAGCACGTCATCCTGGCTGAAGCGCCGCAGCATGCGCTCGAGGCCCGATTGAATCTCCAGCTTGGCACGCTCGATGGCGCGGCGAACGCGGCCCAACTCGGCACTGGCGGAGGATTCCGACGGTGCCGTCAGGATTGATCTTGCCGGCCAGGTCAGTTACGAGGGAACGGAAATCCGGCAGCGAGCACGCAAGCTCGGCGAGCCGCGGGCCTTCGTGATGCGAAAACGTGCGGAAGATGTCCAGTCCTGCACGGGCCAATTCCACCAACGCCAAAATTTCCGGAGCGGTGAGCGCCAGGCCCTCGACGCGCAGCTTATCGAGCAACTCGCCGGGTTCAACAACTCCCGCAAGACCCGGACGCGCGCTTTCCCGCAGGTAGTCCCGCGCCTCGCCCGCCAGCTCCAGGTCGCGCCGAATCTTATCCAGCCGCGTGTGGGGTTCAACCCGCGCCAGCAACGGCTCGCTAACGGGGCCGGAGAGATAGCGGTGCAATAATTCCAGCACGGCGGGAAATTCCAGGCACCGCGGGGAAGGGATCGAGTGTTCTGCGCGTCAAATGGCGGATTTTGTCGTTGTTGGAGTTGGTCGTGCGTAATTGTAGCAGAGGCAGTTGGGGGGACGCGGGAAGGGCGGGCGGCGAAGGATGTGCATCGGACATAATCAACCCGTGGCGTATGCCCATCGTAACGGCTTCGGTGCGGCTGGAGGCGCCGAGTTTGCCCATGATGGCGGCGACGTGAAACTTCGCGGTGTGCTCGGAAATCGCAAGGCGCGAGGCGATCTCCTTGTTGCCGAGCCCGGCGGCGAGGAGTTGAAGAACCTCAATTTCGCGCGGCGTCAGGGGTTCTGCCAATGTTTCAGCGCCGGGGGTTGAAGCAGGACCGGGCGAACGCGAACAAGCGTTTCAATTCCGAGGGTCGAGGACCACCAGGTCCGGCCGCCGCAGCTTCCATCGCCGCAAAATTTCCGGCCCGGTGCGGCCGCTGTCCAGAACCGCCTTGACGCCCGCGCGCAAGGCTGCTGCCACCGCTTCGGGAGTCGAATTACGAACCAGCAGCACGGCAGGACCGCCGGCCCCGCCCAATCGAAAGCCGCGCGCGCGCCGCCGTCTGCACAGCGACGGTTCCACCAGCAGCACGTCCGGCGGAGAATCGGCCGCCATGGTGCGAGCGCCGGCGCGGACTCTTCCACCACACGCAGGCCGGGTTGGCCTGAAGCAGGGTCTCCAAACCTGCTTTGGCAATCGGCGACGAAGCTTTCACGAGAACGCGAATCATGCCATAGCCGCCTGGAATACACCGAGCCGCACCGTCACGCTCCGAGTCTTGCCCGGATCGCCGCGCACAAATTGCAGACGCAGCAGACGCTCACCCGGTCCCTCCAGAGCCTGTTCCAGGTCATCGAGCGCGCGCAGAGGCTGGCCCTCGATTCCAATCAGAACGTCCCCGGCGCTCAGTGAAGCATACTCGGCCGCGCCGCCCTTCACCACTTCGAGAAGAATCAGCCCGAGGCGCTCGACCCCCGCGATGCGAATGGGAGCTGGCCGCATGGAGATTCCCAGGGGAGCCTGCGCGAGTTCCCCGGTGAGCATTCGCGCCACGGCGTTCGCGGGTACGGCCAGGCCGAATCCACCCGCAACCATCGTGTTCACGCCGACGACGTTGCCCCGCGCGTCGGCGAGCGGACCGCCGGAATTGCCCGGAGCAAGCTGGACGTCCGCCTGAATCCACTTCGTCGGCCCCAGACCGGGACGCCGGCCGATGCCATGCACAATTCCCGTCGTCACTGCTCCCATGAATCCCAAGG
The DNA here is from genome assembly GCA_963733285.1 of uncultured Acidobacteriota bacterium. Taxonomy (GTDB): domain Bacteria; phylum Acidobacteriota; class Terriglobia; order UBA7540; family UBA7540; genus Bog-366. The sequence goes on from CAVTDA010000029.1 coordinate 7,459, forward strand.
GATTGCCCACCGCAATGACAAGTTCACCAACGCGCAGGCCGTCGGAATTCGCGAGCGTGACGGGAGTGAGATTCGCGGTGGGAATGCGCAGAACCGCCAGATCGCGGCGCGTGCTGCGCGCCTTGAGCGTGGCGGGAAACGAGCTGCCATCCCAAAGCTGCACTTCGAGAGAGGAGTTACCCACCACGTGAGCGTTGGTCACGATCTCACCGTCCGATTTTACAATGAATCCGGATCCCTGGCCGCGGCGCCCGCTCGACACCTGCACCGTGGAACGCCGCAGTTGCTCGGCAATCCGGCCGAAACTCTCGACTGCCATGTCAACCTCACTTTTCCGGGCGCTCACCCACGATGACTTCAACCTTCGCGCAGCTCGCCGGCGCGAATCAACTTCGCCTTGACCGGCTTGCCCATCACGCCCGAGTCCGAGAACGATTGCAGTTCCTCGATCTGTTGAAGCTCGGTCGCGCCGATGGCCAGCAGAATGTCACCCAGGAAAATGCCCGCCTTGTCCGCCGGTCCGCCGCGCTCGATCTTTACGACCATGACCCCGGTCTTTCCCTTTACGCCCAGGCTGGCGCAGGTCCTCGGGAATGGCCACGGGCTGCACGCCGACTCCGATGTATCCGCGCGGGACGTAACCCTTTTCGAGCAACGCATCGATGACGCGATGATGGATGCTGAGGGAATCACCAGGCCGGCAATCCGCGAGAGCCCTGACGTGGCGATTCCGAGCAATTGACCGCGGGAATCGACGACGGCGCCTCCGGAAGAATTGGGGAACAGCGTGGCGTCGAGACGAATGTACTCATCGAGACGTCCGCCCCGCCAGGTGCGCCAGGAGCCGGAGCGCGCGCTAATCACGCCCAGGCTGGCGTTGGGCCCGCTGTCGGGAGAGCGTCCAAGCACCAGTGCCAACTCGCCTACTTGGGCGGGATCGGTTTCAAGTTTGCGAGTCGGCACGGCGCCGAGAGCTGCCACCTTGAGGACGGCGATGTCAGTTCCGGGATCGCGGCCGGCGAACGTGGCGTCAACCCGCTCGCCACTGGGAAGCGTCACCTGAATGTCCTCTTCCCTGCCCATCGTGTGGTCGGCGGTCACCACGACGCCGGGCCGCCAATGGACTCCACTCGAAGGGTAATGCGAACGCGCGTGAACGGCGACCACCTGGGACTGAAACTCCTGCACGAGTTTCGCCAGATCGTTTGAAAGACTTACCAATGAGCTTTGCATGTTGAACCTCCATTCGCATTGTCGCGGATTGAAGATGCACGTACATCAGCCAAATGGGGAGGTGGCCACCTGGAAAATCGGCGAGGGCGGGCAAGAGTTGAGTTGCGGTGACAGCAAGGGTAATATCTCTATGCCATTTGCAGCCAAGGGGTTAAATCCACTTACCGGCTTTTTGCGTACTTCCATCGAGAACTGTTTGTGCCGATGTCTCACGGACCGGAACTCGAGGTGACTGATGCCGTATTGCTCCGCCGCGTGACGCAGCGGGACGAGACGGCTCTGGCGACGTTGTACGATCGCTATGCGCGGCTGGTGTACTCCGTCGCCATGCGGGTGCTGAGTGATTCCGGCATCGCGGAAGAAGTGGTGCAGGATATCTTCCATCAGCTCTGGCGCAATGCCTCGAACTTTGACTCCGCCCGAGGCTCGCTTTCCGGCTGGCTTCTGGTTTCGGCGCGGAATCGAGCGATTGACCGCCTTCGCCGCCGCCGCACGACCGACGAAGAGTTGCAGCCCGACGCCATGGGCTACTCCGCCAACATTGAAGCCGCAGCCGCACAAAATCAGTTGATGGCGAAGGTCAACAAGTTCATCGCCGAATTACCCTCAAACCAGCGGGCGGCGCTGGAGCTTGCATATTTTCAGGGCCTCACGCACTCCGAAATCGCGCAAAAAACCGGGGAGCCGCTGGGCACGATCAAAACCCGGTTGCGTTCGGCAATTGAATCGATTAAGAAGGGGCTTCGTCCTTGAACGGGCATCCACAATTCGAAGAGGATTTTGACCTCTATGCCATGGGGGCCCTCGAGCCTGAAGAGAAACAGGCTTTAGAATCCCACCTGCAGAACTGCGCCGAGTGCACTGCCAAATTGCAGGAGGCACAGGGCCGCATGGCGATGCTGGCGCTCGCCGCTCCGCAGCAAAATGTTCCGGCAGGCGTGAAGGACCGCCTCATGCGCCAAGTTCGCGCCGAAGCTCCCAAAGTGCAGGCCGCCGGCGTTTCCGTCTTCTCGCGTTGGCTTGTCCCCGCGCTCGCTGTGGCGGCGCTGGCCCTGGCCTTGCTGGCAGTTCAACTGAAGTTGGAGAATCGCGAGCTGCGGCGCGAACAAGCCGATCTCCAGGAAGAAACCCTGGTGTTACGGCAGGAGACGGAGCGCGAGCGTTTGGTGCTGGATCTGTTGAACGCCACCGATACGGTAAAAGTCACGCTCGTCTCCGGAACGGCCCACCCCGTGCCTGAGGGCCGGGCATTTTTACAATCCCCGCAAAGGATTGATCTTCTACGCCTCCAACCTGCCGGTCCCATCCTCCGACCGAACCTACCAGTTGTGGATCGTTCCCATAGCGGGCAGTCCCATCAGCGCCGGAGTGTTCCAAGTGGACGCAGCCGGCAACGGCCAGGTGATGTTGCCGACGCTGCCTCCCAATGTCGCGACCAAAGCGTTTGCCGTCACGCTTGAACCTTCCGGCGGAGTTCCACAACCGACTGGTCCCAAAGTTCTCGTTGGCTTGGTCTCCTAGCCGCCGGCCTGCGCACGCGCATAAAAATCCGCAATAAAATATTGATCCCCGCAAATCCAAATGTCCTCCTGCTGCGTACCCTGCGTGAAGACCGAAGCAGAAGCGGCTGGTTGATTCACCGCCTGCCTTCGGAATCTCAGGGCTAAAACCAACACTCGCCCATTTCTGCATCGGGAGGAAAAAATGAAGAGAGCAATTTCCATTCTTGGACTCGTCACTCTGCTGGCCTGCCTGTTGACGGTGGTGGGAGCGGCCCGGCCGGATACCGCCACCTGGACCGGCTGGATCAGTGACAGCGGCTGTGGCGCCAAAGGCATGAGCGCGGACCACAAAGACTGCGCACTGAAATGCGTTCACGAGAAAGGCGCCAAGTTCGTTTTCGTGAATTCCGAAACCAAGCAAGTCTTCAACATTCACAATCAGGACGCCGTAAGCGATTCCAACGTGGGCATGGAGGTGCAAGTTACCGGCCACCTGATGGAAGACGGCTCAATTCACGTGGATAGCATTGCTGCGGCACCCATGAAGTAGCAGTTCTCGCAAACATTTCTGACGGCCGGTTCCCTCGCAGGCGCCGGCCGCACCTTTCAGCTCAACGAAAATCATTCCATCGCCGCGAAATAGCAGGGCAATTCAGTTCCCAAAAATAAAAAGGAGGAAATGAGATGGCCGACGACAAATTTGCAAGGACCGGCTTAATTCCCGGGTTTAACCAAAATCCCAGCAGACGCTCCTTCATCAAGACGACTTCGGTGTTGGGCGCGACGGGGGTGCTTGGCTTGGGCGGAGTCCTGAACCTGGCAGCGGACGAACATGACGACAAGGATGACGATCATGACCACAGGCAGGCCGGCGGATTGACGCGGGGAGACTTTGAAATTCTCATCGCTGCGGAAATTGCCGAGGCGCTTGCGGTGACGACGTATACCAACATTATCAACAAGGCTCCCTTCTTTGGCCGCATCCCTTCCGACGATCAGGGATATTTGCAGGCGGCGCGGCAGGAGGAGATGTCGCACTATCTGCTGGAGCAATCCGCCAGCGGACACCCTTCTCCTTACACAACTTTTTACTATCCGCCCGACATGTTCGCGGACACGCAGACGACATTGAACGTGCTGGTGACGCTGGAGGACGCATTTATCGCGGCTTATCTCGTCGGTGTTCGACGATTTAGCACTCCTGATTTGCGGGTGGCTGCGGCGCGAATCATGGGAATCGAAAGTGACCATCGGACTCTCGCGCGGGTCATCGGGCCCGACGTTGCCTCGACGGATGGCGGGCCGATTGCGGAAATCACAGGCTTTGCGGGAAAGCCGGAGAGCGTCGCGCCGCCCAACAATAACGGCTACGAAAGAACTCTATGCTGGACGGAGATCAAACAAGCCGTTGAGGCGCTAACTCCATTTGTCGATCCCACCGCGGCCAAGGCGGCGGGATTCGACACCACCAAAGCATTTGATTTTGTGTCCTTCACGCCCACACTGCCGTCACCGCTCGGAGCCTTTACCTCGTTCAGTGGCTGTTAAGGACAGAACGGTACTGAGCAGGGAAACCGCCAAGGGCTGCGACTTCCGGGTTGCAGCCCTTACCCATTTTAATACGGTTGAACTCCGGCATATCCATTCTCGCCATTTCTAATTATCAAATCTACATTCGTTGGGAGTCACACTTCGCCTCCCGCTGGCAGTTCGAAGGGTGAACGGGTAAAATACGGTCGGGCTGACAAATTAAGTTTGGGGGAGGCGCGCTGTGTCCCAACCGATCACTCGACGCGAGACATTGAAGCGAGGCTTGGCCGCAACCAGTCTGCTGGCATTGTGGCCGGATTGGAATCTGCCCGCGCTGGCGCAGGACGCGGTGGACGTTCCCTTCACCGACATCCCCGCCAACTTCACGACGGTCAATCCCAAAACCAACTCCCGCCTGCTCGACATCCGCACAATTGACGGTCCCATCACGCCCGCGGATCAATATTATGCCGTTCAGCATTTCGATCGCCCGGCCGTCGACCCCGCAACCTATCGATTGAAGTTGACGGGACTGGTGAAAAAGCCGGTCGAGTTCTCGCTCGATGATTTGCGCGCGATGCACTCGACCGAAATGACCGTGGGCTATGAATGCTCGGGCAATACCGCCCACTCAATGGAAGGCCTTGTCTCCTGCGGGCGATTTACCGGAGTGCCGCTTCGCCACATTTTGAAGCAGGTGGGAGTGGACCCCAAGGCTCGGGAGGTGGTCTTCTTCGGCGCGGACCACGGCCCCCTGGAAGTGGCCTTCCGCAAGCAGACATTTAGCCTCGATCAGCAATACGGCCGCAGCATCACGCTGGAAAACGCCTTGAAGCCGGAGCCGCTCGTGGCCTTCGAGCTGAATGGCCAACCCTTGCGGCGCGAGCAGGGATTCCCGGTGCGGCTCATCATGCCCGGATGGTACGGCATGGCCAACGTGAAGTGGCTCACGGAAGTTCACCTTCAGGAAGACCGCTTTCTGGGGAATTTTCAGGCTCGCTGGTATCGGTCATTGGTGGGAGTGGGCGGCACCGGAGCCGAGAACGATCCGGGCACCAGTGGGTGGAAACCGAAATCACGCGCATGCATCTGAAGTCGGTGATTGCGCGGGTTCGGAAAACCAGCGGGGCGTATGAAATTTTTGGCTATGCGCTGAACGATGGCTCGCCGATCAAATCCGTCGAAATCCAGATTGATGGCGGGTCCTGGCAGAAAGCCACGTTCGCCGCGACCAATACCAGGTACTCGTGGAAACTTTTCACCTACCGCTGGGAAGGCGCCAAACCCGGCGAGCATACGCTGGTTTCGCGCGCCATCGATGCTGAGGGAAATATCCAGCCGGTCGCCGCGGATCTGGAAAGGAAGAAGACCTTCCTTCAGGACAACGCGCAATTCCCGCGCAAGGTCATGATTGCCTAAACTCGAGGTTGCTCAGTTTACGCCGCTAAGACGACAAACTTCTGCGCAACACTTCCACCGCCTCCTCCGGCGTCGTGATCATGGTGACGATATCGAGAGCGGATTCCGGCCCCTTGGCGCCCGCAGGGGTTAGATTCGCTTCCTGGCGCAGGCAATCCATGACGGGCTGCCAATATGGGGCAAGAGCGAGGACGGGTTTGCGCCCGCCGACCGTCTTCGCCAGGCTTCCCTTGTTCATCATCTCCCAAACCAGCGCCAGCTCCGCGAGCGTTCCTGTGCCACCCGGTAACGTGATGTAGGCGTCGCCGCGCTCAATCAGGGTCATCAAGCGTTCAGTGAAGCTCTGCGTGCGGATTTCTTCGACAACGTAGGCATTCGCCGCGCGGGGCCAGATGACGCAGGTGACGCCGATCGTGTGCCCGCCGGCTTCGCGCGCGCCCCGCGCCGAGGCTTCCATCAGCCCGCCGTAACCGCCATTGCAAACCGCATAACCCGCCTCCGCCAGCAATCGGCCCAGGCGTTGAGCGTCCCGGTAGATTTTGCTGCCTGCTGCGGGGAGTGCACTGCCGAACACGGTCACGGTCTTCATTCGAAGGTCTCCTGAAAGGGCATGAATGGCGCGTATTCTAGCCAATCCATTTGAAGAGGATGTTACAAATGCAGATTAAAGTGTGGTGGCGAAAACTATGAAAGCGGCAGTGACCTACTTAAGGTGCTGGGCATACCACTTGTAAATCTCTTCTGTGATGGCGTCGAGCGTTTCCTGGCCGACTTTGTTAGGAAGCGGATGACTGTTGGCCATAATCGAGAACACCAATCGCTTTCCCGAGGGCAAGTCCATGTAGCCGGAGAGCGTGTTGACGTGCTCGACCGAGCCGGTCTTGGCATGGATCTTGCCTTTCAGCTTGGGATCCAGGAAGCGGTGGGCGAGCGTGCCATCAACGCCGGAGACCGGCAGCGAATCGAAATAGGGCTGAAAGCTGGGTGAATTCGCCATGTAGACGAGCAGCTTCACGGCGGCTTGCGGCGCGACCAGGTCCTCGCGCGAGAGCCCCGAGCCGTCGGAGAAATAGGTCTCTCCCGGCACGATACCCGCCTGCGAAATAAAGGCATTCAGCGCGGCGAGTCCACCGGCAAGGCTGCCCTGATGATTGATTTCGCGCCCCAGCGTGCGCAGCAGCATCTCGGCGTGGAGGTTTTGGCTCTCCTTGTTGACGACTTTGATGGCTTCACTCAGCGGGGGAGAGAGGTGCTCCGCCAGAACGGTTCGAGACGGTGAAGTGGAAGCAACATCAGGCGTAAGCGATGCCTCCAGCGGCGTGAGATGGCGAACTTCGATGGGTCCCTTCACCACAATGCCTCGGGCCTGGAGAGCCGCGCAGAACTGTTCGGCCATAAGAGCCGGCGGATCGGCAATGGCGACGGTATCGACATCATCTCCCGCATCGATGGGAATCTGCCCCCAGAGGTCAAGCTCCATCGAGCCCGGGCGGCGCTCAAGTTCGTATTTCTTTTCCGTGCCCGGAGCGCTGGTGACGACATTGCTTTTCACGCGGTAATAATCGGCCACCGGCGCGAGTAGAACCGTCGCCTGATCGCCGACCTTTGCTGACGGGCTTAACATCGATCGTCAGCGAATTGTCGTTGAATGCCAGCGCGGTGACGGGAGCGCCATAGCCCCACTCGAGGTCATCCGCCGCCCAGTTCGGAGCGAAGGGCTCCCACAAAAAGTAGCTGTCATCGGCAATAAGTTTTCCCGTGACCTCGCGCACCCCGTGGGCATTCACCTCGTCCGCCAGCTCCTGAATAAACTTATCCGCTGGCTGCGCCGCGCCATGATAGGTGTAGGGAAAGGTGCGCGCGCCAAGGTTGGGGTCGCCTCTTCCCACCAGGTACAGGTCGCCGACCCGGCCCTGCGCATCAGGCGGAGCTGCGCTCTCCACGGTGGTATGGAGGACATAACCGGGTCCCAATTTCTACCAGCGCCGCCGCGGTGGTAAACATCTTCATATTCGACGCGGGGATGAAGAGGTGGTCGGCATTTCGCTCATACAACACGCTCCCCTTGGCCAAATCCACAACCTGGGTTCCCCACCAGCCGCGTCGCGCATCGCTGGCAGCGAGAATTTTATCGATACGGGAATCGAGCGAAGGTTTACGGCGTGTGCGCCGTCGGGGTGCCGCAGGAGCAGAGGGAAATCGCGGCCAAGACTAGGACTCGGCATACCACTTCCAAAATGTGTTGAGGTTCGACCGCGTGAAATGGCAAAGACGGAATCAGAAGGGCGGCAACAAAGCAGAATCAGCGGGACAAGCCGGCGAGTTTGCAGTTTAATGCGCGTCATGAACGGTCGAGACCAGGATTCATCGCAGCTCATCAGAAGCCCAGGCCGGGAATGGATGTGGCGAAATCAACTTCAGCCCAGCAGCGGGGCCACTTCTTTGGCGTAGTAGGTCAGAATGATGTCCGCGCCCGCGCGATGAATGGAGGTCAACGATTCCATGATCATGCGCTCGCGGTCGATCCATCCCAGGCGCGCCGCGGCTTCAATCATCGAAAACTCACCGCTGACTTGATAAGCGGCAATGGGAACGTCAAACTCGCGCCGTGCCAGCGCAATGATATCGAGGTAGGCCAATGCGGGCTTCACCATGATGATGTCCGCGCCTTCTTCCAGATCGAGCGCAATCTCGCGCATCGCTTCGCGCTGATTGGCGGGGTCCATCTGGTAGGACTTGCGGTCGCCGAATTTGGGTGCAAATCCGCCGCCTCGCGAAAGGGACCATAGTAGGCCGATGCGTACTTGGCGGAATAAGCCAGGATGGGAGTCTGCGTGTGGCCGTGCTCATCCAGCGTGTCGCGAATCACACCCACGCGCCCATCCATCATGTCGGAAGGCGCCACGATATGGCTCCCGCTTCCACCTGAGTCAAGGCAGTCTTGGCCAGAGTTCCAGCGTGGAGTCGTTATCGACTTCCCCGTTCTTAATCAGGCCGCAGTGGCCGTGGCTCGTGTATTCGTCGAGGCACACATCGCAGATGACGATCAACTCCGGCAGGGCCTTCTTCACCGCCCGCACGGCGCGCTGCACGATTCCCTCGGGATCGTATGCGCCCGTACCCGTTTCGTCCTTGCTTTCCGGGATGCCGAAAAGGATGACCGCAGGAATGCCCAGATCGAATGCGGCGCGGCACTCCTCCACCAGCAGGTCGATCGACCAGCGGTAGTTGCCCGGCATGGATTTGATTTCACTCTTCACCCCGGACCCGGGGCACACAAACAGCGGGTAGATCAGGGAGCGGGGGCTGAGGCGGGTCTCACGGACAAAGCCGCGCAGGGCTTCGGTGCGCCGCAATCGCCGCGGGCGATGAATGGGAAAAGGCATGGTCTTAGTATTGCGTCAAATCATGCGGTTTCAGGTTTCCGAACGTGCCGACATTCGCCAGGAAAGCGCCACACGGAATTGGCTCTCACGCCGGAGCTGACCCAAATCGTAATACTGGTACTCAACATCGAGGGCGAAACAACCAAAATTATAGCTGACCTGACTCACCGCATGCTGGAATATCTTCTGCTGAAAGTTGTAATCCGTCCGAATCGCAGCGCTCAGCCCTTTGCGATTGGTATCCCCATAAGTAAACACGGAGCCCAATAGGTGGTAGGCGTTCAAAGGGGTCAAGGCGGAGGAGGCGCCGGTCACGGGCGTGGTTCCCGCCAAGGATGAGAAATACGACGATTTGTTGATGAAGAAATCGGTCAGGGAAACCCCCAGATGCCGCGCTTGATGTGGGAGGTGATGCCGGCGTCCAGAATGCCGCCTTCCCCGGAGGGGTTGACGTCCGTGCGAATTTCCGTGTCGTAATTTGAAAATGGCGCGAATTTGAAGACGGAGTAACCGGCGAGAACCGCTGGCCATGCTCAAACGCGAATCCCGTGACATCGATGGTGGAGGCAAAAACGTTGTTTTGAGTCCCCACCAGGGCATTTCCAAAGGTCGGATCAAAGTAATACTTCTGCGAAAGGCGCCAGGAGAATATGTCGCGCGCCTGGGGAACATCCGCCGAGTTATCCGGAACATCCTTGCGGGCCAGAATGGAGTTGGTCAGCGAATACTCCACCTCGTTGGTTTCGGTAAAAATATCCAGGGCGTCGAATCGGACGATATCGAGAATATTGTCAGGATCGTGCGCGCGCACCAGGTGGTACTGAATATCCGGCTCCATAACGTGCTTGAGGCGGTAGCCGTGGTAGGAGTTGTTGAAGATCTTTTCCAGGGAAGGAGGCCGAAGATCGAAACCCACCTCGCCCAGGACGCGGTCAAGCGAAGTGTGTTTGCCCACCAGGCTGGCGCCATAGTAGGTGGTGCGAAACCCCGCGTAGGGATTGAAGCGGAAGTGCCAGAACTCCCTGGAGCGCAGCATAATCTGGGGGTGGAAATCCAGACGATCGGACAAGAGAGGGATCGAAAGCCCCTGTGAGGGGTCCTGGGTGCGGCCGACGAGATCGGCGGAGGTCTGGAACGAAAAATAGAAGGGGGTGTGCCCGATTTGCCGGTCGTCTCCCGCGAATTCGACACTGGGAAGGTGGCGGATGATGACGTTGGGCGTGGGTCCCACCGTCACCGTGTCTCCCTCCACGACGAGCGGAGGCTGGGTGGCAAGGAAATCCTGGTAGCGCTCGGCGTAGACGTTGAAGCTGTAGGTGTCCCAATTCTTCGATACGAAGCCGGATTGGACCGCCTCGGAATTGACCGCTTCGGAGTAGCTGGGCGACCAGGTGAGCCGGAACTTCATGGTGTTGACATAGTCCACGTTGGTCACGGCGCGAAAGCCGTCGCCGATGTCGTCATCCTTGCCGAAGGCGTGAATGCTCACTCCGGAGGCGCTGAGCGGTTCGGGGACGTCAACCGTCTGGCCGGTTGCGGGCACTACCACGCTCGTTGACTCAACCTGTTTGGATTTGTCGCTCAGCCCAAAAACATTCAGGGTTATTTCCGAGTTGGCGCTGGGTTTGGCGCGAAATTGCGCGCGCTCCGCCACACCCCGCTTGCTATAGTCTTCCACTCCCACCATCAAGTCAGCGCTCGGGTTGATGGCCCAGAAGAATCCCGCTCCCAGGATGTAGCCTTTCTGCGTGGAGTTGCCGATATGAGGAAGCAGGAAGCCGGTGTGGCGGGGCTCGCGGGCAATGGAATCGGCGATGATGGGAACATAAAAAATTGGGACTCCGAGGAACCGAAAAAACCACCTTTCGGCCCACGATCTTATCGCCGGGGACCACGCGGGCTCTCCCCACCGAAAGCAGCCAGCCGGTTCGAGCGCAGTCGCAGGAAGTCAGGGTTCCGTTGATGACGGTATAGGTTTGATCGTCGACGCGATCGACGGTTTCTCCGGAGATATAGAAGGGGTTCTGAGACTTCAGCACGCGCGGTCTTGCCGGGCCCTTGGCATGAACGTAGCCCACCCCGTTGGTAAACCAGCCTTTTTTCGTGCGCACGTTGTAGTGGACCTCGTCGGCGGTCAGGTGGCTCAAAGGATCGTCAAAGACGACGTGGCCACGCGCAATGACATCGCCGGAGTTGTAATCGATGGAAGCCTCTTCGGCGGACAACCGCATATCCTCATATTTCAGTTGCACATGACCGCGAAAATGGTAGACGTCCTTGTCTTTCTCCTGCAAGTCGGCGCGGACCGTGGCGAGTTCGCCGGGCGCATTCGCGTCGTGAGAAGGCGGAGTTTGCTGCGCAAGCAAGCCGGATGCGAGGGCGAAATAGAGCAGGAGTGCGGCCGGAAGCCGCAGGAAGGAGTTAGCGAAAAGAGGCCGAACGAGAGTCATGGGCGCGCAAATTAGTCATTCTACTCGAAAGCCCTTTGTTCTTCCGAGTGAATTTGCTAAGATGCGAACGGACCTTGGAAACGCTGCTTGGAGGGCTTGTTACCCGCAGTGAAGTGCCCCAAATGTGGATTCGTCAGCTACGGACTCAGCCAATGCAAGAAGTGCGGTTATTCGCTCGTGGAGTCCCCCGCCAAGGGCAGCCCCGCGCGCGTCAACCCATTGGTTGATGATGAATTTGAACCGGGTTTTTCCGCCCTTGCGGACCACCCGTTGATTCCCGAATCCGCAACCGGCCCGGCGCAATCCCTGCAGTTTGACACCAAACAAATGTCGGCCTCCGCACCCGTCAATGCCGAGGGAGGCGCTCGCAATTGGCGGGAGGAATTGTCGGACCGGGTGGTAAACTTCCGCAAGCGGCGGGGGATATATCAAATCGAAACCAATCCCCTCGAGAACCTGGAGCTGGAATTCGAAAACTTCAGCCGGGCTGACCAGAATGATTCTCCATCTCACCCGCCGGAACCATCCGCGACGGAAGATTCAGAATTCGACCTGGATATGAAAGACTCTGCCGCGGATAAGCAACAAACTTCGCTAACCTTCGACGAGCCTGCTGCCCATGCGTTCAGCGAGGAATTGCACCTTGACACGGATCCGGAGGAGGCCGAAGGGGAGATGTCGCTGGGCGAATCCGCGGAGAAGAGCCCTCCCATGGAAATTCTGGTCAACTCTCCCGCCGCGCATGCACACTGCGGATTCCGAAATCGTCGGGCACTTTTATGCTCCCCTGGGCCGGCGATTTTGGGCGGGATCGATGGATGCGGTGATACTTCTTGCCGGAGCCGCAATCTTCGGTGGGATCTTCTGGTATTCCATGACGCGGTTCTGCGATCACAATTCCCTGGCGCCGGCCAGCCTGGGGATCTTGGGCCTGATCGCCATGATCGTTATCTTCGCTTATTTCGCCAGTTTCACCGCACTCTCCTCCGCCACTCCGGGAATGCTCTGGACCGGTTGCGAGGTCCGCAATCTTCAGGGCGAGCATCCCACTGTGAACGAGTCGTTGTGGCGCGCCTTCGGGGTTCTGGTTTCCATGGCGGCGCTGATGGTGGGATTTATTTGGGCGTACGTCGACAGCGAAACCCTGACGTGGCACGATCGCATGTCGGGAACGGTCATCACCGATGCCAAGGCCGCTCCCCAGCGCGCGAGCCTGAAGGCGGAATCTTAACCGCTACGAATTCTTAATCAATCCTTCTGAGCAAGGCGTGGCAAATGGGGAAAGGCAGATTCCTCAATCAAAAATTGGGCAAGAACGCGAGCCGCAAGGCGGGATTGCTTATCTTAGCCCTCACAACGCAGGCTTCGCCGCCTAAAAAGGCAAACTCAGTTAACCGTCGAAACGCGAAAAAACCGTTTTTGCCATCCCAACCCAAGCCAAATCCCCTGCCAAACCCTTTGGAATCTATGCCTTAGACAAAGCGTGCACGAAACAACACAAATGATTGGAGTTAGCCGGCGCGCGGGCAGTGGAGCAAATCGTTGTAGCCTCGAATTCAGATCGGCGATTCGGGCGTCGCCGACCGCTGCTACACAAAACAAAATGCCCCAGTACCGACGCGCGGCGTTTTTGTGCATCATAAGAAGGGAGCGTGATATAATTTGGGGAATTGGGCCAACCGGGCCCGGGGCTTTCAAGGAGTTGTTCCCGCATGACAAACCGTATTCGTGCAGCATTGCTTTCAGCTTCCCTCATTCTCATGTCCTACGTCGTCGTAGGCGGATTGATCGGGAAGAGCGAGACTTCCTCGGAGAAGACTTACCGCGATTTGGGCGTGTACAGCGAAGTCTTGAACCGCATCAAGCAGGAATACGTGACGGATCCCGACCTGAAGAAGGTCACGGACGGCGCGATTCGCGGGCTCCTCGAATCCCTTGACCCCTACAGCACCTATCTCACGCCCGAGCAGTATCAGGATTACATGGCGCACCCCGATTCAGGGCCGGCGGATATTGGCATCTTCGTTTCCAAGCGGATGGGATACGCCACCATCGTGGCGGTTCTGCCCGGCGGCCCGGCGGAGAAAGCCGGCGTCAAGCCCGGCGATCTGATCGACGAAATTGATGCAACGCCGACGCGCCAGTATTCGGTTTGGCAGCTCGAACGCATTCTGGCCGGCCAACCCAATACCACGGTAAAGCTCACGCTGGTGCGTGAGGCGCGCGTCGAGCCGCAGACGGTCACGATCACGCGCGCGATTCTGGATTACCCGCCGGTGATCACCAAGCTCCTGGACGATGGCACCGGCTATTTGCGCGTTTCCACGTTCAACAAGGGCAAGGCGCAGGAGATTTCCGCCAAGATCAAGGAGCTGCAATCGCAGGGCGCGCACAAGATCATTCTCGACTTGCGCAACTGCGCGGGCGGCGATGTGCAGGAAGCCGTCGACACGGTCAGCCTGTTCGTGGATAAGGGCCTGGTGACCTACATCGCCGGCCAGCGTTCCCGCGCGAGGACTTCGACGTTCATCCCAATGGCCCGGTTTGCGCGCTTCCGCTCGCAGTGCTAATCAATCAATCCACGGCCGGCCCGGCGGAACTGGTGGCCACCGCGATGTTGGGCAACAAGCGCGGAGAAGTGGTGGGCGTCCGCAGCTTCGGCGTGGGTGTCTACCAGAAGGCGATTCCGGTGGGTGATGGTTCCGCCCTGCTCCTCTCGGTGGGCAAGTATTACGGTTCGGATGGCAAAGCCATCAGTGACAATGGCGTGATGCCCAGCGTGGTTCAGCCTGCCAGCAGCGATAGCGACGCGGATGATGAAAATCAGCCGGAAGGCCCGGAGCAGTTTGGCGGGAAAGACGATTTGCAGCTTCGCAAAGCCATCGAGGTCCTTGGCCAGCCGATGGCTCCGGCCAAGGCCGCCTGATTTGAATCGGATTGAAGCGGCAGGCGGGGCATCGTCGATCGGATTTCTGGCGTGATTCGCGAGATTCGCATGGCGCGCCGACGATTTTAAACTCTCAATCGCAACACCAGCAGACCTTGACTTGAAATTCCCCCTGCGGACTCATTTATCCAGCATTTCCCTTTTCCTTGTTTTTCTCCTGCTCCTCTGGCGCCTCGGGGTGCAAGCGCCGCAGGCCTTCCCGACCCCTCCGGGAATCCACTCCCAATGAACTTCCCAGCCAAATCCGCAAGGCCATCAAGGCGGCGGGAGGCAACGATGTGTGGATCAAGCACTCCGGACGCTCGCGCCACGCGGCCGGCGCGGAACCCACCCTGCAGGTTCTTGCCCGCGTCGGCGGCCTATCGCGCCGTGCATTCCGCGGTGCGCCAGGAAGCCGTCAGGGCCCACTTACTTGCCGAGACCGCATCGTCAACCACGCCGGAGAAATTGCACGACGTTACGATCAGCCTGACGCATCGCTCCGGCGCAAGAGTCCTGCAAATTCATCTTCGGGAAGTTCATCGAATTTTGCGGGCCGCCATCGTCATTGACGACGTCGGAAACGACCTCGAGCCGGCGAACAAGCTCGCGGCACTGGAATATCCCATCACCTTTTCCGTTCTACCCTACCTGCGCTATACGGAAGCCTCCGCCGACGAAGCTCACCGCAACGGGCATGAAGTCATGCTGCATCTTCCCATGGAGCCGGAGGCGGGCTCGCGCGTATCGCCCGGCAAGGGAGCCGTGCTGGTGGGGATGAGCGCAGCGGAGGTTCAAAAAGTTGTGGAGGACGACCTCGACGCGGTGCCTTACGTGCGCGGAGTCAACAATCACATGGGCTCGCGAGCCACGCAGAATTTAAGCCTGATGACGCCGGTCATGGAGACTCTCGCCGGCCGCCATCTCTACTTCATCGACAGCCGCACGACCCCCTCCAGCGTGGCGCTGAAAGCGGCACGGCAGCAGCATGTCCCCACCTTTTACCGCTCCGTCTTTCTGGATGACACGGAAACGGTGGAATATGCGCTCGGGCAATTGCGCGAACTTCGCCGGATTGTGCAGCGCGAAGGCGTGGCGCTCGCCATCGGACATCCCCACGCCACAACCATCACCGCTCTCGAGGAATCCCTGCCGGAATTCGAGCGCGCCGACATTGAACTCGTGACCCCCTCGCAAATTGTCCGCCTGCCGGAAGTGTCTGCGCTCCACCCGACTACGCCGCATGGCAAAGAGTAACGTCATCCGGTCCAGGTAGCATGAACCTGGCAGGTGGCAAGTAGCTCCAAATTCCAGCGACATTGAGTCACTACCCTCTCACAAGACTGCAACCCGACGGACAAAATGGCGGTTCGCGAGTATGCATGCTCGTTACTTTCATTGCCAAATTGTACTTCCGCGAGCTTTGGAATGCGGCGTGCCGAACTTAGTTCTTATGCGCGGAGCAGCGGCAAATTCCACAGCTTGAATCTGGTGCAGAAGTTTTTCGGGCTCCAGATCAATCGACGAGGCGCCAAGTGAACAACACCAACCAGCAGCAACCCGTTTCGCTATCCAGGCCCATAACGATCATTTTATTTACTCTCAGAATCGTCGTTGGGTGGCACTTTCTTTATGAAGGCTTGGCCAAGCTTCTAACTCCGGGTTGGAGCGCGGCGCCCTACCTGGAAATATCGCACGGTTTTTTTGCCGGATTCTTCCACTGGCTGGCTTCGACGCCGGGGACGGTGCGCGTCGTCAACCTGCTGAACATCTGGGGCCTGATTTTCATCGGCCTGGCTCTGCTGCTGGGCTGTTTTACCCGGCTTGCCAGCGCCTCTGGGATCGTCATGCTGGCCTTGTTTTACCTGGCTCAACCCCCGCTCATCAAGACCGATTACCACATTCCCGTGGAAGGGCACTACCTGCTGATTGACAAGAATGTGGTGGAATTGGCGGTGCTTGTCCTGTTCCTGCTCCTGCCCAGCGGCACACTCTGGGGAATCGGCAGGCTGGTCCGGCGCTGGTGGGCGGGCCGCAAAGCCAAAGCTGTGGTGGACCCCGCCGTGGCCAAGGCGCCGGAAGCCGCATCGTCAGGACTGAGCCGCCGCCAAGCCCTGGAAGATCTTGCCGCCGTGCCCATCGCCGGAGTCCTCGGTTACAGCGCGCACAAAAAGTACGAGTGGGAGAAGGTCCACGCGATTACGGGCGCCACGATCAAGCTGGAGAGCCTGAGCCTGAAGGATCTGAATGGAAAGCTTCCCACCGGAAATCTCGGAGGCCTCCAGGTCAGCCGGCTGATTCTGGGGGGCAATTTGATCGGCGGATTCTCGCATTCCCGCGACCTGATCTACGTCTCGCAGCTCTTTAAGGCTTACAACACGGACCGCAAGGTCTTCGAAACGTTTGAATTGGCGGAGCGGGCGGGAATCAACAGCTTTCTGGTGTATAACGGACAGATGCCGCAATTCAAGAAGTATCGCGAGATTGAACAATTCCAAGATGTTGACCATCTGCCAGATTATTGAGGCGGACATGAAGACGGGCATCGACCGGGCCATCGATTACGGCGTCAGCTCGCTCTACATCCAGGGAGTGCGCGCCGAAAAAGCGCTCAAGGAAAACAAGTTCGACGAGATCGGCAAGATGCTGGACTACATCCGGAAGCAAGGGTATGCGGCAGGCATGGGGTCGCATTCGCTGACGATCTGCAACCAGTGCACGGAGTTTGGAATCGAGCCCGACTTCTACATGAAGACCTTCCACGCTGACAACTATTGGTCCGCCACCCCGCGGCAATACCGGGTGGATACCGCGATGATGGAGCACCGCCAGCCCGACCACAACCAGTGGCACGATAATATGTTCGACCAGTTCCCGGAAAAAACCATTGAATTCATGCAGAATTACAAGAAGCCCTGGATCGCCTTCAAAGTCCTGGCGGCCGGGGCCCTTCAACCTGAAGACGGGTTCAGGTATGCGTTCGAAAACGGCGCGGACTTTCTCTGCGTCGGGATGCTGGACTTTCAGATTGTTCAGGACGTCAACATCTGCAATAAGGTGCTGGCCAAGCTGAATCGCGGGCCGCGCCCCTGGTATTCGTGATCGCCGCCCGCCGCCGCCGGAAATCATGCCGTGGACTGGAGCTTGTCAGGCCCGCCGATCTTGGCCGGATCGTTGTCGAAGGCGGCGACGATGGAGAGTTTCGGCCACCAGGCCCGCGGAATAAACGGTGATGGCCCGGCCGAGGTGGCCGAAGGCCCACGGATGGCCGCATTCTGCCCCTGTGCCGCATCCAGAAGGCCGTCAATACAATTCATCAACTCGGCGATGCAGTAGCCCCGGATCGGCGTGCCGTTGTACCCGACGGCCATCATATCGCGCCGGACCTGCTCGGCCGAAACGCCCGCCATCGTAGCGAGCTGATCGGGAGTAAATATGCCGCGCCCCGCCCGCCGCCTCCGATGCGAGAAGGCGGCGATACAAGCTGAGCCGCGCGACAACTTTGCCTGAGAAAGCGCTTGTTTTTACGGGCAAAAGAGCCATCCGTCGTTACAAAACCATGCGTGGCAGAAAAAATCACAACACTTTGATTTTACGATGCGGAATGAGGCCTGTCAAGCTTGTTGTCATAATCGTCAACGGCTATCGGAAGGCGCAGCAGGGCGCACGCCCGGCCAGGGCTTGGATCCCGAGAGTCTGGAAAAGATACGCATCGAGGACTGCGTCAAGATCGACATCAGCTCGACGGCGATCCGCAAAAGGGTTCAGGAATGGAAAAGCATCAAATATCTGGTGCCGGAGCCCGTGGAGCAGTACATCCACAACCAGCAACTTTATCTTTGAACTGGCATTGATGATCGACTCATACGCTTAAACGCAGAGACCGCCCTTCGACATTGCTCAGGCTTCCGCGGAGCTGCCTAGAACTCCCACTTCTTCTGCGCGCAGACCCGCGCACTTTCTCCGCGAGCCCCCAGATGCCGCGTGAACGGGTGCTGGATCAGCACGCCGTGCGAGTAGTGCGTCTCCCACGACGACATCGAGTCGAAGAGGTATTTCGCGTTCTCCTACGCCCGTATTTCTCGACGACCCTGGTACGCCATGCGTTTGTCGCGAGACGACCCTGCGCAGCTCGACCGCCTTTCTGGCCCAGCGCAAGCCGCCGCGCTGGCCAGCAAAGGGTGCGGCCCAGTGGGGCGAGGGGTCGCGTCGCTGCGGCAGCGAGAAGAAGACCACGGCCCTGGAGCAGGCGCTGCAGACGCCGCGGGCGTTCTCGTCGCGCTGCGTACATGGCATACATTTCGCCGCCGATGGGAATTACTCGCAAGCCCTGGTGCTGACCGAAGAGTTACAGAAACAGCAACCCGACGAGCCGTTCGTGCGGCAGTTGGCAGAGGCCATTCGCAACCGCCAGCCCCTGCCCCCGCTCGACGCGATTCCGCTTCAAGCAGTTCTAAGCGATGGTCAAACAAGAACCGTTCACCATCTCCAGAACCCGAGAAATCCGCAACAGCAGCATGCGCAACGCAAAATGGTGATTTCGCAAAACCTGGCGTATTTACCAGACTT
>CAVTDA010000030.1:0-18857 GCA_963733285.1 uncultured Acidobacteriota bacterium
ACGTGGGCGACAGTCCCCGGTTCCCCAAGCCTTGAGCTAACCATGAAACGGACCAGAGCACAAGCCTCCTTATTCGTGCTTTTCAGCTTAATGTTAATTTCCCTTCTGCCGGGTTGTGGTGGCGGAGCGAATATCAACTCCGGCGGCGGAGGTGGCGGAACGACCCAAAATATTCCTACGCTGACGGCCATAGCTCCATCCAACGCAGCGGTTGGATCCGCCGGTATCACCCTGGGCTTGCTCGGCTCAAATTTTGAAAAGTGGCACGACTGTGCAATGGAACTCGACGCTGCTCGCGTCATCATGGGTTAGCGCGACGAATATGACGGCCAGTATCCCAGCGAGCGATATTTCCGCGGTGGGAACCGCCCAAGTGAAAGTGTACTCCCGCCGGTTCCGGCGGCGGGACATCGGCTGCCCAGACCTTCAAGATTGTAGCGGCGCCCGCGCAGACAACCGGGGCGAGGACTGTGGCGGGAATTACTCCGGGCAATACCCCGCCCAGCGAGCAAAACATCGTCTGGGATGCTGCCCATGGCAAGCTCTACTACGCATTACCCTCTACTGGTATGCCGAACCCCAACACGATTGCCGTTATTGATCCCATCGCGGGCGCCGTCACCACCAATGTCGCTGGCCGGAAATAGCCCCGACGAGCTTTCAATTTCCTCAGATTCTACCTATTTATGGGTTGGATTGGACGGGAGCAGTTCAGTACTATCTCCTCCTTCTGCCGGGGTTGACTAAGGACATATCCTTTCCCATACCTCCTTATTCTTTGGGCAACGCGCAACAAGCGCTCACTTTGCAGGCGGCACCGTTCGAGTCCCCACACAGTTGCGTTGATCGCGGGGCGATGGAACATGGGGTCAACCGGCAATCCGGTATACATTTATGATGACGCCACCCCCCGGCCAACTTCTTATCCAGGCCAGCCGAACCTCGATTGGCTGCAATGGGGCGTCGAATGCTTTCCTCGACAATATACGGAATCGCCGACGTCGGAGGCGCCGGCTGACGTACTCCTGACTCTTGAACGTGACATCCGGCGGGGTCTCGCTCGGGAGCATGATGGGTGGAACTCTGTCCGAGGATGTAACGACGGAGTACAGTCAATTCGACAGCCTTAACGGACTCCTCTACGGTTACACCATGGCTTTCAATACGGCAGATGGCAGTCAGATCGGGATGTTTAATACGGCGCCGAGCCGCCATATGATACGCCCTTCGGCCCGCAGGCTTGCACCGCCGACCCATCGCTTGGCCGTTATTACTGTGTTGAGGGCGGCGGGGGGCCGGCGGCGAATGTGCTTTGGGTCTTCGATTTAAACCGCTATGCCCTTCGTACACCTTGTTCGATCCGGGCGCCGCCGCCGGCTCGCAGATCTCTCCTATCACCGGGTATCCGCAGAACCTTGTTCGCTGGGGTAACGCTGGTCTGGCGCTGACTACCGACACCTACAGCGGCTTTGGAAACGGCGGGTTTTGATTGACGGAGCCGCCATTAATCCGAACGCGGCTGTCGATGCTACCTCCGGCACGCCCTCCCTCTTACATCTGGGTCGGCTCGCTCACGCCGCAGCAGGCGCCTGCAGGGAGCACGGATGTGGCTTTAACGGTCAACGGAAGGGACTTCACCGCCTGAAGCACCGTCTGCTGGAATTGCGCTCAGATGGGCTTCGAGTTCCTGCCCACGACTTACGTAAGTTCCCAACAGCTAAACGCGACAATTCCTGCCAGCTTGCTATCCAGTGCCGCGGCAGCACTCATTAGCGTGTATGATACCGGAACCAATCTTTATTCAACTGATAATCTCACGTTTACGATTACACCTGCTTCTGTCTCCGGAACTACCACACAAGTGAGTGCGATTAACATGTCCGCCTTCGCCATGGCGCCAGACCCCATCTCCGGCCTGCTCTATGTGGGAACGACCGATTTCGATAGTGCCTATCCTAACTCCATTGTCGCCGTCAGCGGAAAAGCCGGAGCAGTCGTCAAGACGCAGAACGTCGGCACCGATCCTTGGACGGTAAGCGTTAGCGCCAATGGACAATACCTTTATACTGGATACTACTATGCAACAACCATGACCCAGCTCCCGCTTCCGGGGCTGCAACCTCCGCTAACCTGGGCCTTGACCAATCCGATCTCGTCGCAAGTTTATTACGCCGGGGAAATTCAAGCCGCGCCGGTGAGCCCCCACACCACGGCCGTAACCCTCTTTAACTGGTATCTCCAGCCGGTGGAAGATGGTGGTCTGGTAATATACGACGATGATGTGCAACGGCCCGATTTTCTGGGGGGGTGGACCGGCGGGTTGCCGGGGCCCGAAGCATACTTCACGCTCGCATGGGGCGCATCGGATCAGGTCCTCGCCGCGGCAGGGGCGGGTGGACCCATCTTTGGGCTTCAGGTAAGTTCGTCAGGGGTGGTATTCAACGCGCAAGGGGGGGACAACTCCTTCAATGCCTGCAGTGGGGAGATCCACTCCGACTTTGGGACGGGATTGATTTATAGCGATTGCGGTGAGGTGGCGAACCCCACAACCCTGGTGACCGTTGGGACCTACGGCGCCTCGGGCCTCGTCGCCCCCGATTCCCCCTTGGATCGGATTTTTATCCTCGGGCAGACAGCAGCACAGGCAAATACGAGCAACTACACAATTGAATCCTTTGACGAGAAGGCCTACACCCCGGTGTCATCGATTACCCTTGAGAATCTTATAGGAGGCCCCATTCAGCTCGTCCGATGGGGAACGTCGGGTCTTGCCGTCTTGACATTCCGAGACCCAGTACCGGCATGCCTGGGATGCTCTATTTGATTCAGGACACAACCTTCGTCAGCAATGCACCGGCAACTGATTCGGAATTATCCAAGCCGCATGAGTTAGTCCAACAGCGGTGGAAACGCCTCTCCAAAGCCGACATTGCGAAAATCATACACCCGCAAAGAGCGCAAGCCCTTCCGTGACGAAACTCAGGGGTGGCGCATTCATTGGTTTTTATGTCGGCCTCACTCGAAGATTTAGTGATTTTCGGCAGCAAGGGAGTGATGCGCGGCAATCGATGAGGTGAACCGCGGGCGGGAATCGTGATTGGGGGCGCCCCCATAGATCGGGGCGCCACCCATGAATTTATCGAGCAGTTGTAAGGAAACGATGTCTGATGGCATAAGGTAGTCGGCTCCTCGATGGGAGAGTAGACTGGAGTTGGAAGAAAGACCAGGAACTCTCGACCGAAGGAGGAGCCGAGACAATGATGATTATAGGCTGTGATTTTCACACGCGCATGGCAGCAAATTGCCATGCTCGACACCGAGACCGGGGAGGTCGTGGAGCGGCGCTTGGAGCACGAGAACGGCGAAGCGAGGAGATTTTACGCAGGGTTGCAGGAGCCGGCACTGGTGGGGATCGAGAGCACGGGTTACACGCGCTGGTTTGCCGAGATGCTGGCGGAGCTGGGGCACGAGCTGGCGGTGGGCGACGCGGCGAAGATCCGGGCGCAGGAGACGCGCAAGCAGAAGCACGACCGGCGCGATGCCGAGCTCATTCTGGAATTTGCTGGTGAAGGGCGATTTCCCCCGCATCTGGCTGCCCAGCGCCGAAGAACGCGATGTGCGCGTGCTGGCTCGAGCATCGTCATCAATTGGTGCAGTTGCGCACGCGGGCGATGAATGGACTGCAGGCCGTGGCGCTCAGCTACGGACTCCGCCTGCGCCACCGCTTATGGACGAAGTCTGGACAGGAAAAACTGCAAAAGCTTCCTTTAAGAGAAGGGCCGGGACGGCGGCGTGCGGATCTGTTGGAGCTGCTCGCGCAGATCAACACCTGGGTCAAGGAACTCGACCAGCGCCTCGCGGAAGAGGTCGGCAGGCGCTCCGATGCGCAGCGCTTGCGTGACCCATCCGGGCGTGGGCGATCTCACCGCCCTGCGGCACGGTGTTGGTGCTGGGACCGGTGAAACGCTTTCCCGATGCCCGTCACGTCACCAGCTATGTCGGAGTAATTCCCGCAGGAAGAATCCAGCGGCCGACGCCAGCGCTTCGGCCACCTGACCAAGCAAGGCAATCGCCTGCTGCGCTTTCTGCTGGTCGAGGCCGGGCAGACCGCTTGCCGCTTCGATCCCGGTCTACAACGCCTGTATCGGCGGCTGGCATTTCGCAAGGGCACGGCGATCGCCAAGGTCGCCGTGGCGCGCAAGCTGCTCATCCGTCTTTATATCATGTTCCGAGACAAGATCGATTACAGGAGTTTTGTCGGCGTGGTTCGCATGCCGGGATGCTCGGGGATAGTAGCGCTGGCCTAACCATGACCGTAGTGTCTGATTGAGCTACCGGCCTCCCTTCGCAACCGAGAGGGGAGTCAGAAGTAGCCATCATGGTCCCCGCGCGGGACCGAATAGATGTGTGGTGGAACCTGACCACCGATTAGGCTAAACCCATCAGGACCCACGTCGACTTTCTGCTTGACGGAGCCGACTTCCTTATAGATGGCGCTGGTCTAACCATGACCGTGTGTCTGATTGAGCTACCGGCCTCCCTTCGCAACCGAGAGGGGAGTCAGCATGAGCCATCATGGTCCCCGCGCGGGACCGAATAGATGTGTGGTGGAACCTGACCACCGATTAGGCTAAATCCGATCAGGACCCACGTCGACTTTCTGCTTGACGGAGCCGACTTCCTTATAGATGTGCCACCCTCGGGAAAATACCCCTCACCCGTCCGTCGGCTGATGGATTCGGCCTCTCCCCTTGGATAGGCTTCTGATGGTGCGAGCGTTCCAGCGTACCGAAAAAATCAGATCTCTCTCCAAGGGGAGAGGAATGTCAATTTTTTCTGTGGGCTTAAAAACGGCGACGCTCAGACGGTGAGGTTGGAAGCGCGTAGAAGTGACCCCTCACCCGGCCCGAGATTTCTGGCCCTCTTCCGCCACGACGAACCTTCGACCTCCAGGGGGGAGGGAAAGGGATTTCGAGGGGAGTGCGCCGCACTTGCGAACGGGAATGGTAGGGGAGTGCTCTGCACTCCCGCGGGAGCCCGGAGGACTCCCCTACCAAGACGGGGTTGAGATCAAATATTGCGCGAGCGTAGAACCAATTCTTTAAAAACCCGGGGACAGACGGGATGTTATACCAGTTTCCTCGGGTTCTTGGTTTTTCGATCGGGCCGAGCGCGAACCACCCCCCACACCCCCGGCGCAGAGCCCCCACCCTCTCACCCAATGGAGTGAGGCAAAGCTCATTTTGCGGAGTCGCGTCCCTCGACCACCTTCTGGTGAACGATCGGAGTTGCCCGGCGCCACGCCGTTGTCAGAACCCACCCTGTAAATTAGACTAAGAGGGCTGGCAGAGGCGAGCCTGCGCGCACCGCCGGGCTTGAGAGGCTGCGGAAAAACTCGGGATTCGCAACGTAGCGGCGGCTTTATGCCGCCACAAACCCAATCGCTTGAATGGAGCACTGGCGGGGTAAACCCGCCGCTACACGTTTTTCCGCAGCCTCTTGAGCCCGGCAGGCGACTAACGCTGACTTTGAAGTCAGCAGGTGATGTAGCGCTGACCTTGAGGTCAGCAGGTGCCGACCTGAAGGTCGGCGCTACATTTATGTTCCAACCTAAAGGGCGGCGCCGCACCGAAACACGCCACGACCGCAAATGTTGGAGACTTGACCGATATCCGAAAGCCGCTTCCAATTGAGCACCGTTTTCGCGCAGGAATCCTGGCCGGAGTGCTTTGCGTCATCAACCTCACCGGCGCGGGCTGCCGGCGCCAGCATCCGCTGGTACCCTACGTCGCCTATGTTTTGAATCAGCAAAGCTCCACGCTCGCTGCAGTCAATCTGGCGGATTTCCACGTTACCGCGTCTCTCCCCGTGGTTCCGCAACCCGAGCGCGTTCTGGTGCGGCCGAATGCGCGCCAGCTCTACATCGTTTCCCCAATCGGAAAGCTCTCCGTCGTGGCTTTCCCCGATATCCACGTCCTTTCCACGCTGGAAGTTGGAGCCAGCTCCCGCGACCTGCAATTTGCCCCCGATGGCCGCTCGGCCTACGTCCTTGACCCCGCGAATCACGAGCTGGTGTTCATCGATTGCGCCCCCTCGGCGGATGTGAATCCCGACGCTGCCCTTCCTAAAGTTGCGTCGCGTCTGCGCCTCGCGGGAATACTGCGGACGCTCGCCCTTGCGCCCGATGGCAAGACTCTCGTCGTCGCGGCGGAAAACCCCAATCAGATTTCCTTCGTGAATTCCAAGTCCCGACGCAAGCTTGGAACCATTGCTTTGAACGCGGCGCCCGGACAAATGTCGATTCTGCCCGATGATTCCAAAGTCTTCATCGCCGATGCGGGCACGAAAAAGATTTCCGTTGTTTTTCTCCCTGAGGGCAAGCTTTACTCGGACCTCGAATTGGGCGCGCTGCCAAGCTGCCTTTTGCTGAAACCCGACGGGGGGGAAATTTTTGCGCTAAGTGGGGAATCGTCGTCAATGATGATTATTGACGCTTTTCACGACAACGTGGAGCAGACCTTTGCTTTTGGCAGTAAACCCGTGGCGGGAGTTTTCCGCCGCGACATGAGCCTGCTGTACATCGCCAATGCGGGGGACGGTTCGGTGCAGGCGCTCGACGTCCAGACGCGCGAAGTCGTTGCATCGACACATGTTGGAATGTCTCCGGTGGCGCTGGCGCTGACTCCCGATCCCGATGAGCGGTTATTGGTTGTCGCCGACCGCGCCGCCTCAAGCCTCGCCATCCTGCAAGCCGACCCCGCCAGCCTGGCCAACGATCGCTCCCCCTTAATCACAACCGTTCAGGTGGGAGCCGCTCCGGTTGACGTTGTTATCCCCAACGAAGTCAATCATTAGATAACTCTAACTTCAGGCAATTGATTAACTTAAAGCGAAACTTGCGAAAAGAAGAATGTCGGCACGCCGACATACAGGGAATTGCCCGACAGGGATATGACGGGGGGGCTCTGCATCTGCGGCTTGCCGGTTAGTCTACCAAACTGTCGAATCCTCGGTCAATGCGAGGGCAAGCCAGCCTTCCTGAGGCAGGATTTGCAGGGGCAAGCCGTCTCGCCAGACCGACACCTGCAAATTAATCCGTTCGTGCGGTGCGGCACCCAGGATGGAATAAGCCAGTTCCGCTTCAAAAATCCTGGCGAAGGCCACTTTGACCTGGTCGCCCGTGGCCAGAGGCACCAGCAGGTTCTCCTCGCCTTTCCAGAATTCGATGGCCTTCACCCGGCCCTCACCCATCTTCGCGTGCAATCGAATACGGCTTTCGCCGTCAACATTCACGTGGATTTCGAATTCGGGCTGATCGTGCAGGAACGACTCCCCCAGATCGACCCGGAGAAAAAGCGCCTTCTCGCTGTAGCCGTAATACAACGCCTCGACGAGCTGCGCCACGCCGTGCATGGAGCCTGAGCGGTAATCCGGCTGCAACAACCCCGCCCCCATCCACTCGAAGTAGGTCGTCACGAGGCCATCGATCTGGGGATGAATATGCGCCGAGGGAGCCACCGTGTGAGCGTGCACGCGCGGCCGTTTGATGGGGACAGCGAGGTCATCGGTGGGCGAGCCACCGAGCAGCCGGTAGATGTTGCTCAGGTGCTTGCGGTAGAGCTGATCGAATTGCTCATCGTTGGCGGTGGAGTGTTCAGGACCGTACCACCAGCACCAATCGCTGCCTTCGGCCACCCAGAGTTCCTGTTGCGCGAGCTCGCGATTTTCCGGGCGGACCTGGGGATTGTCGGCGTTTTTCGCGTAGAAATCCCGCGCCTCGCTCAGCAGGTCCCAGGCGCGATTGTCCTCGTCGGCGCCGATCCAGACGTCGTAATTGGCGTTAATCCATGAGCCCGGAACGATGTGCGAAAGGCTTCCCTGGTCGGTGACTTTAAGCGCTTCGCTGGCGGTAACAGCGCGCAATTCGGGGTCGTTCGCGATGCGGCCATAGAAGGCTTTGAGGAATTCCCGCCCGTTGCCGGGGTAATACTCCCAGGCGTTTTCGCCGTCGAGGATGACTGAGACCACTGCGGGCCGGCTGCCGGTGCTGCGCCCCGCCGCCTTGATGCGGTGATGCAGATCCTCCGCGGCAGCGTGCGGTTCCATGTGGGAATAGACAAAGCCCACCAGGTCGGAAAGCTGGTGGTCGCGGAAGAAAACCGAGATGGACTTATCCCCGGTGGCAAGCAAGTGCGGCCGGTAGAGCTCGTCGCCTCCCTGAAGGGTTCCATCGCCATGACGGATGAAGCCCATCTGCCGGGTGCGTCCCAGGACGCCTTCATCCGTCGCCGCCCAGCTAAACCCTTCTTCCGCGGCAAGGCGAAGCACTTCGTCCGATACGCTGCCCTCGCTTGGCCAGAGCCCCCGCGGCCGGGTGCCAAAGATGCGCTCGTGCAAAATCACCGCGGCGCGCAACTGGTCGCGGGCATCGTCAAGATGCCGGAACCTCCGGTGGGGCAGCTTGACCCCGGGATGGGATTCCGAGGCAATCTCCGAATCGCAAAGCAGCGGCAGGATGGGATGATAAAAAGGAGATGTTGAGATTTCAATTTGCCCGCGCGCCGCCGCCTCGCGATACTCTTCCAGTGTTACTTTAAATATCTCGATTTCCTTCCTGCGAACAATAACCTTGTCTTCCTCATTGTATCCGCGCTCTTTCTTAACCAGGCGCACCACCTCCGGATCTTCCGCCAGGTAGATCTCATCAAACCAGGCAATTTGTGAAAGCACCTGAAGGTCGAGAATATCTTGCGGGGTAAACGACCTTGCGGCAGTGGGGAGGCTCGATTTCTTCGCCTTCTCCCAGAGTTCGCGGAATCGCCGATAACGGAAAAGGAGGTTGTCAAAATTGATTTGAAACGCGGTGGCAAGCAACGTTTCGCGGTCGGCGATGGTCATACTCGCGACGGGCTTGAAGGCGGTTGCGTAGGGGGCTTCATGCGCCGTGTCACTGGCGTAGTCCTCAATCTGCCAGACCAGCGAGGGAACCATGTTGAATGTGGCGTGGACGTTGGGGAAGTCGCGCATGACAGCCACCATGCCGTAGTAGTCCTTGAGCGTGTGCATGCGCGTCCAAGGCATGGTGTAGGCATCTTCCACCAAGTCCTTGTAAAAGGGCTGGTGCATGTGCCACAAAAGCATGAGGTAGGTTTGAGACATGAGCCGGAGTGCCTAATCCTTTACGCTGTCGGAAACGGTGTGCTAGCATGACTCGGGGCGGCAACGCGTTCAAACTGTAATTTAAAAGCTGGCGCGCCGCGCCCACGTTTGATTCTATGCGGATATTGACCCGCTATATTCTGCGCGAAATCTTCTCCCACTTCCTCCTTGGGTTGCTGGTCTTCACCTTCGTTATCTTCATTCGGCAACTGGGAAATCTGCTTGAACTCGTGGTCCGTCACAACGTCCCGATGCGTGAGGTCACCACGCTGTTTCTGCTGCCCGTTCCCAGCATCCTGATGCTGACCGTCCCTATGGCTGTGCTGGTGGGAACGCTCATCGGACTGAGCCGGATGGCGGCCGATGGTGAGGTCATTGCCGCGCGCGCCACCGGGGTGGGAGTCAGCGCCTTTGTGCGCCCGGTCATGATGCTCGCGGCGTCCGGCTGGGCGATAACCCTGGGGATGGCACTCTTCCTTGCCCCCTCCGCCGCCCGCAAGATGGATCGGATGGAAAACGGCCTGAAGGCCAGCCAGGTCCCCTATGAAATACAGCCCCGGGTATTTATTGAACAGTTCCCCAACCGGCTTCTTTATCTTGAGGATGTGACCGGAGCGCGATCAAGCTGGCGCGGCGTTTTTATCGCCGACTTGAGCCAGCCCAACCAACTCAAGGTTACGTTAGCGGAAAGAGGGGGGCTTGTCAACGAACCCGCCCGCGGGCGCTTCGTCCTTCACCTGGAGGACGGGACAACGCACGATTTCGACCCCAACCGGCCTGACGAGTACTCGATCGCAGCCTTCACCAACACCGAAATTCCCATTCTGGTGGACCAGGGTAATGGGGGGGCATCGGAACGCAGCACGCCCCCCTATCTGACCATGACGCAACTCTGGCAGAGGGTTCACGGTACGGCGCCGTCGAAGGAGCGCACGGCAGCCGTCGTGGAATTGAACTACCGGCTGGCTCTCCCCGTGGCGGCCATCGTCCTCGCGCTGGTCGGCAT
Source organism: uncultured Acidobacteriota bacterium (assembly GCA_963733285.1). Lineage (GTDB taxonomy): Bacteria > Acidobacteriota > Terriglobia > UBA7540 > UBA7540 > Bog-366. Next base: position 10,166 of record CAVTDA010000030.1, read on the forward strand.
TCCCCTGGGAATTTCCACGCGCAAGGGCGGCAAGTCGGTAGGGTTGATGCTGAGCATTCTGCTGGTTTTCGCCTATTACATCCTTATGGCTTCAGGATGGAGCATTGCCAAGCAGGGCCGCGTGTCGCCCTTCATTGGACTTTGGACGGCCAATGTGATCTTTGCCGTCGCCGGCGTGACCATGCTCTCCAACCTGAGCCGGGTCGGCAGGCGCATGATGTTCCTTCAGGACGCCTTCGATGACATCGTCAAACACTGGCAGAATTGGCGCCGACGCCATGGCCGGACAAAGCCTCCCAGCCTTTTGCCCGCGCCTGCCAAGGTCGGCGGCCGCTTTCTGCAAATTCTCGATATTTACGTCGTCCGCGGCTGGATCTTCTATTTCGTGCTGCTCCTGATCGCTTTCACCGGGGTCTATATCATTTTCGATTTCTTCCAGATGCTGGGCGACATCGTGCGCAACCAGATTTCAATTCAGGTGGTGTTTGATTATTACCGTTACCTGCTCCCCAACATTCTCTACCTGATGCTGCCACTCAGCATTCTGGTGGCGACCCTGGTTAACTTCGGCCTTTTGACCAAGACCAACCAGGTCATTGCCATCAAATCCGCGGGGATCAGCCTCTACCGGCTGTCGATTCCGGTGCTTACGGTGACAGCGCTTTTGAGCGTGGGAATGTTCCTGTTCGCGGACGGAATCCTGCCCGAGACCAATCAGCGGCAGAGCGCTTTGCGCAACCAGATCAAGGGCAAGCCCGCGCAGACCTTCTACCGGCCCGATCATCAGTGGATTTTCGGCAGCTCCAGCCGCATCTACAACTACACCTTCTTCGATTCCGATCAGAACGTTTTTGCGAATCTCTCGGTCTTCGAATTCGACCCGGTCACTTTTCGCATGACCCGGCGCATTCACGCCGCGCGCGCCGTCTGGGAGCCCTCGGTAAACGCCTGGATCCTCGAAAACGGCTGGTCGCGGGATTTCAATGCCGACAGGGTGACAAATTACACCGCCTTCTCCGTGCAAACCTTTAAGGAACTGACGGAAGAGCCGGCTTACTTCAAGAAAGAAGTGAAGCCCTCGGACCAGATGAGCGCGCTGGAATTGCGCCGCTATATCGCCGACCTTCGGCAGGGCGGCTTCGATGTCGTCCGCCTTTCCGTCCAACTCTACCGCAAATTCTCCTTCCCGCTGATTGCCTTCGTGGTGACCCTGATCGGCATTCCCTTTTCCTTTACCATGGGCGGCAAGGGAGCGCTGACCGGCATCGCGCTGAGCATCGGCATCGCCATCATCTACTGGTCAACCTCCAGCCTCTTTGAAGCCATGGGAAACCTCAGCCAGCTTCCTCCCGTCATGGCGGCGTGGTCCCCCGATATCCTCTTTGGCCTGGCAGGAACCTACCTGCTGGTGCGCATGAAAACTTAATCCATTACTTTAAGTTAGTAAGTTTGGGGACACACCGTTCGACCGGGATACCCAGTTCAAATCGGAAATCCCCCTGACAACCATTGTGCAGCACGTCAGCCGACGGGCGGAAGATCGTAGCCCACGGCGAAATCCGTGGCACAACGGCCCCCTGCTCAGATCTCCAAGCCCCGGATGGGGCGAAAGAATCATAGGGGCGAAGGGACGAAATCATACTGGAGATTTGGTCTAGCCGTTGGGCGGGGGATAGATGCGTCAAAATATTGAAGTAATAACCTTGTATTTTCAATTGTATGAAAGGTTAAAATTGACTTTTCACTTCATGTCTGTTCGCGGATGATCTTTTGGCCGTGCCACGCCTGGTTTTCCCGATTCCCCTTCGATCTGCCGGGTCACTTGCTCCAGCAAGTTTCTCGCCTGGGGATTCTCCGGATCTCTAGCAAGCTCCGTCACGATTTCCTGCTTCGCTTCGCTTAACCTTCCCTCACCGCGCAGAACCATTCCGAGGCCCAAGTGATAATTTTTTCCTTGCGGCCGCACCAACAATGCCGAGCGCACGGCCTCCTCCGCCTCGGTAAATCGCCCCATGCGCAGCAGCGACATCCCCAGGTAGAGAAACTGGTCGCCGTCTGTGGGGTCGGACTCACAGGCGGTGGCAAAGTAGTGCGCGGCGGCGCCATAATCCCCCCGCGCATATTCCAGATAGCCCAGATTGACGTTGGCGCGCCAGAATTTGGGCTGAATCGCCAGCGCCTGATGGTAGAGATCGATTGCCGCGCCCTGCATTCCCTGCTCAGCCACCGCGGCGGCAAGGCTGGTCGTGGCGTAAACATTTTTCGGTGCGATTTCGTGGGCACGGTAATTCAGCATAAAATCATTCGCCCAAAAGAGATTCTGCCGTGCCGTCGCAAGTCCGAGGGCAACGAAAAGAGCCGCGAGCAGCGCCCCCACGAGCCACCCTTTTCCCCGCGATTCGTCGAGTTGCATGACCGAATTGCCGTCGTCGTTGATGGCGGCTTCATCCGGCGGATCCTCTTGGGTTTCTCCATATGCGCGATTGTCCTTTCGCAATGCTCGTTGCCCCGATCGGAACGCCCAACCGAGCGCCATCGCCACCAGGATGAAGAATCCGATCGAGGGCAGATAGATATAGCGATCATGGGCAATCTCGCCTTCGGGCAGGAAGCGGAAATTGAGGACGGGGAGAATCGTCAACACGGTCCAGAATGCGGCAAAGGCCACCGCCCGCGCGCTCTGGGGGGAGATTTGCCGTAACCACATGTAGAGGATCACGACCGCCACCACAACTGCGGCCAGCAGCGCTACCGGCAGGACGAAGGCGCGCGCGTCGGGGGTCGAAAGGTAAGGCGTATCGTAGTAGCAGCTCAATCCGGTGGGCCAAAACAGCAGGCGCAGATAAAAAACCAGAACGGAGGGAATGGTGTAGATCATCTTGGAAAGCGGCAGCGGCGTTATAACGTGGGCAAAACCCTTGAGGGCCCGAATCCGCGCCGGCACGTAAGCCAGCACGACGAGCCAAAAGGGAATCGACGCCACCAGCGCGGCTTTCACTTTCGTGAAGAAGCCCGCAGAATTTTCGAGGGTTCGCGCTTCCCCGCCGCCGGTTGGCCCGTAAATACAAACCCAGAAGAAGATCAAGAGCGGAGTGACCATGCCGCTTTCCTTGGTGAGTAAAGACGCAGCGGTGAAGCCCAGGGACGCAGCCAGCCATCCCTTCGACCTCACACCTCCCACGGACGATCCTGCTACGCGCTCGTCCCCTGTGCCCACGGCTGAATCCCTCTGCTCGCGGCTGCGCGCAAAAGCCAGCACGGCGGCGAGAATAAAGAGCGTCGAAAGCGGCTCTTGAATTGACGTGATGTCCGCCACCGCTTCCGCGTGGACCGGATGCAACCCAAATAGCAGCGCCGCCACCGCCGCGACCCAACTATTCTGGGTCAGCCGCATGGCTAGCCGGTAGACGATATAGGTCACGGCAACATGCGCCAGCACCGACATCAAATGCCAGCCCCAGGGGTGCAGGCCAAACAGCATTTCGTTCAATCTCAGCCAAGTCAGAAACAGCGGCCGGTAATAGTTCGCAAGCAGATGCGGATACTGAAAGGCCCAGATGTGCGAGGTGAAATAACTCGGGAAATATCGCCAGGAGCGGATCGAATCATTGGTGACGATCAGGACGTGATCGTCAAAAACAAAGCCGAGGATCAGCGTATCGACGTAGACGAGAAATGTTGCGGAGAGAATCGCGAGCGGAACGAGAGAGAATCCTTGCACCGTTCGCTCCGTGCCGGCGCTTGATGGGTGCTGGCGGGGCGACGGTGTTTCTTCACGGCGATCACTTGAATTCGATCGAGACGAAGCCATCGGTGCCCACTACCATAACGCAAAGCGATGGCGATGGGGAGTGATTCTGTACGCTGGAGCGGCATTTCAGGCATGGTCCCGCATGCCTTGCAACGCGTGGAGCCCGTGCCGACTAAAATTTCATTGTCGGCGCGTCGACAATGCCCACCTGAATGTGCCGATCATGGCAAGGATCGAATGGCACAAGGTCAGGAATCAAGGCCGGCAAACCCAAAACTGTTCGGGACACACTCCGGCCATATATTAAAGTAATGCTTTAACTATTGGAAGCGATCGAATTCTCAGCCTGATGGAAGGAAACACCCAGAAGATAATGCCCTTTCAAAAACAAAAGGCAGAGAGCTGACGTTACGTCGACTCTCTGCCCTTTGTCTTAAAGCAATCGACAACTCAACGGCAAAGCGATTCGAGTGACCGAGGCCCAAACCCCTAATCCCCAACCCCGAATCCCAAGGCTACGCGTTCGAATACCCTTTTTCGCCCTTCTTTACCGCGGCCTGGGCTGCGGCCAAACGAGCGATCGGTACACGATACGGAGAACAGCTCACGTAGTTGAGTCCCGCTTCGGCGCAGAATTCCACCGACGAGGGCTCGCCTCCGTGTTCGCCGCAGATTCCGACCTTCAACTTCTCGCGGGTCTCGCGGCCTTCCTTCGTCGCCAACTTCACCAGACGTCCCACGCGCTTCTGATCGAGCACGGCAAACGGATCGGCCGTCCAGATCTTGGCCTTGACGTAGGCGTTGATGATCTTGGCGCAGTCGTCGCGCGAGATGCCCAGCGTGGTCTGCGTCAGGTCGTTGGTGCCGAAACTGAAGAACTCGGCTTCCTTGGCGATTTCGCCGGCGGTGAGCGCTGCGGCGGGAAGTTCGATCATTGTGCCCACCAGGTAGTCCACCTTGAGGCCTTTTTTCTTGAAGACCTCATCGGCGACCCGGTTGACAATCTCTTTCTGCGCCTGCAACTCCTTTACTTCGCCGACCAAAGGAATCATAACTTCAGGCTTTGCATTAATCCCCTGCTTCTTGCAATCCACCGCCGCTTCGAAGATCGCCCGCGCCTGCATTTCGGTAATTTCCGGATACAGGATGCCCAGGCGACAGCCGCGCAGACCAAGCATGGGGTTGAATTCATGTAAGCCTTCAACTACTTCCAGCAACTTCTTGAGCTGTCCTAACTTAGGACTCTTCTTCTTGCCCGCTTCCAGCGTCGCGATTTGCACCATCAGCTCTTCCCGCTTGGGCAGGAATTCATGCAGCGGCGGATCGAGCGTGCGGATGGTCACCGGCAGTCCGTTCATGGCTTTGAACAAACCGTAAAAATCCTTGCGCTGGAATGGGAGCAGCTTTGCCAGGGCCCCGCGCCGTGTCTTCAGCAGCGCCGCGGCTTCCTTGGGATCGCTGGTCTCCTTGCACGCCATGATCATCTGCTGGACGTGCGGCAGGCGCTCCTTGGCGAAGAACATATGCTCGGTGCGGCACAGGCCAATGCCCTCGGCGCCAAATTCCACAGCCTTGAGCGCATCGCGGGGAATGTCGGCATTGGCGCGCACGCCGATTTCGCGGGCGTCATCGGCCCACTTCATGAATTCGGCGAAGACGCCGCTATTCGGGTCGGGCTCAACCAGTTCCGACTTGCCCAGAATTACGCGGCCGGTGGAGCCATCGAGCGAGAGCCAATCCCCTTCCTTGATGGTCAGCGAGCCCACCTTGATGGTTTTGGCCTTGTCGTTAACCTCCACATCGCCGCAGCCCGCAACGCAGGGTTTGCCCATGCCGCGCGTCACCACCGCCGCATGCGACGTCATTCCGCCACGCGAGGTCAGGATTCCCGCCGCCACTTCCATGCCATGAATATCGTCCGGCACGGTCTCGCCGCGCACCAGAATCACCGGCGACGCCTTGCCCTTGATCACCGCGTCGTCCGCGGTGAAGACCACGCGTCCCACCGCGGCTCCGGGGGATGCAGGCAGACCCTTGGCAATGACCTTCAGCGCCTTTTTCTCATCCAGCACGGGGTGCAGCAACTGGTTCAACTGCTCGGGCTCGACCCGCAGCAGCGCTTCGTTCGAGGTGATAATGCCTTCCTTCACCAGCTCGACGGCGATACGGACGGCGGCGGGTCCGGTGCGCTTGCCGTTGCGGGTCTGGAGCATGTAAAGCTTGCCGTCCTGAATCGTGAACTCGAAATCCTGCACGTCCTTGTAGTGCTGCTCGAGGCGCGTGGTGATGTCGCGAAGCTGGTGATAAACCTCGGGCATCATCTTCTCGAGTTCTTTGATCGGAATCGGGGTGCGCACGCCGGAAACGACGTCCTCGCCCTGCGCGTTCATCAGGTATTCACCGTAGAAAACTTTCTCTCCCGTGGCCGGATTGCGCGTAAAGCCCACGCCCGTGCCCGAGGTGTCACCCATATTGCCGAACACCATGGTCTGGACGTTGACGGCGGTTCCGAGGTCGTCGGATATCTTGTTCATGCGCCGATAAGTGGCCGCGCGCTGGTTATACCAGGAGCGGAAAACTGCCTCAATCGACATGTTGAGCTGGACTTGCGGGTCCTGCGGGAAGTCCTTGCCGGCTTCTTTGCGCACGACTTTTTTGTACTCCGCGATGACGGCCTTCAGATCCTCGGCAGTCAGGTCGGTATCGAGCTTGGTCTTCTTCTTTTTCTTCTGGCCGTCGAAAACGTGCTCGAATTTCTCCTTGGGAATCTCCATGACCACGTTGCCGAACATCTGGATGAAGCGCCGGTAGCTGTCGTAGGCAAAGCGCGGATTGCCGCTCTTCCTGCCGATCACCTCGACCACCGTGTCGTTCATGCCGAGGTTCAGAATCGTGTCCATCATGCCGGGCATGGAAAACTTGGCACCCGAGCGGACCGAAACCAGCAGGGGATTCTGCTTGTCGCCGAGTTTTTGCCCCTGCAGCGCTTCAAGTTGTGCCAGGGCCTGATCCTTCTGGGTCAGGATCTCTGCCGGGGTCTTGTGTCCGGCTTGAAAATAGAGCCGGCAGGCGGAAGTCACAATGGTAAATCCCGGAGGCACCGGCAGTCCGGCATTAGTCATCTCGGCCAGGCCCGCGCCCTTGCCTCCCAGAACGTCCTTCATCGTCCCATTGCCATCGGCTTTACCGCCTCCGAAGGAATAAACGTACTTCTCCATAATTGCTCCTTTCGAATTGCATCATGATCGGAAGATAGATTTCTTGCTTCAATTGCGTATGATTCGGTTCGTGCAAGATGGTCGTCACTTCGAGTTCATCCGGCAGAGGTGATGCGAGGGATGCTCTGAAAGCGACCGTTGATTTTGCCGCATTTTGCGCGGATTTGCAATGACCAAGCGCAGCTTTGATCGATGAATAGGAAAATATAATCCATGGCATTTGCCACGGAATCCGCGTTTTCTCCGCGCTTGACAGGCTCTTTCTTGGGTGGATAATGAAGCTCGTAACCTGAATCTCTAAGTGGTTCGTTAGGGGCAGCCTAAACGAGTCTCAATTTCACCATGCACCGCGGTTCGGGAGTTCGGGGGAGTTAGAGTGATTCCCTGCCTGTGCTCGCAACCTTTTCCACCCGCATCTCATGGGTCGAGCATCTGCCGGAAGTACCGTTCTGGAGGTTTCGATGAAGTCGTGGACTGTTTTGCTCGCCATTGTTCTTTGCGCCGGCTGCACAGGTTCCAGCGCAGCCTATTCGCTCCAGGAAGCACAAGCCTACCAGCGCCGCCAGGATTGGAACGGCCTCCTCCGTTACACGCAGTCGTGGACGCGGGCCGAGCCCAACGAGGCGAACGCCTGGGCGATGATGGCCAATGCGTATTTCTTCGGCATGAACCGCCCCGACCTGGCGCTCGATCCCACCAAGCGAGCCGTCGCCCTTGACCCCAACCAAGCGGGCGGATGGACGGCGCTCGGCCAGATCTACATGAAGCTCAAGCGCTACCATGATGCCGCCGACGCCTTTCAGCATTCGGTCAACCTTGCGCCCGACAACGGCAACCACTGGAACAACCTCGCGACCGCCTATTCCTACGAAGGCGATTACCGCCAGGCCCTCGCCGCACTTGAGAAGCAGGAAGTCGTCGCCGGCCCCCACCAGGACTACACGCTCTGGTACAACCTGGGGAATGGATATCTCGGGGTCTTCTCCTCCGCGATGAATGGGGCGGCGACGGGCGGCAACAGTGCGGCAATCCTGGTTCACGCGCGCCACGCGTACACCCAGACCCTGCGGATGAGTTCCCGCTACGCCAATGCCTGGAATAATCTTGGGATCGTCGAGCAAGCACAGGGACAGGCGCAAAACGCCTTGAGCGACTTTCAGCAGGCGGCGTCCATGGGCGATTCGATGGGCCAGGAGAATTACGCGAACCTGAAAAACGCCATCGCTGCGGCGAGAGCCCAGGCCGACCAGCGGGCACGGTGCGGCAGCCCCACGATCTATGCGCCCGGTTGCCCATTCGTTCCCAACTGGGCCGCGGCGCACGATGCCGCGGTCTTCAAGTGGACCCACAACTACCACGCGCCGGGGGATATCGCCGGACGGCCGTGGTAATGTCGGCGCGTCGACAATTTTGCGCGGCCGCCCAATGACGTTCGCATGGCATTGAAATGGATTGGTTTACAACCGGCATGCGATGGCGCGAGGGCGTCAGGCGGTGGCCGCAATCTCCGCGAAGTGGGCAATCCCGCTGAAGAGTTCGTCGAGGTTTTTGACCAGCCGCAAGCGATTCTGCCGCACCGCGGCGTCTTCCGCCATCACCACGATGTCATTCAAGAAGCGATGGACGAGCCTGGTACCAAGAAGTGGATAACCGACAATCAAATGTCCTGCTAATGCAATCCGTCAATGTTGGCATTTATTCTCGGAAAGGTCCGCCACCCGCT
>CAVTDA010000031.1:0-14120 GCA_963733285.1 uncultured Acidobacteriota bacterium
CGAGCACGGAGACTTTCAGAGCCTCGGCGATGAACGTTCGATAGCGCGCTGAATCCAGCACGCCGGCCATTCCAATCACGCGGTTTTTGGGGAAGCCGCTGACCGAAACGCCGTCTGCACCATCGCATCAAGCGGATTCGTGACGACAATGAGAATCGCCCTCGGGGAGTATTTCGCGGCCTGCTCAACCGCGGCCTTCACGACTTCATAATTCGCCTTCAGTAAGTCGTCGCGGCTTATCCCCGGGCTTGCGGGGGAATCCCGCCGTCATCACGATCACATCGGAATCGGCTGTATCTTTGTAATCGTTCGTCCCTTTGATTTTGACGTCGTAGCCTTCAATCGGACCCGCTTCGAGCAAATCCAAACCCTTGCCCTGCGGCACGCCCTCCAAAATATCGATCAATGCCACATCGGCGAGCTGCTTGTCGACAATCCGGTGCGCGATGTCGCGCCCACGTTTCCTGCCCCAATGACGGTAACTTTTTTACGCATGAGTTCCTCCAGGAAAGAAAAAAAGGCTTCAGGTGCCAGGTGTCGGGTGTCAGGGGAAGAGCGGCTTCTGCGCCAAGCTCAGTACGATTCCAGGTCGCACAGATCTGGCATCAGACGGCAACGCCACATACCGAGGCTGTGGTCTAATTTGCCTGATACCTGGCACCTGACACTTTCTTTCCCCTAACACTTAAGTCATATTTTCAATGATCGCGCTCGCGAACCCATTGGTTCCGAGCGTTTGCACGTCCTTGATTCCGTCCATTTGCATCAGCCGCTCGAGGTCGTACGTTACGCGGTGTTGCACGATGGTCTTGGCGAGTCGCATCCTCGATGAGCTTGCCGACCTCGCGCCAGCCCATAAATTCGAACATCAACGCGCCGCGAGCGGATGACCGCGCCGGGATTGATCATGTCCTTGTCGGCATACTTCGGGGCGGTGCCGTGGGTGGCCTCGAAGACTCCGAACCCATCGCCAATATTGGCCCCGGGAGCCACGCCCAATCCGCCGATTTGAGCAGCACAGGCGTCAGAGAGGTAGTCGCCATTCAGGTTCGGCGTAACGACAACTTCATACTCCTCGGCGCGCGTCAGGATTTGCTGCAGCATGGAGTCGGCAATCCGGTCGTTGACCAGGATTTTGTTTTTCCACTGACCTTTGCCGTGTGTCGCGTAAATCGAATCGAGGCACTCCTTTACTTCCTTCGCCACCTGCTGCTGGAACGCGGTGTTGGCAATTTCCAGTCCCGGTTCAACCAACGCGGCGTTGGCCTCAACGGAAATGTTGGGGTCTTTGTCCTTGTTGCCCAGAATCCAGCTTTCACGCTCCGTCACGATCTGGGAACGAAACTCTTCCTTGGCCAATTCATAGCCCCAATCGCGGAATGACCCCTCGGTGAACTTCATGATGTTGCCTTTGTGGACCAGGGTCACGGTTTTCAATCCGGAATCGACGGCGTATTGCAGGGCCCGGCGCATCAGCCGTTTCGTTCCCGTAATGGACATGGGTTTGATGCCGATACCGGAGTCGAGCCGAATCTGCTTTTTGTTGTTGTCTTCCTTGAGAAGGCATTCACAAATTCAATCAAGCGCTTTGCCTGGGGAGATCCTTCGCGCCATTCGATGCCCGCGTATACATCTTCGGTGTTTTCGCGGAAGATGATGATGTTCATCTTTTCCGGCCGGCGCACGGGCGAAGGCACGCCGGGAATGAATTTCACCGGGCGCCAGCAGGCATAAAGATTCATCAATTGGCGCAGCGCCACGTTGAGGCTGCGGATGCCGCCTCCCACGGGAGTCGTGAGCGGTCCCTTGATGGCGATGCGATATTCCTTGATCGCGTCGAGGGTGCCCTGCGGCAGCCATTCTCCAAATTGGCGAAAGGCCTTTTCGCCCGCAAAAACCTCGTACCAGACAATGTGCTTTTTGCCGCCAAAAATCTTTTTCACCGCCGCATCGAACACACGTTGCGAGGCTTTCCAAATGTCGCGACCGGTCCCATCTCCTTCGATATAGGGAATCACGGGCCGGTCCGGAATTACAAACCCGCCGTCCACGTAGGTGATGGTCTGGCCATCCAGCGGGACAGGGTTCCCGTTATAAGCTGCCATGGGTAAAATAACCCTCCCTTGGTGAATTTCTCAGCGATGTGTCCTGAGGATTCAAGACTTCAATACCGAAACACAACAGAATAGTACACACCTTGACAATGAGACAAGCGGATTTGGTTAATGAAATTTGCGGAATTTGCAGGGGGGGCAGGAAGTGAAGTCATCATAGACCGACTTAGACGCGATAACGCGTGGGAAATGGCGAACTTGGTTCACTCGTCGCGAAGCGGCGTAATGGGACTGAGAGTCTACTCGTAGCGAAGGGCGGTAATGGGATCGAGCCTGGCCGCTTTCAGAGCAGGCCAAATGCCAAAGAACAAGCCAACTCCGGTGGAAACAGCGAATCCGGCCACCACCGACCACAGCGGAACGGTCGACGGCAGGCTGGGTACCAGCATGCGGATCAGAAAGCTCAAGAACCAGCCCAGAGCGATTCCGATCAAGCCTCCCGAGCCCGTTAAAGCTATTGCTTCCAATAAAAACTGCCAGGCGATGTCCCGCCGCCGGGCGCCCACGGCCTTGCGCACGCCGATTTCCCGGGTGCGTTCGGTGACCGACACCAGCATGATATCCATAACGCCGATTCCGCCCACCAACAACCCAATCGATGAAATGACGATCATGACGATTCCAACGCTGGCGATGATTTGGCGGAACTCGCCGATGAAGGAATCCGCGGTCGAGATCCCGAAATTATCGGGGTCATTGGGACCCACATGACGGCGGCGGCGCAGCAGGCTGCGAATTTCATCCTGTGCCTCATCCAAATGCCCACGCTTTGCCAGCGCGCTGATGAAATGATCTTTGGCAGCAGGATACTCGTCCCGGAAAGTTCGATAGGGAATAAAAACGTCGCGGTCATCGGGACTATCGCCGAGGAATCCCTTGAATTTATGGAGGGTGCCGATGACTTCCAACGGGTGCCCATCGACGACGATCTGCTTGCCCACGGGATCTTCGTTCTGAAAGAGTTGTTGCACGACGTTCGCACCGATGACGGCGACTTCACGGCGGTGCAGGTCATCCGTGGCGGTGAAGAACCGGCCGTCGGCCAGCGAGGAGTTGGCGATGGAGAGATAGTTGGCGTCGACGCCCATGAATTGCGCGCCCGCCATTTCATGCCCCTTGTAGCGCGCCGTGGAGGGCGGCAGGCCGAAATCCGACAGCGAGGGAAACACCGCGACGGAAACCTCCTCCACCGCGGGGCATTGCTCCTTGATGGCCATAGCGTCCTCGTAGGTCAGCGGTTTGCGCAGCCGCTCCTCCCGCGTCAGCTTGTGCGGAGCGCCCATTTGCAGCTTGTAGACCCACACCACCCGGGTTCCAAATTGCTCGGCTGCCTGCACCAATTGCGTATCGAGCCCGGCAATGATCGAGGCCACCAGGATGACCGTGGTGGTTCCGATCAACACGCCCAGCACCGTGAGGAACGAGCGGAATTTATGCGTGCGCAGCGTATCGAGCGCGAGCAGCAGATTTTCACCGACCGCCTGCCAGTAGGTCGCCATGTTATTTCTCCGCCCGCAAGGCCTGGATGGGGTCCAGCGCCGCCGCCCGCTTGGCGGGATAGATGCCAAAGAAGATGCCGACCAACGTGGAGAGCGAGACCCCCACGACGACCGCGCTGGTGGGGACCTCCGCCGTGAAAAAGACATCCACGACCCTCGCCACGGCGTAGGAGATCAAGACGCCCATCAGGCCTCCCAATCCGGCGAGGGCCGCGGCTTCAATGACGAATTGCCACAGAATGTCGCTACGCTTTGCCCCCACCGACTTGCGAATTCCAATCTCGTGGGTGCGTTCGGTGACCGTGGCCAGCATGATGTTCATGATCACGATGCCGCCGACCACCATGAAGACCGCGACGACGCCGATGGTGACGGCGAAGATGGTTCCCGTCAGGTCTTTCCACGCGCTCATCAGCGTGTCCGAGGCGTTGATGCCAAACGTGTCTTCCTCGCTGAAGGGAATATGGCGGTGCACGCGCATCAGGACTTTGGTTTCGTCCTCCAATTCGATCATGTGCCGGGAATCGGGAGATTTGATGAAAACCATCAGCTCCAGATTCGGCATGAAGAGATCGCGGAACGTTCCCAGCGGAATGAAAACGAAATTGTCCTGGCTGACCCCGAAAGTAGTGCCGATCTTTTCCGCAACCCCGATGACGGTGAAGTTGTGGCCGCCCACGGTCATTTCCTTGCCGATGGGATCGGTGGTGGGAAAGAGCTTATCCACAATATCCTGGCCAATAAAGCAGACGCGGGTGTTGTGGCGGTAATCCTGCTCGCTGATGTAGCGTCCCTCCGCCACCTTCTCCCGGCCAATCAGCGCGTGGCTTGCCGTCACTCCGCTCAAGGTCACTTCGTCGATGGAGCGGCCTTCGTAGCGCGCCCCGGGTCCGTTTTCCGGCTGGGCGATGGCGCTCATGGCCTCGTAACCGGTCAGCGCATCGCGCAGATACTCATACTCCTCCAGGCGGATAGGACGGTTGTGCCGTAACGCCTCCAGGTAGGCTTCATATCCCTGCGCCCATTTGAACTCGGCGAGAACGAAGGTGTTGGTGCCGAGGTTGGCGATTTTGGTGGCGATGTAGAGGTTCATGCCATTCACCACCGACATCACCACGATGAGCGTGGTGGTGGCAATGACCACTCCCAGCAGGGTCAGGAAGGAGCGCAGCTTGTGGTTGCGGAGTTCCTCCAACGCCAGCCAGAAGGCTTCGCGCGCCGGAACCCAGAATCTATTCTGCTGGCCTTTTGGCTGCATACCTATCCAAACTGAAATTCCCGCGCGAAGCAAACAGCGCCGGTGTCAGGGAATCTTGAAGGTGCGGATAAGCTGGCGCTGTAGCCGCTGTCTTCTACCGTCTTCGGCGCTCGTTAAGCCTCGCTACAACTCATGATAATGATTTTCTTACACCTGCGATAGCTGCGGGAAAATGATTCGTAAGAAGTTTGGCTTGGATGGTAACGAAGTGTTTGATACCTTGGGGCCGGACCCTAGGCTCGCGCGACGATTCCAGCCGCGTAGCGGCGCAAGACCGTAGCCCACGGCGTGAGCCGTGGGAGTGAATTCGGGTAAAATCCCCCCGCCAGCCCCAGGGGGCGAAAGAAGTGTGGCCAACCCGGCCGGCGCAGCATTGGGAATGGGATTAGTGGCGTGCACATTTCTTTCGCCCCTGCCGGGGCTTATTGCATTGACTTGCACGCTTGACCCATAGCTTACGCTATGGGCTAACACCTTCGCCCGCTTTGCGGGCTGATCCAAGCCGCTTTCGCTTACGCTTGCATTCGCAGGTTTAAAATGACTATCATGACCATCTTGACGGTTTCTTCAGGAGGTTAGCACCGTGGGAGTGGATGCATGGACAGTCGCCCAGGCCAAGGCGAAATTCAGCGAGGTCATCGACAAGGCGCGATCCCTGGGACCGCAAACCCATTACGCGCAACGGACGCAAGGCCGCCGTGGTGGTCGCCGCCGACGAATGGGAGCGCAAGACCCGGCGCCAAGGGAGCCTGGCTGACTTTTTCGCGTCGTCCCCCCTGCGGCGGTCGGGATTGAAGATTGACCGGCTGCGGGGTGGCGTTCGTAAGGCGGGGTTATGAGCTTTCTGGTGGATACCAACGTCGTCTCGGAATGGGTGAGGCCGCGTCCCAATCCGGGCGTTGTGGCGTGGCTGGCCGATACCGACGAAGACCAGGTGTTTTTGAGCGTCGTGACCCTCGCGGAACTGCGCCATGGTATTGAGCGCATCGCCGCGGGGCGGCGCCAGAAACAGTTGAGCGCATGGCTGGAGAACGATCTGCCCGGACGCTTTGAAGGAAGGATTCTGAGCATTGATGCGGCCGTCGCCGACGCCTGCGGCAAGCTGGTGGCACGGAGCGAGGCGGCGGGGCGATCCGTCGAAGCCATTCGACGCCTTCCTCGCGGGCACTGCTCAGGTTCATCGGTTGACACTTGTAACCCGCAACGCCTCGCACTTTCAATCGATATTGAAAGCCCTCCTCAACCCCTGGACCTAAACCCGGTGACGCGGCACATTCCGATCCAGGGTTTCGTCGACACCGAAGTCCAGCGGCGGCCCGGAGGGGGCAAGGTTGCGCCAGGCCCGGTCCGGCCCTGCGCTCCAGGAATTGCCAAGTTTTGATTTGGGTCGCCCGCGAGCATTACGCCGATTTCAGCAGGCTGCGAAGAACCGTAGGCAGGATCCCGCCATTGCGGTAGTAGCCACATATGCACAATTTGCCGTCCTGCCGCCAGATGATCTGCGCGAGTTGCAGCCATTCTCCGACTCCAGACAGTTTGTCATAGTTCGGTTTTGCCTTGAACTTGGTAGCGGAGGGGGCGTACCTTATCGAAAATGATTGGGTGCGATTGCCGCCGGCGTATCGCATCCGCGACAAGCCCACGGTCAAAAAACCTCTGGCCGTGGCTTCGCCGCCGCCGGGAAGGGGGCACAGGTCATGACCTTAACTAAAGTTGAAAGAGTTCTCTTTTTTGGATTCATGTTCGCCTATGTGGTGTACATGGCGGTCTTTCGCAAGTCCCCGTCACCTTGACCTATTAACAATAATACTTCTGTTAATATTCTTGATGATTTCTAAAACTTCCGGAAATCATCGGCCGGCACGTCTCCCGCGATTTTTGGACATTGGGTTTGCGATCTGCGTGCTTGCCGTCTGTTTATATGTGCTTGTTTCGAATTGGAGACAGCACGGTCTATGGCAAAATCCGTCGATCACTTTTTTCACCCTGTATGGGGCTGTTGCAATTGTCTGCATACGCCCCATAGGGCCCTGGGCGTACGGCCTTCTCCATCGACGCCGAGAACCGCTACCGTAGGTGCGCCGGCTCACGCCTATTTCAGCAGGCTACGAAGCACCGTGGGCAGGATGCCGCCATTGCGGTAGTAGTTCACTTCAACAGCGGAGTCGAGCCGGGCAATGGCCTGAAACTTTTTCTTCGAACCATCGGGGGTGGTGGCGGTCACCGTTACTTCGGAACGCGGCTTGATGGAATCGCTCAGCCCCGCCACGTCGAAAACTTCCTGTCCCGTCAAGCCCAGTGATGCTGCATTCTCGCCCTCGCGGAACTGAAGCGGCAGCACGCCCATTCCCACCAGGTTGCTGCGGTGGATGCGCTCGTAAGTTTCCGCCAGCACGGCGCGCACACCGAGGAGCAGAGTTCCTTTCGCCGCCCAATCGCGCGACGAGCCTGAACCGTATTCCTTGCCGGCCAAAATGATCAGTGGCACGCCTTCATCGTGGTAGCGCATGGCGGCGTCGTAGATGCTCAGACGCTCGCCCTCGGGAAAGTGCAGCGTGATGCCTCCCTCAGAGCCCGGAATAAGCAGGTTCTTGAGGCGAATGTTGGCGAACGTGCCTCGCACCATGACGCGATCGTTCCCACGCCGCGAGCCGAAGGAATTGAAATCCTTCTTGGTTACTTTGTTCTCCGCCAGGAAGCGGCCAGCCGGTCCATCGAGCGGAATGTCGCCGGCGGGAGAAATATGATCGGTAGTCACGGAATCCCCCAGCAGCGCGAGAACGCGCGCGCCCTTGATTTCGCCGATGACGCCCGGCTCGCGCGTGAGGCCGGTGAAAAAGGGAGGCTCCTGAATGTAGGTCGACGCTTCCTGCCATGAATAAAGCGCGCCGCCGGCAACGGGAATCGCGTTCCAGGTCTCATTTCCGTCCCAGGCATTCTGATAGCTGGAGCGAAACATCTCCGGCTTCACCGAGCGGCTGATGGCTTCAGTAACCTCGGCCTGCGTGGGCCAAATATCCTTCAGATAAACCGGGTGAGCCGCTTTTGCTTTTGCCCAGGGGCTCGGTGGCGAGGTCGATATCCACCGTTCCCGCGAGCGCGTAGGCCACCACCAACGGCGGCGAGGCGAGATAATTGGCACGCACCTGGGGATGGACGCGGCCTTCAAAATTGCGATTGCCGGAAAGCACCGCGGCCGCCACAAGCTGACCCTCGGTGACGGCGCTCGCCACTTCCGCGGGCAAGGGGCCGCTGTTCCCGATGCAGGTTGTGCAGCCGTAGCCCACGAGATTGAAGTGGAGATCGGCAAGCGGCTTCAGCAATCCCGCGGCTTCCAGATATTCCGTCACCACTTTCGAGCCCGGCGCGAGGCTGGTCTTCACGTACTTCGGAACTTGCAATCCCTTCTCCAGGGCTTTCTTGGCGACCAAGCCCGCCGCCAGCATCACCGACGGATTCGAGGTATTCGTGCACGAGGTGATGGCGGCGATGACCACGGCTCCGTGGCCGAGTTGTGCGCTTGAGCCGTTTGATTTGAATGTAGCGCTGCGCTTGGTGTCCTGGCGGAAAGGCCGAAGCCGCGCTCTTTTACCGGGGCCGAGAGAGCGTTATGGAACGTTTCCTTCATTTTCGACAGCAGCACGCGATCCTGCGGGCGCTTGGGTCCGGCAAGGCTGGGTTCGACGGTCGCGAGATTGAGTTCCACGACATCGGTGAATTCGGGATCGGGCGTTGAGGCGGTGCGGAAAATGCCCTGCTCCTTGGCGTAACGCTCCACGCGGTCGACTTCCTCATCGGTTCGTCCCGTCTGGCGCATGTAACGCAGCGTTTCCGCATCGATGGGGAAGAATCCCATCGTGGCGCCATATTCCGGAGCCATGTTGGCCACCGTGGCGCGATCGGCCAGCGTCATCTCCGCCAGGCCGTCGCCGAAGAATTCGACGAACTGATCCACCACGCCTTTTTTGCGCAGAATTTGGGTGACGGTCAAGACGAGATCGGTTGCCGTGACGCCTTCGTTCAATTTTCCACGCAACCGGAAGCCCACCACCTTCGGAGTCAGGAAATAATAGGGTTGGCCGAGCATGGCGGCTTCGGCTTCAATTCCACCCACGCCCCAGCCGAGCACGCCCAGGCCGTTGATCATCGTCGTGTGCGAATCGGTTCCGACCAGCGTGTCAGGGTGCAATACGGTTTCGCCATCGACCTTTTGTTCGAGAACCACCTTGGCCAGAAATTCCAGATTCACCTGATGAACAATTCCCGTGGCGGGAGGAACGACGCGGAAATTCTTAAAGGCTCGCTGGCCCCAGCGCAGAAATTCATAGCGCTCGCGGTTGCGCGCAAATTCAATTTCGGCATTGAGCTGAAGCGCCGAGGCATTGCCGAACGCGTCGACTTGAACGGAGTGGTCGATGACGAGGTCAACCGGAACCAGGGGATTGATCTTGGTCGCATCGCCACCCAGGCGCTTCATCGCCGCACGCATCGCCGCCAAATCCACCACCGCGGGCACACCGGTAAAATCCTGAAGAATCACGCGGGCGGGCTTGAAGGGGATTTCGCGTGCTGCCGGCGATTTGGCGTTCCATTGGACGAGCGAAGTCACGTCCTCTTCCGTCACCAGCGTGCCGTCGCAATTCCGCAGCAAGGCTTCAAGCAACACCTTGATGGAGAACGGCAGTTTTGCCACTGCGGCGTGACCGGCCTTCTCCAGACTGTCGAGGCGATAAATGACGGCGTTGCCGCCCGCCGTGGCGATAGTGGCGCGCGCGCCGAAATGATTACGACCCTTATCCATGATTCCTCCGTAGCTCTGTTACCGATCTATGATAACCCGGATTTGCGCGTGCGGCAGGTGGGTGCTGAAGGAAACGGGTGAAGAAAATCCTCAATTTTTTTCGCACGGCGAATTGGATGGCAACGCGCGATTGGGGAAATCGCCACCTATTGCGGCTTGTTTCCGGCGCCGAGGCCCAGAAATTCCAAAGCCTTCTCCGCCGCGGTTTTTCCGGTGCGAATGCAATCCGAGATGCCGATGCCGGAGTAGGCGTTGCCGGCGAGATACAACCCGGGCAGGTCCTGAAGTCTCTCTTCGATTGCGTGGATGCGTCCGCTGTGGCCGACGGGATATTGCGCCATCGAGGCGCGCCATCGATGAATGCGGCAGAACAAGGGCTCGGCGGTGAAGTTCAGAATCTCGCGCAGCTCCTTGCGCACGATGGCCGTGACCTCGTCGTCATGCAGATTCAGGACTTCCGGATCGCGCGCTCCACCCAGAAAGCACCGAAGCATAGCTTTCCCGTCGGGAACGCGATGGTCAAACTTGGCATGAACAAAGGTGCAGGCCAGCATCCGGCGGTTCTCCTTGCGCGGCACAAGGAATCCGAAACCGGCGGGAAGCGTGGCGCGGGCAGTGGCGTCAAATCCCATCGAGACGGTCATGGACGAGCTGTAAGGAATGCCTTCCAGCAGCTCGCTCAGGCGGTGATCGAGGGAGGGCAGCAGTCCGGCCGCCACGTGCGCGGGCACGGCGAGAACGATGGCGTCGGCATCGAGGGTTTTGCCGCCTTCCAGAGTAATCAGAAAGCGCCGCGAACAGGAATCCGTTGCGCCTGCGGGACCTCCGGGAGAAAACTCCAAAGCGCGGACGGGATGCTGCACGAGGACGCGGGACTTATCGAGGTGGGACGCCAGCCTCTCGGTTAGCTGCTCGAGTCCACCTTTGAGCGTCATGAAAAGTGGCAGCTTGCCGGAGGATGAATCGCCTGGCGCCCACGGCGTTGAGTCTGGAGTGGTGCTCGAAGCTTTCGCTCGCCGCTCGCGCATCGATTTCAGCGTTGCCCGCGTGAGGCTGCCGTATTTGCGCTCCATCTCCCAGAATCGCGGCAGAACCGAGCGCACACTGAGCGCGGCGGAATCGCCGCCGTAAACGCCGGCGAGCAGGGGGTCGGCGATATTCTCCACCATCGCCTCGCCATAATGCCTGCGCACGAAACTCGCAACCGATTCATCCTCGCGCTCGCCATTGGGAGGTGACGCAAACCACTCGCGCACGGCCGCCAGCTTGGTGCTGAAAGGCAGAAGCGAGGTCGTCACCATGGGCCAAATGCGGGTGGGAACCAGAAACATCAATCCATCGGGCAAAGGCAGCAGGCGCCCGTGGTGGAGAATGTAGGTGCGGCGGGCGTGGTCGTTCGAGCCAATCAGATCGCCGCCCAAACCAAGTTCGCGCGCCATGGCCGCGGCCTGGGGCTTTTCGGCAAGAAAACTGTCCGGCCCGGCTTCCACGACGAAGCCATCGATATTTTCCGTGTGTACGACGCCGCCCAACTTCGGGCCGGCTTCAATCAGAAATTCCTCCAGCGGAGCGCCCGCCTGACGCGCGCGCGCAGGTGTGTAGGCAGCGGCGAGGCCGGAGGTGCCTCCGCCGATGACGGCGACACGGCGTGTTGGAGTGCTGGAGGACAAGAACAAAACTCCGACAGAATTCAGGCGCCGGTGGGATTGGCGCCGAATGACTCGACGGCAGCATTCGACATCTGTTCGATCCGCGCGGCCACGAGAGCGGCGAGGGCCGCGACGAACGGCGCGCTCTCGTTGAGCGATTGCGACCGGTGAATCCGCACGCCCCGGGCCTTGGCGTAATCGCGGAAGAAGATATCGATGTCGTAGAGAATCTCGACGTGATCGGAAACAAAACCGATGGGAACCAACAAGACGTCCTTGGCGCCGGCGTGCGACAGTTCGTCAATCTGCGACTCGACGGTTGGCCCGATCCATTTTTCCGACGTCATTCCCTGGCTCTGGAAGGCCATGCGATATTGGGTGAGGCCCATGGACGCGGCCACAAGTTGTGCCGTCTCGCGCGCCTGCTGCTCGTAGGGATCGCCGGCGGATATCGTGCGCTCGGGCACGCTGTGGGCGGTGAAGATTACGGGAACGGGGCCGCCGGTTTCCCGCACGGCCGATTGCAACGCCGCTTCCGCGCGCTCGCGAAAGGCCGCAATCAAGCCCGGATGATCGTGATAGCTCTCGACGAAATCCACCACCAAGCCGGGATGAATTTCCTGCACCGCGTCCATCAAGCGGTTCCGGTAGAGTCCCGTGCTGGTGCGGGAATTCTGCGGCGCGAGACACACGGCCACGATGCGGTTGATTCCGTCATCGTGAAGGCGGCGAACCGCGTCGGCGATGAAGGGCGACCAGTTTGGCATGCCCACATAGACCGGATGACCCATCAGCTTCGCCCGCGCCCCGGCCTGAAGCCGTGTATGGCGCAGCAGCGGCGAGCCTCCGCCAATCAGGCTGTAGCGATGAGCGATTTCCTTGACGACTGGTTCCGGCAACGGCCGCCCGCCGCGCACGTTCGTAAAAACTCGGGAAGATCCTCAAGCTTGTCGGGCGCGCCATGCGCCAGCAGCAAGACTCCCCAGCGTTCAGGTGGAGGGATCGAACTGGCATGGGTTGGCGTCATGAATTTGCGGTTGAGCCGTCTCGCGATTCACTTTGAGCTCCGGAAACCGGCAAAAACCCCGATTTTCCCGCTTTTTTGAATATACCACGGCGTCGCCGCGAGCCGCATGGGCAATGTCATTCTCGCGGCGAGGACACCGCTGCGCATCGCTGTCACCTTCGCACACGTACGGTTCTGGAGCGAGAGGCAGGCCCTTGGCGGCTTCATCCGCGGTGGGAAAGATCTCGAAGTTTCGATCGATCTGCGTGAGCTTCAGGACTCCCGCCACCATGCCGGTTACGCCCGCAAGCCGCAGTGTTCCGCCCAGCTTCCGGAGTTTGACCAGGCACCGCACGACCGTCCCGATGCCCGCGCTATCGATGTAGGTGACGCCGGAAAGATCAAACACCACCCAGATGTTGCCCTGTTCAGTCAGATCGCTGAGCGCCTGCTCGATCTGCTGGCAATTGGCGCCGATGCGGACGCTGCCGGTCATGTGAGGATGACAACTCCCGCATGGACCTGTTTCTTAATGAATTCCATGGAAAGTGACCCTCGATCGGTGAAGGGCCCCATCCGCCCCGTCACCCGGGAGCATCGGGGCGATGGCCGGAGGTGAAGCTAGTTCCAGTCCTTGCCCTCGTAAGGAAACGATCGAATCAACCGCAGGCAGCCTTCCAGCGCCTCCCACTCGGTATTCCCCCATCCCGAGGGAAGTACCGGAGCGCTGTTTTGATTCACATGCTTGTCGGCTTCAGCGAAAAAGTGCAGGCGCTGCCCGGCGGGTGGGACGGCATACTCCTTCACCGTAATGCGGAAGGTCACGCTTCCTTCCGGCTGCACCTTGGTCATCATGAAAGTGGTGAGTTTGGCCAGCTCTCCGTTGGCACTGGTCTTGGTATGCCGCCACTCCACTGAAGCCTCCGCCGCCGCAGGTTGCTGGATTCAATTCTGGTGATGACTTCGGGAAGCATCTTAGTTGGGGCCGCAAGGGGTGTCAACGAATGGTTCGAGGAAATGCGGACAATGAGTCGATGGGCGCTTCCTGCATTTGGGCCTTAAAAGTACGCGGAACATCTGGTAGAGTCTCCGGTTGCCTCAAAGCAGCGAACAACACCCTTCAGGAGTCCCGAGAAGGTGCATATCCCCGAATGCAGGCAGAGGATAGGATGAAGTACCGCCGATTTGGTCGAACCGGCTGGAACGTCAGCGAACTTGGCTACGGCATGTGGGGAATGTCGAGTTGGAGCGGATCCGACGATGCCGAGTCGCGTGCGTCCTTGCAGCGGGCCGTCGACCGGGGTGTAATTTCTTCGATTCGGCGTGGCACTACGGCTTCGGGCACAGCGAAGGTCTGCTGGGAGAGCTGGTCCGTCAAAACCGCGGGAAGAAAATTTATGTAGCCACGAAGATTCCACCCAAGAATCTCGCCTGGCCGGCGCGCCCGGAATATTCCCTGGATGATTGCTATCCGCCGGAGCACATCGAGCAATATGTGCGCATCAGCCTCAAGAATCTGGGCATGGAGAGTTGCGACTTGATGCAATTCCATACCTGGTCCGATTCCTGGCTGCAAGACGATCGCTGGGTCAGGAAGATCGGCGAATTGCGCGGGCAGGGCTTGTTTCAGGCCGTCGGCATCAGCCTGAATCGCTGGGAACCCTGGAATGGCGTGGGCGCGGTGCGCTCAGGGCTGATCGATTCGCGTGAAAGCGACGTACAACATTTTCAACCAGAGTCCCGAGGACGAACTCTTTCCCGCCTGCGCCGCCATGGACGTTGCGGTGATTGCG
>CAVTDA010000032.1:0-13996 GCA_963733285.1 uncultured Acidobacteriota bacterium
ACTGTCCTTGTCCTCTACTTGGTTCCAACTCTCGTATTGCTCGTACAGCTCATCGCCCAGCCCGAATCCTTACACCGGCGAAGCCTATCCGGAGGTGGAGGAGTTCCACTTCGAGGAAGTGAAGCGCAATCTCGAGGACGTGATCGGTCCCTCGCCCGAGAGCCTCGAGGCGGCCCCCATGGCCGGGCCCGGCGCTGGAGGGGGCGCCCAGGCCGGCCGGGGCGGCCGGCACCGAGGCGCTGCAGCGCTTCGCCACCAACTTCACCCAGCGCGCCAAGGAGGGGAAGATCGACCCCGTGTTCGGTCGCCACCGCGAGATCCGGCAGATGATCGACATCCTGGCCCGCCGCCGCAAGAACAACCCGGTGGTGGGGGGGATTGGCATTCAAGAGCGTCTGAACCTTGTTGAAATCGCCCGACTGGATGGCCGCGTCGATCTCGTGGGGGTCGGGGGGATTCGCCGGAAGCCGCCGCGGCAGGTGCGGGCTGGGAGCGGGGGCCTGAGCATGAAGATTCTCCTCCGCGGGCTTGGCAGTAGATTTTTCCGCGGTAGATTCGTGCGTCGGCTCCTTTTGCGCTACAGGGTTCGTGGCAGGAGTCAGCGGCACCTCGACCTTGGCCACCTCAGCCGGAGCCTTGCCGGTCGCGAGCCATTCCGCTAGATCTTTATGCCCGGCGGCCTCTGCAAGCTGGGCGGGAGTGTTCCCTTTCCCGTCCTTGGCGTTCACGTCTGCTTTGGCAGCCATCAGGGATTCAACGATGTCTTTGTAGCCGGCCGAAGCGGCGAGGTGCAAAGGCGTTGCGCCGGTGGCGTTGGTGGCATTGGGATTTGCACCATTTGCCAGGAGCAGCTCCACAACGTCCTTATGGTTATACGCCGCCGCCAGATGCAGGGGCGTCCAACCGTTATCGTTTCGAGTGTCGACTTCCGCCTTCGCTGCCAGCAGAGCCTCCGCAACATCCTTGTGGCCGACGGTTGCCGCGATGTGCAGCGGCGTCATTCCCAAATCGTCTTTGACCGAGACAAGGCGAGGATTATTCTTAAGCAACGCCTGCACTTTGGCCAAATCCCCTTTTCGCGCCGCGTCTTGAATTTCGCGGGAGCCGTTCGACGCGCCTTGCTGGCGAATCAGTTCGGCGAGATTTTTGTAGCCATTGCGCATCGCCCAGTAGGAGGGAGACTGGCCCTGCGCATCCTTGACATCCACATCCGCCTTGTTGGCAATGAGCAGTTGCACCACGGCGGTGTGGCCGGAAGATGCGGCAAAGTGCAGCGGGGTATCGCCATTCGCGTCCTTGGCGTTTACTTCCGCTTTATAAGCGAGAAGCAATTGCACCACGTCCTTGTGGCCGCCGTAGGCCGCATAGTGCAAAGGCGTATCGCCCTTCCCGTCCTTGGCGTTCACATCGGCATGATGGGTCAAGAGCAGGCGGGCCACGTCGGCGTGACCATAAGCCGCCGCGTGCAAGGGTGTCGCGCCTTTGTTGTCCCGGGCATTGAGGTCAGCACCGTTCTGGAGCAGCAACTGGGCTACGTCGCGATGGGCTCCAAAGGCCGCGTAGTGCAAAGGCGTATCACCCTTGCCGTCCTGGGCATTCACGTCGGCGTGATTGGTAATCAGGAGTTGGGCTACGTCCACGTGGTCGGACGCCGCGGCAAAGTGCAAAGGCGTGGCGCCCTGCTGGTCACGGCTGGAAACCAGCGTCGGATCGGCCTTCAGCAAGGCCTGCACCTTCTCCAAATCGCCAAGCCCCGCCGCATTGTGAATTTCGCCGGCCAAGGCGGATCCGCTTGCCGCCAGCACCACGACCGCAATCGCGACCCATCGCGCAACGTGGCGCGAGGGGGCGGCGGTAAGATGCCTGCCGATATGAGAACCCATGACCACTTTCCCTCCGATGGGCTGGATGCTACAGAGATTAGGACACAAAGGCAATGCCAAAGATGCAAACCGGGGCTTTCTAATCTGCCCTTGGCAATTCCTCTCCGCTTTGATGTTGAGTTCCGATCCTAACGGGACTTTCGCTTCTCTCACGGACCATTCTGAGCCCACCGCCCTAGCGTCGGGTCAGAATATTGGTCGACGACCACGAAATCACTCAGGTTTTAACACAACTAAGGCGTTCACGTCCATTCGCAGTTCCGGCGGCGAAATTGCGTGATTTCACCATACCCCGCACTTGATGCAAATCTAGCGCAGGTATTTCGGACTTAATCGCTCTTTGCGCCCTCGAACTGCTGAATTTCTCGGCAGCCCGCGTGCAAGGAATTCATGAGGGGCAAGGTTGATGAAGACATTATGTCCGACCGCTTCCTCACGGGAGATCTAGGGAACATGAGCAAAGCGATTTTAGTCGACACCACCCTCTGCATCGGATGCGGACAATGTGTCGTCGCCTGCAAAGAAACCAACGGGCTGCCCCCCGCACCCGGCGACAACCTCATCAATCTAAAGTTGTCGGATAAGACGCTCAACGTCGTTGAGTCGCACGGGTCGACTTTCATCCGGCGTTTTTGCATGCACTGCGAGGATCCCACCTGCGCGTCGGTTTGCCCGGTGGGGGCGCTCAAGAAGACTGCTGCGGGACCGGTGATTTACAAAGAGGATCTCTGCATCGGCTGCCGGTACTGCATGATGGCCTGCCCGTTCGGCATTCCCCGCTATGAGTGGGATAAGGTCTGGGCGCCGCGAGTCAAGAAATGCACTATGTGCGCTCCCCGCCAGGCAAAGGGGCTGCAACCCGCCTGCACGGAGGTCTGCCCGGTTCATGCCGGCATCTTTGGCGAGCGTGAAGAGCTGCTGAAAGAGGCGGAAAACCGCATCAAGAGCGAACCGAACAAATATTTCCCCCACATTTACGGCAAGGACGAAGTGGGCGGAACCTCGGTGCTCTACTTGTCCGCCGTGCCGTTTGAATCTCTGGGCCTTCCGGTGGACCTGCCGAGCGACGCGCTTCCCAATTACACCTTCCGCGTTCTTTCCAAGCTGCCCCGCATCATCACCGCCACCGGCATGCTCCTGGGTGGAATTTATTGGATCACCAACCGGCGGGAAGAGGTGGCCAAGGCGGAGAAGAAGGACGAGGATCATCGGCCCATTGGCGCGTCAGGTGGCGTTGACACGACAAAAAAGTAATTTCGAGCGAGGGAACGGCAAGCTAAGGGGAGTCCAACGATGCGTCTTGAGAAATTTCCGAAAGTAACTTTCTGGCGGGTGGTTCTGGCCCTGATTCTGATGGCGGGCGCCTACTCCACCTATGTCCGGTTCTTCCACGGGTTGGGCGCCTCGACGAACCTCTCCGACCGCTACCCCTGGGGCATTTGGATTGGATTTGACGTTCTCTGCGGAGTCGGCACGGCAGCGGGCGGCTTCACGCTGGCGGCAATTGTCTATGTATTTCACCTCGAGCGCTTTCGCCCCATCATTCGCCCCGCCATTCTGATTGCCTTTCTCGGATACGCGCGCGTGGGCTCCACGATGCTCTTTGAAGTCGGCCGTCCCATTCGCATCTGGTACCCATTGATTCACTGGAATATCCACTCCGTGCTTTTTGAAGTGGCGTGGTGCGTGATGCTCTACGTCACGGTGGCGGGCCTGGAATTCGCTCCTGTCATTCTGGAGAAGCTCGGTTGGGACACACCACGCAAGGCTCTTAAAACCGTCATGCTGCCGCTGGTGTTTTTCGGCATTCTTCTCTCGACGATGCATCAATCGTCGCTCGGCAGCCTCTTCCTGATCGTGCCGACAAAACTTCACCCCTATTGGTACTCGCCGCTGCTGCCGTTGTTCTTCATCATTTCGGCGATTGGAACCGGAATCGCGCTGCTGATCATGGCCTCGCACCTGAGTGCCCGGGCATTTGGCGCCTCGATCGGGGAGCCGATTCTAAACGACCTCGGCAAGGCCATGGCGGTGGTCATGCTGCTCTACGCCATCGTGCGTTTCCAGGACCTCTGGGAGCGCGGAACTTTTGCCTACTTGCGCCAGCCCACGTCTGAAACCGCCGCGTTCCTCCTGGAAGTCATCGTGGGTGTGATTCTTCCCATCGGCCTGCTGCTCATCCGCCGCATTCGTGAAAACCCGGAGGGACGGTTTGTTGCCGCCGTTCTGGTAATCACGGGATTTCTGCTAAACCGCCTGAATGTCAGCGTTACCGGAATCGAAGGATGGGCGGGCGGCAGATACATTCCGCGTTGGACGGAGGCGGCCGTCTCCCTTTCCACCGTCGCTGCCGCGGTTTTTGCCTTCGCGCTCGCAGTGCGCTACCTGAATGTCTTCCCGCCGGTACAGGCTCAGCCTGCGCCTGCAACCCGAAGCTCCGCTCCCGGCGAGCTGGTGACCAGTGAATCCCTCATGGCAGGTTCGTGAGTGGGATCTGGCCGAGGACGCTCGATGAAACGCCTGACTCGCAGTTTGTCAGTTCGGCTGACAGCGTTCGTGGTGGGTGGAACCGCCGTCCTGTTCTCGCTCTACGGATACTGGAATCTGCGCCTGTGGCGGCAATCGCAGCAGGAAGTCATCTTCCAGAGCGCCGACCGCATCAGTGACACGATCCGCCGCAGCATCCGCTATTCCATGCTTCGCAATCAGCGCGAAGACGTCTTTCAGATCATCAACACCATCGGCCACGAAAATGGCATCAGCCGCATCCGCATCTTCAACAAGGAGGGGCAGATCAGCTTCTCCACCGACCCGCAGGAAGTGGGCCAGTTCGTCGATAAGAAGGCCGAGGCCTGCTATGCCTGCCACGCGCAAGCCCAGCCCCTGGCAAAATTGGACCGCCCCGACCGGATGCGCATCTACCGTGACCGCGACGGGACGCGCGTCCTGGGCCTGATCCGGCCGATCGAAAACGAGCCGGATTGTTCCAACGCCTCCTGCCACGCCCACTCCCCCGGCCACCAGGTTCTGGGCGTGTTGGATACCAACGTCTCGCTGGCCGCCATGGATGCGGCCGTGGCGAGTCATGAACGCCGCACCCTGGTCTTTACGGGAGCGGCACTTCTGATCGTAAGCCTGCTCACCTCCTGGCTGATCTGGCTCACCGTGCACAAACCCGTGCGCAAACTGACCAAGGCCACGCGCGCTGTGGCGCAGGGAAATCTCGATTACGTACTGCCGGAAGCGAGCCAGGATGAGATTGGCAGCCTCGCGGTCTCCTTCAACGTCATGACCCAGGAACTGAAAAAAGCGCAGGCCGAGAACCGCCAGTGGACGCAGACTTTGGAAGGTCGCGTACACCGAAAAACGGAGGAGCTCGAGCGCGCCTACCGCAGTTTGACGCAGTCGGAAAAGATGGCGTCTCTGGGAAAGCTCGCCGCCGTCGTCGCCCATGAAATCAATAATCCCCTGGCGGGGATTCTGACCTACAGCAAGCTCGTTTCACGCATGGCGGACAAAGGCCTCGGCGACGAGCAGCGCCTCGCCGACGCCAAGAAATACATGCAAATCATCGAGGGGGAAAGCCGGCGTTGCGGCGGCATCGTCAAGAACTTGCTGACTTTCGCGCGGCAGACGCCCATCAATCCACAAAAGAACGACCTGAACGCCATCATTGAGCGCTGCCTGCTGCTGCTCGGACACCAGATGACGCTGCAGAGTGTGGAATTACAAAAGCAGTTGGACCCGAATTTACCGGCCCTTTTCTGCGACGCCAGCCAGGTGCAACAGGTGCTTTTGGTCATCATGATGAACGCGGTGGAAGCCATGCCCCACGGCGGGCGGCTGGGCATTGAAAGCTCTTTTGATGTCGAGGAGCGCATGGGCCGGGTGGTGGTGCGCGACGACGGACCGGGCATTCCGCCGGAGGTTCTCTCGCATATTTTCGAGCCCTTCTTCACCACCAAAGAAGAGGGCAAAGGGACCGGCCTGGGACTTCCCATCGCTCTCGGCATCGTGCAGCAGCACGGAGGAAATATCGAGGTCAATTCCACGCCACAGACAGGAACAGCATTCACCGTCCCGCTGCCGGAAGAACCCCCGATAAGCATTAAGACGGGGACGTGATAGCCGGAACCCGGGACGTGCGTCCCGATGAGAAGAGGTCGTTATGAATACCAAAGCCAATCTCCTGATTGTCGATGATGAAACCGTGGTGCGTGACTCGCTGGGAAAATGGTTCGAAGAAGAGGGCTACAGCGTGGACACGGCCTGCAGTGCGCACGAGGCGCTGTTGAAATTGCCTCGCCAGCGTTGGGATCTGGCCTTGCTCGACATCAAAATGCCCGGCATGGACGGCATCGAGCTGCATCGCAAAATTCGCGAAGTGGATCCGGAAATCATCGTCATCATCATGACCGGTTACGCTTCGGTGGACACCGCCGTGCAGGCGCTGAAGGACGGCGCCTACGACTACATCAGAAGCCGTTTGACCCGGATGACCTGGCCCGGCTGGTGGCCAAGGCGCTTGAGCACCGTCGCACGCGCGATGAAAATGTCCGCTTGCGGGAAACCCTTGACGAAACCCAGGCGGTGGAGTTAATCGGCCAAAGCCCCGCCATGCAACGCGTGCTGGATAGCATCCGCACGGTGGCCCCAACGACACCACGGTGCTGATTCATGGCGAGAGCGGCACGGGCAAGGAACTGGTCGCCCGCGCCATCCATAATCTAAGCCCCCGGCGCTACATGCCCATGGTCAACATCCACTGCGGCGCCTTGACGGAAACCCTGCTCGAAAGCGAACTCTTCGGGCACGAGAAGGGCGCCTTCACCGGCGCGCAATACCGCAAAAAGGGTAAGTTTGAAGTCGCGGAAGGAGGCACGGTATTTCTGGACGAGATCTCGGACATTAGTCTGAAAACCCAAACCGACCTGCTGCGCGTCCTCCAGGAAAAGGAGATCACGCGCGTGGGGGGCACGCAGCCGATCAAAGTGGACTTCCGCGCCGTCGCCGCCACCAACAAGGACCTGACCGCGCTGGTCAAGGAAGGAACCTTTCGCCCGGACCTCTACTACCGCCTGGACGTTTTCGGCATCACCCTGCCGCCCCTGCGCGAACGCAAGGAGGACATTCCCCTCCTGGTGAACCATTTCCTGCAAAAATACACCCGCGCCATGAACAAACACTTTACCGGGATAAGCCATGCATCGCTGGATATCCTGATGAACTACCCCTGGCCGGGAAACGTGCGCGAGTTGGAAAACGCCATCGAGCGCGCCATGGTGATTGGACGCGAACCGGAAATTCAGGTTTCGGATTTTCCCCTTCAGGCCACCTCGCACCGGGCTCCGGAGGGAAGTTTGGCGCTTGACGACATTGAGCGTGGGCACATCCAGCACGTCCTGGAGCTTTGTGATTGGAATCAGACGCGCGCCGCCAAGGTTTTGGGCATCGATCGCGTCACGCTCTACAATAAGATCAAGAAGTATGGGTTCCATAAGACGGAATCTTCTGCGCCATGAGAATGATTTCCCTGCTGCCGATTGGCGGGATTGACCATGCCCTGCTGGAAGGCCTTGCCGGGGGATTGACCCGGCAACTGCGCGTTACCTGTTCCGTTCAGCCAGCGGGGTTGGAGCCGGAGTTTGCCTTCAATCCCCAGCGCCGCCAATACCACTCCACCGAAATCCTCAGGAAAATTGTTGGCAGGTCATCCCGCGACGCCGTGAAAGTACTGGGCGTGACGGATTTGGACCTCTACATCCCCGTGCTCACCTACGTCTTCGGGGAGGCACAACTCACCGACGGGGGAGCCTTGGTCAGCACGCATCGCCTGCGCCAGGAGTTTTACGGCATGCCCGCGGACTCCGGGCTTTTGCACCAGCGCCTGCTCAAGGAATCCCTCCATGAATTGGGCCACACCTACGGCCTGCGCCATTGCCCCAACTACACCTGCGTCATGAGTTCCTCCAATGGCGTCGAGCGCATCGACCTGAAGAGCGCGGATTTCTGCCCGGCCTGTGTCCCCCTCCTCGGCCCCGATGGCCTGTGAACGCCCGCTATTCCCCGGGCCTGATATTTTTGACCTCGCACCACCCTTCCGATAAAATCCGCAATCAGAATGTCTACGGATAGGCCCAAGGTTCCCGCGTGCTGAATCTTCGTTTTCGAACTCGCCTGGCGCTGGTGATGTTCCTCACCATGGCGTGTGTCACGGCGGCGCTGATGTTCACCTATGTTCGTCATGACCGCCAGGTGAAGGCCTATACCACGGTCTTGACATCCGACCTTCTGCAAATCGTCAACGTGGCGCAGCAACAGTTGCCGCAGAATTCCGACCGCAAGCAGGTGCTGGAGATCTATTCCAAGGCGCTGAAGGACGCCGGGCTCTCCTCCATCAACGTGGCTCTGCCGACGGGCGAAGTGGTGGCAAGCTCCAATCCCGCGCAGGTGGGCAAAAAAATCTCGCTGAAAAAACGCCATCCCGCCATCCACGAAAATCCCATTCAGATTTCCGCCGAGTTGCAGGACGTCGATGTCGATCCCGGCGTCGAACAGAAAACCTACAATATTGAATTCCCCATCGTGCAGGGCGAAAAGGTGATTGGCTACGTGCAGATCAAGGGTGAGATGGATGCCGTGGGCGAGTTGCTGCGCAAACGCTACGTAGACACCCTGGGATTGATTATCTGCACGATGCTGATGGGAATGTTCGCGGTCGTCTATCTCGCCTTTCGCTTTACCAAGCCCATCGACGAACTGGTGGTGGGAGCGCAGCAGGTGGCGGAAGGAAATCTCTACGTCTCGCTGCCGGAAACCGGGCCGGACGAAATCGGCCGGCTCTCCGCAACTTTCAATCAGATGGTGGAGCGGCTGCGGCAGAGCCGTGAGCTTCAGGAGAAGCTGAACGAAGCCGAAAAGCTGACGTTGCTCGGACGCTTCGCGGCCGTCGTCGCCCATGAAGTGCGCAATTCACTGAACTTTATCAATCTCGCCATCGACCAGATTCGCGCCAAGCACATTGAATGCAGGCCGGGTGCGCCGGATGAGTTGCAACGAAACCTGGGAAATATGAAAGACGAAATTGGACGGCTCAATGATCTGGTCAACGATTTTCTTTCCGCCGGACGCCAAAAGCCGCCATCGCTCGCCCCGTGCGATTTGCGCGCGACGCTGGACGATGCCGCATCACTGGTGGAAAAGCAGTCCCGCGGGCAGAAAATCCGGATCAAGATCGATTGGCTGGAGCCGCTTCCCCTCATTCAACTCGATGCGGGGCTCATCAAGACTTGCTTCCTCAACATTCTTTCCAATGCCATCCAAGCCATGCCGCAGGGGGGCGAGGTCATGATATCCGCCGCGAAAATCGCGCACGACGATCATGAATTCGTGCAACTGCGCTTCGCCGACACCGGCCCCGGAATCCCACCGGAGGATCGCGAAAAAGTTTTTGTCCCTTTCTATTCCACCAAGGCCACAGGTTTTGGACTGGGACTGGCCATCACCAAAAAAATTGCCGAAGATCATGGCGGACGGGTCTTCGTAAGCGCCGGCGAAACGCGCGGCACGGTCGTCGTCATGGAATTACCAATCAATGGGTAGGGATTGGCTGGGCGGAAATTTGGGTGCAGAGCCGCATGGGGGGCTGCTATAGTGCGGGGGCGGCGGGCAGGCACTATCGTCGGCGCAAACGAGAATGCGGGCATATCACCGATTGGCCTATAGGCCCCCAACCCCCACCTAACCCCGAGCCCCGAGGTTCGTATGTCTGAAGGCAAGATTCTGGTCGTTGATGACGAACAACGGCAGCGCGAAATTTATCGCGACATTCTCCAGGGCGAAGGTTACATCGCGGAGACGGCCGCCGGTGGCGAGGCGGCGCTGAGGATGCTTGAGCACGCGCGCCATGACCTCGTCATCACCGATCTCAACATGGCCGGGATGACCGGGCTCGAACTGCTCACGGAAATCGTGATGAATGATCCCACCGTTGCCGTGATCATGATCACCGCCTACCCGTCCATCCAATCGGCCGTGGAAGCCACGCGCAAGGGCGTTTACGAATACCTGGAAAAGCCCGTCGACCGCGACACGCTGCTGAAGGTGGTCGATAAAGTTTTCGAGCGCCTCGCCACGCTGAAGCGCACGATCATCGGGGACTCTCCTGCCACCAAGGCGATGATGCGCCTGATTTTGAAGGTCGCTCCCACGGCGCACACGGTTTTGATTCTGGGAGAGAGCGGAACCGGCAAGGAACTGGTGGCGCGCGAGATCCATCGTCACAGCCCGCGCAGCGAGCGTCCATTTCTCGCGGTCAATTGCGCCGCCCTCACGGAAACGCTTCTTGAAAGCGAATTGTTCGGCCACGAAAAAGGGTCCTTCACCGATGCCCACCAGATGAAGCGCGGAGTTTTTGAGCGCGCCCATCAATCCACGCTCTTTCTGGATGAAATCGGCGACACCAGCCTCAGCCTTCAGGCCAAAATTTTGCGCGTGCTCCAGGAACGCGAATTCTTCCGCGTGGGCGGAACCGAGCCCCTCAAAACCGACGTGCGCATCGTTGCCGCCACGAATCGCAATTTCGAGCAGCGCGTCAAGGAGGGAAAATTTCGCGAGGACCTCTATTACCGGCTCAATGTGATTCCCATTGTCTGTCCGCCGTTGCGGGAGCGGGGGGTCGATATTGAAACGCTGGCCTGCCATTTCTTGCGTAAGGCATCGCTGGTGGCCGGACGGAACGTCGCGGCCATTTCGCCCGAAGCCCTCGATGCCCTTCGCGCCTATTCCTGGCCCGGCAACATCCGCCAATTGGAGTGGGCCATGGAGCGCGCCGTTGTGCTGGGGGAGGGAGACACGGTCGCAATTTGGTCGATCTGCCGCCGGAAATTGTTCGCCCCATCAACGCCGTCGCAGGGGAATCCATCGAATCGGAGGCAGCTCCGGCTCCAGTGGCAGGGTCAACGTCAGGACCGATTATCAGCGAGGGCTCGTGGGAAGAGCACGAAAAGGCGAAAATCATGGAGGCCCTGCAACGCTCGGGCGGAAACATCACTCGCGCCGCGCAACTTCTGGGCATGACGTTTCGGACGTTGCAGTACCGGCTGGAAAAATTCGGGATTAAGCGGACGTGAACAGGCTGAGGGAGCGCGCACCACCAGGTGTCCGCTCCCGTCAACCAGGGTTTCAAGAAGGTCTTATTCCGGCGGTTTTGTCTCGGGATGCTCCGCGCCGCGATGGCAGGTCCAGCAGGTCACGCGCTGCTCCCCATGAAAATGGTTGGTATTGATCTCTTTCGCCATCAGGATCATCTTGCGCGCCACAAGCTTGTGATGATTGTCGTCCTTTTCAAACCCGCCTTCCACGTGGCAGAAGTCGCACTTGACTCCCAGCGAGTGGGTAAATCCGTGCATAACCTCCATCAACTGCGGAGCAGGCAGGTCCTTGAGCACCTGAATGTTTTTGTAGACTTCGCCGGCCGTCTTGGGCGTGGTTGCATCCTGCGCCAGGGCGGGAACAGCCCAGATAAGGTTCAAAGCCAACACCAGATACCGTGCCTTCCAAATGGGATGAGCGTGCTTCATCAGCGCCTCCTGTGCGGACATGAATGGTTTTGAATTTCGCGTGTCGCCCTTTTTCAATCGGAAGCAAAATCCTATCATTGTTTGGGAATTGCCGCATCTGGATTTGCACGGTCAATCCGCGTCCGGTTTGCCGACCAAAATCCGCAGTCGAGGTTTGAGGGTGGAATTTCCGCAGCGATTTGTGGCATTGTGAAATCGCATCATCGTGATCGCCCTTCGACCACTCGCTTCGTTATTGCGACTCGATGGTTGGAGGGTAAATTACCAGAGACCCAGAGTCGCTGCATGGGCGGGAATCCTGAATCGAATGAAATTGGACGGGTTCGAAAAAGCTCTCTCATCATTATTTTCCTCGCCACTCTGCCGTTTGTGAATCCCTTCGTGCGCGGCGACGGTGTGGGTTACTACGCCTACGTCCGCGCCCTGCTGGTGCAGCACAACCTGCGATTCGAGAACGATTGGATTCACTCTTCCTCGCCCTTCATCGGCCGGACGATGAACGCTGAAGGCCGCATCGGCTCGGAATACAGCGTCACCGGGCATTTGACCAACCGCTACAGCGTCGGTCCTTCCCTGCTCTGGGCGCCGGTTCTGATTCCCGTTCATCTCATCGTGAAGGCGCTCGCAAGAGCCGGCGTGAATGTAACGCCCGATGGTTTCTCCCTTCCCTATCTCCTCACCGGCGCGTTGGCCACAGCTCTGTATGGATTTCTGGGACTCTGGCTTGCCTTTTCAATTGCCCGCCGTTACGCGGAGGGAAAGTGACTTTTCTCGCCACCCTGGGGCTCTGGTTTGCGTCGTCCCTTCCCGTCTACATGTATTTCAATCCGTTCTATTCGCACGCGCAGTCGGTGTTCGTCGTCGCACTATTTCTGTGGTATTGGCAGCGGACCAGGCCGGAGCGCGCCCTCGCGCAATGGGCAATCCTCGGCCTGCTGGCAGGGTTAATGCTCAACGTGTATTACATCAACATCGCGGTCTTGTCCTTTCCATTGCTTGAATCCCTGAAAAAGTATTGGGACTCGGGGAGAGTGCCCCGCCCTGGCGGAACGGGCGCACGCCGGCTTCTGCTTGGGAATTGCCTTTTTGCCTGCGTCACCTTCACTGCCTTCCTTCCGACGCTGGTCACGCGCAAAATCATTTACGGTAGTCCCTGGATATTGGGTTACGACCCATCGGACTGGGCGCATCCCGTCGTCTGGCAACCCTTGCTCTCCTCGAATCACGGGTTGATTTCCTGGACGCCGATTGTGCTTCCCGCGCTCGTGGGGCTGGCGCTTCTCTGGCGCTATGATCGCGAGTTTGCCGTCTGTTCATGGGCTTCCTTCGCCGCTCTGTACTACATCGTGGCTGCGCATCCCGACTGGCACGGAATCTCCTCCTTTGGCAATCGCTTCTTCATTTCACTCACACCTTTGTTCGTTCTGGGTTTGGCAGTTTTCCTCCAGCAAGCCGGCCACTGGTTCAAGCAGACGAAGTTAGCCATCGCGGCCAGCGCGCTCTCAATATTTGTTCTGATGATCTGGAACTGGCGTTCATTTTTCAATGGGGCACGGGATTGATTCCGCATGTTGGGCCCGTATCCTGGCGGCAAGTGGCTTACAACCAGGTCCGCGTCGTGCCTGCAAGCCTGGGCGGCAACCTCAGGGCCTATTTCACTCACCGCATCAAGATGATGCACCGCATCGACCAGGAAGACTTGCGCAGGGACGGCAATCCGTGAGCTGAACGATTTTCGGCATCAAGGGAGTGATTGGCGTCAGCCGGCCAGGGGAAGTGAGGGCGTGAATCGTGAATCTTGAATTTTGAATCGGTTTTAGCGGATACGTCCAATTTCATCCGGGGCCTATTGAAACGAGACGCAAGTCTCCTCGGAAGCCTTCCCTATATTGACATACTTGCGGAATTTTTCCTGATACAGCACGACGTAACATCGCGTCGTCCCCTGATAGGCCCCCTCCTTGGGCTCGTCGTCCACAAAGCTCAACTTCGTGGTGGAGGCAAAGGGCTTGGTCATGTCCTCCTTTCCGCTCCCCGGTCCCTCGAAGATCAGATAAACCCCCTTGCAGTGGGATGTGCAGGATGCCGTGCTTTTCGAGGGGCTCCAGGCGATGGTGGCCCCGTGTTTGGGGCAATGGCCACTTCCGAGAACATGAAAGAAAGGAACAAGACACCCAAAATCGCGGTCAGATACCTCATGATGAGACTCTCCTCTGCGGTCCTGTTTCCTGGCAGGATCCAACCCCGCGCATCAAGGCTGCAAAACGTTGTTCCAGGATCGGCATCCCTCGATTTATCTTTCCACCGGAACGAGGCATGTATTGCAGGCGCTGCTTAACCCACACTTCCGGTAGGCGCAATGCCGCGGGTGGCGCAGAAACCGGTTTCCAATCGATGCGACCTCTGAAGCAAAAAAACTATACACCCAGCGCGGGTCTACGGCACATGAAAGCCCCAAAACCTCCGCCCTTCCTTTCCGTAAGCTGGGGTGGCGCATGCATTGATTTTTGTGGATGCGTCATCCGTGGGTAT
>CAVTDA010000033.1:0-4496 GCA_963733285.1 uncultured Acidobacteriota bacterium
TGTCCCAGGCCAAACAGAATGCGCGGGTCGTGCGCGGACATGTAGCTCATCCCCCCCTCCGCCTGACGGTATTCAGTAAATCCCTCCGTGGTCAGTTTCAAAGCGGCGCCACGGCCATCGCGATTTGATTTCACGCCCACGAGCATGACTTCCAGCCAGTTGTTGGCATTGCCGCCGTCGTTGCGCAGCAATTGGGGGAAATCGTTGCTGTTGGAGACGGCGATGTCCATGTCCCCGTCGTTGTCAAAATCCGCCACCGCGAGGCCGCGCCCCACCGTGGGTTTCATGAAGTCGGGGCCGAGTTGCGCGGAAACCTTTTCAAACTTCCCCCCGCCCAAATTGCGAGCCATGAATTTGGGTTCCTTCCAATTGATGTCCGCGTGGTACATGGTGATGTTTTCGAGCATCGCGCCATTGGCCTGAAAGATGTCGATCCACCCGTCGTCGTCGTAATCAAATAGCCGCGCACTAACGCCACTGAGGTGCGCACCAACGTCCGCCAGCCCCGCATTGAAGGTGGCGTCGTCAAAGGATTCGTCGTGGTTATTCGTGTAGAGGCGGTTTAGCTCCATCGCGAGGTGGGTCACGTAGATGTCGAGCCAGCCGTCGCCATTGACATCCTCGGCGTCGATGCCCATTCCCGCTTCGTACCGGCCGTCGTCGCTGGCGGCGATTCCGGAAATAAATGAGACATCGCGGAACGTCCCGTCATGGTTGTTGAGGAAGAGAAAATTCGGCCACGTGTCATTGGCGATGGCGATGTCAGGCCAGCCGTCGTTGTTGAAATCGGCGAGGACGACGCCCATTCCCTTCGATTCAGGTTTGCCCACGCCCGAGGCATCGCTGACGTCGGTGAAGGTGCCATCGTGGTTGTTGTGATAGAGCTTCGTGGGCTCGCCCCTGTAGTTGTCGGGATGGCAGTAGGCGCGGTATCCGGCCCGGTGCTCGCCACACCAAAAATTCGTCTTGGGCGTCCACTTGATGTAGTTGCAAATGACCAGGTCGAGATAGCCGTCCTTGTCGTAGTCAAACCAGCCCGCGCTCGTGGACCATTTGCCTTCATCCGCCACACCTGCCTTGGCGGTGACGTCGGTAAAGGTTCCATTGCCGTTGTTGTGGTAAAGAATGGCATGACCATAACCCGTCACCAGCATGTCGGGGTAGCCGTCGTTATCATAATCGCCGACCGCCACACCTTGGCCGTAAAAACCCTCGGCGCCGACGCCGGCCTTTTCGGTGACGTCGGTAAAGGTTCCATCACCATTGTTGTGGTAAAGGGTCGAGCGTAGGGGGCGAAGGCTTATACCAATCCGTGGCGGCGGACTGGACAAAGTAAATGTCCATGAGGCCGTCCTGGTCGTAATCGATGAAACCCACACCGCTGCCCATGGTCTCCAGGTAATTCTTCTCCTCGGTCATCGTGGCATCATGCTTGAAGGTGATGCCGGCAGCCTCGCGAATGTCTTTGAACGTCACGGTATTGGCCTTGGCAGGAGACTGGTCAGATTGCACCCGCGCGGGGCTCGACAACCATACGCCCGCGGCCAGAAGGAATAGGGCCATGAGTCCGGCAGTCATTGATGATGATAAATTCAGACGACGTTCCGACGATTGCTGGTCCAAAGACACCCCTCGATTGACCCAATGAATATAGCGCGATAGGACCGCAAAGCTCAATGGTGGAGACGCAGTACACAGTGCAATGGAAGGAATGAGCGGCTTGTGTGAAACGTTACATGGCCTGGCGATTAGGCCGGGAGATTCCCAGCTTAGCCATGCGTGACTGAAGGGTGGTGCGTTTCATCCCCAGCTTGGCCGCGGCGCCAATGGGACCGGCGATGACCCAGTTGGTGTCGCGAAGAGTGCGAAGAATGTGATAGCGCTCTGCCGCCTCCATGGTAAGCGGGGGTTCATTCAGAGGCTCGCCGGGCTGAGCGCCTTCCGGCAACGGCACGTGCAGCACCGGGCCGCGTGAAAGGATTACGGCACGCTCGATCAGATTTTCCAGCTCCCTGACGTTGCCGGGCCAGGAGTAGCGCGTGAGGCCTTCCATCTCCTCGGCGGGAATGGTTTCAATTCGGCGGTCCATGCGGCGCGCATGCTTTTGAGCGAAGTAGCGCACCAGCAGGGGAATATCTTCGGCGCGGTCCCGCAACGGTGGGACGGTAATGGGGAAGACGTTAAGCCGGTAGTAAAGGTCACTGCGGAATTCGCGGTCCGCCACCACCGCTCCAGGTCACGATTCGTCGCCGCCACGACGCGGACATCGGCTCAACGTGCGGGTTCCACCCAGGCGCTCAAATTCCTTTTCCTGCAAAACCCGAGCAATTTCGGCTGACGTTCCGCGGGAATATCCCCAAATCGTCGAGGAACAGCGTGCCGCCATGGGCGAGCTCGAACCTCCCCACTTTTTGTGCGATGGCGCCGGTAAAAGCCCCGCGCTCATGGCCAAAGAGTTCGCTCTCAGAAGGCCCGTGGGAATCGCGGCACAGTTGACTTTAACGAAAATGCGCTCATTCCTGCGGCTGATATTGTGGATGGCCCGCGCAATTATTTTTTTGCCCGTACCCGTTTCGCCCAGGATCAGAACGGTGGAGTCGGTTTCCGCCACGGTTTCAACCTGGCTCAGAACGCGCTTGAGCGCCGGACTCTCACCAACGATTTCTTCAAACGTGTACTCGGTGCGGATTTCCTCTTCCAGATAGAGCTTTTCCTCCGCCAGCTTGTTTTTGAGGTCCGCGATCTCGCGAAAGGCCAGAGCGTTTTCAATGGCAATCGCCACTTGGTTGGCCACGCGCATGAGCAAGTCAACGTCCTCCTGGGTGAACGCCGCAGGGCGGAGGCTGGAGAGGCTCAAGGTACCGATAGTGCGGTTCGCCGTGACGAGCGGCACGATGCATCCGGATTTGAGACCCTCGGCGATAAAAAAGGCTGCTCACATTGCTCTTATAGGTGTCGAGGTCGGGACCGGAAATCAGCAGGGGCTTGCGCGAAACGGAATTACCTCGCCGGAGGGTTCCTCCATCGGGAAGGCCATCTCCTCGTGGAGAATTCCCTTGCCTTTGGGGAAGTCAAGAGCTCTGGAGGCGCACGACTTGCTTATCGGGCTCATACAAAGCCAGGCTGGCGTAGTCATGATTCATGACCCGGCGCAGGCAGGCGGAAATGGCAGTCAAAAGCTGGTGCAAATCGAGCGTGGAAACCAGGGCGTTATTGATCTCGAGCAGCAGGCGCAAACGGTCCCGCTCGCGTGCCAGTTCTTGCTGGTAGATTCGCGTATTCTGCGAGTTCAGAGCGTTGTCAACCGCCACCGCCACCTGCGTGGCGACCTGCTGGAGAAATTCCAGGTCGGCGGCATCGTAGGCGCTGGCTTGAATCGAACCGAACCCCATCGCCCCGACTCGGCGATGCGCCGTCGTCAAGGGCAGGATGCAGAGCGATTGGACTCCGTCCTGACAAAAAAGGTCGCTGAGGATGGGAAAGCGGTCGTCGTGTCCAAGTTTCGAAATCACGAGTGGCTGCTGGTTTTCCCAAACAACCTGGCGGACGCTTTCCACCATGGGGATTTCCAGGCCCGGTTGAATGCGTGTGGGCAGATTGGTTTCGAGGACGTGAACCCGTACCACGCCGCGCCCCGGATCGGGAAGGGTCAGGCAGATGAAGTCGAAGGTCACCAGTCGGCGCAACGATTCGGCCAGGGAACGAAACAGCTCCGGCAAGTCGCGGTCCGTGGCGATGGATTCCGATACCTGAAGAAGGGCGCGGTACCGCTCCACGGTCTCAGCGTTCGAGGGTTCCACAGACTCGCGGACTGGCCATGAAGGAGAGCTTAGCATTCCTTTTAGGGGGCCTCAAGGCGGGAGGGCTGAACTGTCGGTGGGGACGAAGCTCGCTTCCTCTTAGTTTCACCCCTTTGTGAGGCTTTTTGCCCACTGGGGAGCATTCGCGGGACGATAAATCTCGAAGATTCAGCACGTTGAAATTTGCAACAGGGCACATGCTGGGGGTGATGTCCGGCGTTTGGCCCTGAAATCCGTGAAGAGATTAGTCCGCTGCGCCCTAAAACGTCATTGAATATTCAACAACATAGTGGGTACGAGTCGGCGGGGGATGAAAACCATGGGTGGAACATCATTGAATCGGCGGGTGTATCTAATGTTCCTTGAATTGGACCTCAAGTTGCCCTACACGTCATCAGGATGGAACCCTCCGACGCAGTTTTCAAGCCGGTCACGATTACGACTCACCACAGCCGGCAACTCGTCCTTCGCCAGTTTGGACCCAATGACTTTGAAGCCCTGGTGCGCATGTACAAGTCCTTTGAGCCCAAACGCGTCGCCCAGGGACTGCCGCCACCGGACGTTCCCCGCATCGCCCACTGGCTCGACCGTTTGGCCCCGAAGTCGTACGAACTTCTCGGTTGGAAGGATGGCGCCGTGATCGGGCATACCATTCTGGCTCCGATCTCTGGCAACTCAGTTGAGTTCACAATCTTC
>CAVTDA010000034.1:0-9101 GCA_963733285.1 uncultured Acidobacteriota bacterium
CGCCTGCACGAGCGTGGCGTAAAAGGTCAGGTGGGCGGACTCCCGAGTGTGCCACGGCCAGAAATTCAAAATCAGAAGCAGGGCATAGATTGCTAGCCCCATGCCCTCCAGCCAGCGGCGTGCCCGCTCATCGTGAATGAACTTTCTCCCGAGGTCGCGAATTTCCCGAAACCAGAACAATTGGCTGGGAATAAACAATAGCAAGGCCAGGATTGTAAACATGTGGCGAAAGACCATAGATTGAAGCCAGAGGAAGCCGCTCTTCTTATTATACGATGCCGTCCACCATTATAAGATGCAGCCCGACTTTTGTCTGCTGCCTGAGCATTTTCGCCCCCCCAAACCGGCTCTGGAGCCTCACCCTTCAATTGCCCGGATTTATCTCAATTGATGGTGGTGGTGCAGTTGGTTGGCCTGCTGGAACCGGGTCTGCGTTTGCCGTCCCGTCGGAGATCGACGCCAGGGGCGATGTACGGCTCCTTTGGGAAACTTTTCCCTTGACATCTTTATGCTTGTAGGCTAGAATAGGTTTGAGGAGAATGCGATGATGCCGCGCGCCGCAAGCCTGACGCCCGCCCTTCCGTGCCGGTCTGTCGTCCGCTGGCCCGATAATCTGCCAAAGCTGAGAACTTACTGATAACAAAGGGAAATGTTTCGGGATTTTCCCTTCCCAAAGCTGAGAACATACTGAAAACAAGCCGGTTACAAAAAATCGAAAAAACTGCAAAAGGCTCGAGAATTTGACCCCGGCGGCTGAATCTCGACCGAGATTGGCGCACCAACGAACTGCACCACTACTCAATTGATTTGACTTTTGCCGGTTAGGGGTCTAGGCTTATAAGTTCTGTGAATGGTAACCATAAAAAACCCCGAGGAGCTCCATGCAACCTATGAATTTTCAGATAGGCGACAAGGTTGTCTACCCAAATCAAGGTGTGGGTATCGTTGAGCAGATTTCCACCCGTAATCTGACTGGAAACCCGGAAGTGTTTTATTTACTTAAGCTTGGAACCACAAGTATGCGTGTAATGGTGCCCCTGAACAGCGTCGCGAATGTCGGTCTGCGCCGCGTAACCAAGAACAGTGAGATCAGCAACATCCTGGAGTACTTGCTGAAGGGCATGTGCAAGTCCGCTGGCGATTGGAAAGGCCGATTTAAGGAAAACTCCGAAAAGATGCGAAGCGGCTCCCTGATGCAGGTGGCTGAGGTCCTGAAGGCATTGATCATTTTGAATCAGGCCAAGCCGCTTTCATTCCGGGAAAAGAAAATGCTGGACCGCTCCTGGCAGCTTCTGGTGGATGAAATTGCCGTATCCCGCGGCCAAGCCAAGGCCACGGTGGAAACCCTGCTTGTGAAGTCTCTCTCCAAGGTTAATCTCAAAGCTCCTCTTCCCATCTAAGCAATCCTTTTGAACAAGAATTCAGTCTCCCCGGATTCCAATTTGTGGAGTCCGGGGGATCTCTTTCGCCTGTAAACCTCTCCGCGCACGGGGGATAACACCCTGCCCCGGCGCTTTTGCCGTGTAGTCGCGAAGTGTCGACTGGAATCGTGCGGCGGCCTTGCGCGAATCCGCATCCAATTATTGGGGGAAGGATGCGCGGGGCGTGGAAAAAATCGGGCGCTGTCGCGGGCCCCGCGGCCCGGGGCGCGCCATCCACAGGTTTTCCACAAGATTTTGACGGAGCTCTTAACAGAACCACAATATATTGTGTTTTCTCTCTTGACATTAAAATTCGTGAGAGTTAGATTTCGCTGCAGCCGTTTTGGTGCCGGATTCCACACGGATCGGGGCCGCCTGGCAGCGGGAATGGATAGATCGTCGCATTCGTTGCGACCATGCCGCACCAGCGACAAATACAAAAAATGATGGGGTAACCCCACCTTATATTTTGGAGGCGTATCAGCATGTCAGAGCGTGGATCAGTGTCGACTGAAGTTCAAGTCCTGGGGCCCCGGTGCGGAAACAGCAGGCAAGCGCGGAATTATGGTCAAGCGGCTTTTCACCAAAGCGGGCGTGCAGCCCTTCGATGAAGTCGAGTGGGAGGTGCGAACCGCCTCCATTCAGAATGACAAGGGCAAGGTCATTTTTGAGCAGCGCAACGTGGAAATTCCCAAGGATTGGACGCAGACGGCCACCAACATCGTGGTCTCCAAGTACTTCCACGGCAAGATCGGGATCGCCGGAGCGCGAATCGAGCGTGCGGCAACTGATCAGCCGCGTGTCGGACACCATCGCCCAGTGGGGCGTTGAGGGCGGTTATTTCCGCAGCGAAGAGGACGCCAAGGCGTTTCATGACGAGTTGACGCACATTCTGGTTCGGCAAAAGGCGGCCTTCAATTCGCCGGTTTGGTTCAATTGCGGCCTGTGGCACAAGTATCACCGCAGCTCGCGCGGGAACCGGCTGGTACTACGATCCGGCCACG
This sequence comes from uncultured Acidobacteriota bacterium, assembly GCA_963733285.1. Lineage (GTDB taxonomy): Bacteria > Acidobacteriota > Terriglobia > UBA7540 > UBA7540 > Bog-366. Next base: position 2,426 of record CAVTDA010000034.1, read on the forward strand.
GGCGGGATTAAGAAGGAGACGGAAGCCTACCGCCATCCCCAGTGCTCCGCCTGCTTCATCAATTCCGTTCAGGACAATCTCGACAGCATCCTGACCCTCGCGAAGACCGAAGGAATGCTCTTCAAGTGGGGTTCGGGAACGGGCACCAATCTCTCTCCGCTGCGTTCTTCGGTGGAGTCGCTTTCGGGTGGCGGCGTCGCCTCCGGCCCGCTCTCCTTTATGAAGGGTTACGACGCTTTTGCCGGCGTCATCAAGTCGGGCGGCAAGACCCGCCGCGCCGCGAAGATGGTGATTCTGAACGTCGAGCACCCCGATATCGAGGAGTTCATCGAGTGCAAGGCCAAAGAGGAGCGCAAGGCTTGGGCGCTGGTTGATGCCGGTTACGATTCCGCGATTGACGGCGAAGCCTACAGCTCCATCTTCTTCCAGAATGCCAACAACAGCGTGCGCGTCAGCGACGATTTCATGAAGGCCGTCGTGGAGGACAAGGATTGGTCGACCCGGCACATCAGCACCGGCGAAGTGGCCAATACCTATCGTGCCCGCGACCTGATGAAGAAGATAGCCGATGCGGCGTGGCAGTGCGGCGACCCGGGCATGCAGTTCGACACCACGATCAACAAGTGGCACACCTCCAAGGCCACGGCGCCCATCAACGCCTCCAATCCTTGCAGCGAGTACATGTTCCTTGATGACTCCGCCTGCAACCTGGCGTCGCTGAATCTGATGAAGTTCCTCACCCCCGACGGCAAATTCGATGTGGAAGCCTTCAAGCACGCCGTCGACATCGTGATTACAGCGCAGGAAATTCTGGTGGACAATGCCAGCTACCCGACCGAGCGGATCGCCAAGAATTCCCACGATTTCCGCCCCCTGGGTCTGGGTTATGCGAACCTCGGCGCGCTGTTGATGGCCAACGGCCTGCCCTATGACTCCGACGCCGGGCGCGATTTCTCCGCCGCCATCACCGCGTTGATGCATGGCGAGGCGTACCTCCAGTCGTCGCGCATTGCCTCGGAACTGGGGCCCTGCGCCGGCTTCCCGGTGAATCGCGACTCGTTCCTGGGCGTCATTTCCATGCACCGCCAGTCGCTGCAACGGATCAACCCCCGCAACGTTCCCGAGAACATGACGGAAGCGCACCGGAAGATCTGGGATGATTGCCTCGCCAGCGGCATGAAGCACGGCTACCGCAACGCTCAGGTGACCGTGTTGGCTCCCACCGGCACCATCGGCTTCATGATGGATTGCGACACGACGGGCGTCGAGCCGGATCTGGCTCTGGTGAAGTACAAGAAGATGGTGGGTGGCGGGCTAATCAAGATCGTCAACAACGTCGTGCCCACCGCCCTGCTGAAGCTGGGCTATACGGACCAGGAAGCTTCAGAAATCGTCAACCACATCGATCAGCACGGCACGATCGAAGGCGCGCCGCATCTGAAGGCTGAACATCTGGCGGTGTTTGACTGCTCGCTGAAACCCGAAAAAGGCAAGCGCTCGATCCACTACATGGGCCACGTGCGCATGATGGCGGCCGTGCAGCCGTTCCTTTCCGGCGCCATCTCCAAGACCGTGAACATGCCGGCGGAAGCGACCTCGGAAGAGATCGCGAGCGTTTACACCGAAAGCTGGCGGCTCGGACTCAAGGCTGTCGCCATCTACCGCGACAATTCCAAGCGCTCGCAACCGCTGAACACCTCCGACGCAAAGCCGAAGAAGGAGGCGGAAGCCGGGCTCGAAGCCCGAACCCGCCAAAGTGATCAAGGCTCCGGCCGAACCGCAAGCCTACCGGCAGAAACTGCCCGATGAGCGCCACGCCATCACCCACAAATTCTCCGTGGCCGCGGCACGAAGGCTACCTGACCGTGGGTCTCTACGATAATGGCCAGCCGGGCGAAATATTCATCACCATGGCCAAGGAAGGCTCGACGGTTTCCGGCCTGATGGATTCGTTTGCGACGGCCGTATCCCTGGCCTTGCAATATGGCGTGCCGCTCAAGGTGCTCTGCGATAAGTTCAGCCACACGCGCTTTGAGCCCAGCGGCTGGAGTCCCAATCCGGAAATCCGCTACGCCAAGTCGGTGATGGACTACATCTTCCGCTGGATGGCGCTGAAGTTCCTGCCCCGCGACGCCCAGCCGAGCGAGGATGCCAGCGTGCAATCACTGAATGGCACGGAAGCGGAAAAGGCCACGGAAATCGCCTCGCAATTCTCCCGCGCCACCGCGGAAGCAGCGCCACAGAGCGGAGTTCATCTCCTCCATGAGCCAGGGGGGCTGGTGGGGGTTAAGCAGAGTGACGACGCCCCCAGTTGCGCCGATTGCGGCGCCATCATGGTGCGCAACGGCGCCTGCTATAAGTGCTTGAATTGCGGCTCGACCAGCGGGTGCTCGTAGGAAGAGCGGAGGGCAGTAGGCGGAATGCTGAGGGGGGCAAGGCACGGGGTGACCTTCGTGGGCCAAGGCTGCGGTTCAAGTGTCTCCGGATTAAAGTGTAGCTATGGTTTTACCCACCATTGCACTGTTGACGTGATGAGGTTTATGGCGTCCTCCCGATATGATCGGGATAAGTTCCGCCGCCGCTACATTGCAAATTCTGGATTTTTCCGCAGCCTCTAATGCGGCGACGTGGCAATTTGGAAAAAAGTTCTTGGCAACGAGCTTGCTCTTGTCTTAAGGTGGGTCAAGTCGCGGGGGAGCAAGTAAAATCATTGCCTGTTCCAAGTCCTTTAGATTGCGCGTAAATTGAAAATTGCTCCTGCGCCCCTAGGTCAGCGCAATACAAAATTGATACGTCCGTTACTTTCTTACGTGTTAGGGATGTGTTCAAGAAGAGTTGCGTCCTTCAAATCCACGAAAAGATGGTAATTTTGCGAGGTGAGTTTGAGCGCGGTTAAAACACAAGAGCCCAAGGCGCTGGATGTGCATGACGCCTTGCACGCCATCTGCTCCACCGGCAAAGGGCGCTGCTGGTACTGTGACATGGCGCTTCCCCGGGTGGAAGAAGCCATCCACCACGGCTGGGATGTGCAGCGCATTGAAGGCGCCTGCGTTGCCAGCATTATCCTGGTTTGCCCGCTCTGCCAGCTTAAGCCCGACGAGATGCTGACCAAACAGAGCACCGTCGCCGCTCGCGCTTAACTTTTCGTCTGAATTAACTCCATCTATCCCAATCATTTTGCCCAGTGAGACAGAGTTTTCAACGCGGATCACTCCGCCGCCCGCGCTTCCTCTTTTAGCCGACTAAGCCTTTTATTTAAAATAAGTTACTCCACTTTCGGCGCGGTTCCCTCGCTCAATTTGGGGGAGGCTTGTACCGAGTCGGCAATGGCCCCTTTCTTCCAAAAGCTCTGGAGCTTGATCAGGAGAGGCATGGTGATTTCCTGTCCCTTGGCCGCGATCAAGAGCCCCTCCGTGGTCCTGACCTCGTTTTGCAGCACCCAACCTGACCGAAGGTCCGCAATCCCCAGTTCGCGCGTGCCAACCCCCGCCACCTCCGGCTCGAGCTCCATCAAGGCCTCGATAATCTTGGGATCCAAATCGACAATGCGGCGTGAGAGAAAGGTGGCCGCCTCCGTGCGCGACTGGCGTTTGCGCAAGAGCCCATCGAAAGTGATGGCGGCGCGAAGAATCTGTGCACCCTGGCGCATTTCCGCCACTGCGGGGTCGCTGGCGTCCCATTCGTCGGGCAGAGGCTTAAATTGATGGGCAATCATCCAGGCGATGGCGTCCATCCGCGGAATATTTTTCAAGAGGTCCTGGGCGACCTGCGGGTGGGTGGCGTACTGCGCTTCCTCCTCGGCCGACAGAGTCTGACCGGTATACACGGTCTCAAGGGTATGGGGATCGAGCGTGACGCAGCCCAGTTGCGACAGCATGGCCGCAATCTCGTACTTCCAGGGATCCCCAGAGACAGCTTCGCAACAACATGGTGAACATAGCGGCGCACGCGCGCCGACCGGCTGAAGGCCGCCGGGCTGACCAGGCTCAGAACTTCCGTCAGGACGTAGACGGTCCCCCGCAACGTGTCTTCCAGCAGCTCCTTCTCGGCACAGACCAGGTGATACTGGGCGAGCGCGTCCTGAATGGTTTTGACCAGGACGTTCTTATTCGAGGGCTTGTTCAGAAAGCGGAAAACATGGCCTTCGTTCACGGCCTTGATGGCGACATCCAAATCGGCATTGCCGGTCAGACATGATGCGGACGGTGTCCGGCGCGGCCTTGCGCGCGCGCGTCAGGAAATCCACGCCGTCCATTTCCGGCATGCGCATGTCGGAAATCACCACGGCAAAAGGCCCTTCGCGTTGCAGCAGTGCCAGCCCCGCGGCTCCGCCCGCGGCGGTGACAACTTGGAACTCCTTTCGCAGCAGGCGTTCGTATCCCTGCAAAAGGACGGGTTCGTCATCGACGAAGAGAATCTTGTCGGTCATAGTTTTCCGGCAGCGTGGTCGGGATGGGACTTCGAAGCCTGGCCATCCCGCTGAAAATTGCCGCCAATCTGCCTCTTCTATCCATCGGCTAAACCCCGGCTGGGTTGAGTCGAAATTCTTTCGGCGCAGAATTCCCTCCAGAGGGCGTCAAATGGAAATCCGGCCCAGCAGGTTGGCGCGGGTGATGCTTCATTGGATTCAAGAAGGAGGCCCCATGAAGGTAGTTGACCCTGTTTGCAAAATGACGATTGAATCGGAAAAAGCCGCCGCCACAAGCGAATACAAAGGCCAAACCATCTACTTCTGCGCCAAAGTCTGCAAAACCAAATTCGATGCCGCGCCGGAAAAGTACCTGGGGAAATAATCGAAATTCGTCGTCCGCGTCGGCGCATTCCCAAGGATTGCAAGGGTTGCCCAAACACGACTCGCCGGCCCTCGATCAAGATCGGCCCTTGTTGCCGGCTACATGCCTGCGCGGTAATCTGCCTCCCACTCCCACCTTGCCATTTCCGCTATACTAATGGCCCCGTTCGGCGCAGAGAAGTTGCCACGCCCAAGGGATTGGTTTCATCATGGCAGAATCGGCAGGGGTTGTCCGCCGCAGGCAGTATTGCGGGCTCTGTGGCCAAATCATCTTCGAATTCTACCGTTCGCCCGACGGCCACTTTGGTTTGCTGGACGATGTCGGCGCGGAGACCTCGGCTCGCGGCCTCCGGGTGCAATGCCCCACCTGCGGGGCGAGTTACCGGCTGCTCGATCGCGCCGATGCCGCGGGACAGACAATCGCGAAAGTCTGAGGTCGCGGCGCTAAACCGGCGAGGCTCGCAAACGATTGCTCCCCGATCGGTTTTGATCGATGGGAAGTTGGGAATAACGACACGAAAGGATACTCCATGCCCCAAGTAAGATTATTTTCTCTTGCCCATGTAATGCGAATAGGTCTTGGCTTTCTTTTTCTATTTTGCAGTCTTCCCGCTTGGGGCCAAACCAAGCAACCCGCTGCGCCCGCGCCGACTCCGCAAACTCCTGAAAGCGCCCAGCCTGCCGCGCCGGAACCTGAGGATCCGGTTTCAAACATTCCCCTGCCGGAGCCCAAGACGGTCGAGGTCAAAGGGCACAAGATTGTCTACTACGAACAGGGGCAGGGAAGCGTCGTGATTCTGCTGCATGGCCTGGGAGCAGACTCCCACCACTGGGCCGCAAACATTGGCCCTCTATCGAACAGTTTTCACGTCATTGCCCTTGACCAGATCGGGTATGGAAAATCCGATAAGCCGGTGATGCAATACACGGTGGCCAATTTTGCCGATATCTTCATGGATTTATGGTGGCGCTCAATATTCCCAAAGCGAGCGTGGTGGGAAACTCGCTGGGCGGCTGGATTGCGCTCGATTTCGCCATCCGCCATCCGGATATGGTGGATAAGCTTGTGCTGGATGCCGCCGGACTCCACCGGTGAAGCCCTGCACATGCCAAAAGGCGGATGGAAGGATCTCACCCCGCTCAATACGCAGTGGTTCTTTGACCTGATGCAGGCGAACAAATCCTGGGCGGCAACCGACGGACCTTGGTCCCCACGGTTTCGAACGCCACGTGAAGAACGGTGACAGCTATACGGTGGCGAGCAGCGTGGCGGAGATGGCAGCCGGCAGGGAATTCGAGGACAAGAGGCTGGGAAAGTGGCCGCGCCACCCTTATCCTCTGGGGCCGCGATGATGTGTTGATCCCGCTGGCGATGGGTGAAAAATTCAAGAAGGGGATCGCCGGCTCGCAGTTGATTGTCATCGAGGGTACGGGGCACATCCCCATGGTGGGCAAGCCGGATCAGTTCAATCAGCTCGTGCAGAATTTCATCAGCTCGGCATCGCAGCCCGCGGCGCAATGAGGCGAAAACATTTTTCTCGCAAAGGCGCACAAGCGGAACGGACCGCAAAGAAAATTCAATCTCATCGAATCCCATGAGTGACGAAGGCTTCCTGCTCACAACCGAAAACGCTCGCGATTATCTCGCGCGGCGCGGACTCGTCGGCAGTGGGGATGAAATCACGGTTCGCGAGCTGGGCGGCGGCGTCTCCAATATCGTCCTGATGATCGAATGGCCCGGCAACCCCACGCGCGGGTGGGTGGTGAAGCAGTCGCTCGGCAAGTTGCGCGTGAAAGATGATTGGCGCAGTGAGCGCTCGCGTATCATCCGCGAGGCAAAGGCGATCAAGTGGCTGGGTCCGATTCTGGGCAGGGAGCAGTTCA
>CAVTDA010000035.1:0-19641 GCA_963733285.1 uncultured Acidobacteriota bacterium
TGGGACAGGGGCTTCCCGGTTCGCGGCCGGGACGGCCACGTGAAGCGCTATGTCGGTGTCGCGGTCGACATTACGGAGAGAAAGGCTTTGGAAGTCCAACTCCGGCAAGTGGCGAAGATGCAGGGGATTGGCCAATTGGCCGGAGGCATCGCCCACGACTTCAACAACTTGTTTACCATTATCAACGGCTACTCCGAAATTCTTATGGAAAATCTGCCGGCGATTCCAAAGCCAGCTCCTATCTTCACGAGATCAATAACGCCGGTAGTCGCGCCGCGTCTCTAACCCGGCAACTTCTGGCCTTCAGCCGCCGCCAGGTGTTGGCCCGCAGGTGCTCGATTTGAATGCGGTCATTGCCGACGTCGAAAAGATGTTGCGAAGGGTGATTGGAGAGGACGTCAGCCTGAAAGTTGCGCTGGAGCCTTCCCTGGGACGAGTCAAAGCTGACCCTGGCCAGATCGAACAGGTCATCATGAACCTTGCCGTGAACGCCCGTGACGCCATGCCCAGGGGTGGAACGCTGACCATCGAAAGATGAATGCCTATCTCGATGAGGCTTATGCGCACAGTCATCCTTCCGTGCAGGCGGGCCCCCACGTGCTGATTTCTTTTACCGATACCGGCGTGGGCATGTCTCCGGAAACCCAGGCGCATATCTTCGAGCCCTTTTTCACCACCAAGGAACAAGGGAAGGGAACCGGCCTGGGACTTGCGACCGTCTATGGAATCATCAAACAGTCGGAAGGATCCATCTGGGTTTATAGCCAGGTCGACGAGGGAACCGTTTTCAAGGTCTTCCTTCCAACCGTGGGTGACGAACCGGCTCCCATCCTGAAGAAGAAAGAAAAGGAAAATTCCTATCCCGGAACGGAAACCATCCTGATGGTTGAAGAGTCGAAGGGGTCAGCTCTCTGGTGCGCGTGGCGTTGGGTTTGGTTGGGTATAAGGTTCTCGAGGTTCGAGATGGCAATGGGGCGCTGGCGGCATGCTTGAGCTACGACGGCCCCATCCATCTCCTTTTGACCGATGTTGTCATGCCGCAAATGTCGGGGCCGGAGTTGGCCGGCAAGGTTGCGGCTTTGCGCCCGGTATTAAAGTGCTCTATATGTCAGGGTATACCGACGACGCCGTGGTCCGGCATGGCGTTTTGAGCAAGGAAATGCCCTTCATCCACAAGCCCTTTTCCCCCTGCGGCACTCGGCAAAAAGATTCGTGAAGTTCTAGCGGGGTAAGGCCCCCGCCGCTAGGCGACGCCGCTTCTGCATGACCCGCCCTGAACCCGGCTGGGTTCCCACTTACCAATGATGAGAATAGTTTAAGGATTGGCATTAATAGAGTATGAAGACTTGCATTTGTGTATGTGGTACTGTCTAATGCAGCCAAGCAAGGGCATCAAAAGCCAATATCACTGGCCGATGTCAGTTGGAATATGGAGACTGCCCCACAAACCCGAGTGCTTGTGGTTGACGACGATTCTGCCATTCGTCAACTCCTGGCGACCAAGCTGAAGATCGCCGGGTTTGTCACCGCCTCCTGCGGAAGCGGTGAAAAACTACCTCAAAATACTTGCCAGCCAGTCTTTCGAAGCGGTCATCTCGGATTTTAATATGCCCGGCATCTCCGGACTGGAACTGTCTACGGAAGCCCACCGCCAATTTCCGCGCACCGCATTTCTCATGGCGACTGGAGTGGGGGATGTTTCGGTCGGTGTCGCCGCCATGAAACAGGGGGCCGCCGACTACATCCTAAAGCCCTTTCAAATGGATGCGGTGGTGGCAAGTCTCCGGCGCGCAGTGGAAATGAAGCGCATGGAGACCGAGCTGGATACCTATCGCCACCGCTTGGAGGAGATGGTCGAGCAGCGGACGAATCAGCTCAAGGCGGCCATGAACCGGATTGAATTTACCTACGATGAAACTCTGGAGGCGCTCGCCGCGGCCCTCGATTGCACGACAACGAAACCGCCGGCCACTCGCGCCGGGTCACGCTTTACGCGCTGGAAATCGCGCGCCGGCTGGGCTTCTCGAATGACGATCTGAAGCAATTGGAACGCGGCGCCTATATGCACGACATCGGGAAGATCGGAATTCCCGACCTGATTTTGTTGAAGCCGGGAAAACTTTCGCCCGGAAGAAACTGCGGTCATGAAAACGCATGTTCGCATTGGATATGAATTGATGAACCGCGTGGCGTTTCTTTCCACGGCGGCACAAATCGTTCTGGCGCATCAGGAATCGTTTGACGGCTCGGGCTATCCGCAGGGACTGAGGGGTGAGGAAATTCCTTTGGGAGCGAGAATCTTCGCCATCGCGGATACGCTCGACGCGATCATGTCCGATCGTCCCTACCGCCAGGGGCGCCCTTATGATGATGCTCGCGCGGAGATTCAACGCGAGTCGGGCAGACAGTTTGATCCTCGAGTTGTGGCGGTGTTTCTGGACATTCCGGAAGAGACGTGGGTCAGCATTCGGAATGAAGTTGCGCGCAAGTCCTCTGAAAAGAGATACCAGCCTCTGCGGGAATTGCCGTTGGATGGACCTTTGCAATCGCACGCGGGGAAAACGTAGTTGCAAAAAAAATAATAAAAGCAAAAAACAAAAAATAAAAACAAAAAAACGCGGAAGCCCAGAAATGTAAGTCATCATAGACCCCGTTATGACGCATTAACGCACGTTATAGCACGTTATGGCGTTTTTTTGAATGCCGACAACGCCCGCCCCACGACGGCTCCTTCAGTGACTTAATGTTGGCACTGCCGACGCCGAAATGTCGGCACATGCCGAAATGCCGTCACTAAATCCCAACCTTTGCCGACTCTAATTCCCTTAGTTCCTGTAAACAACTGAAAATAAGGATATAATTTCAAAAACGGTCTCCGGCACGATTGGTCATGGACTTGCCCTTAGTATCGTCGTTCAGCGTCATAGGAGACCATTCACCATGTTGCGCATTACCACCACCGATCTCGACAAAAAAGTGACCATCAAGCTCGAGGGAAAACTCGCCGGGCCCTGGGGGGAAGAGTTTGCGCGTTGCTGGCGAGCTTCGGCCGACATCTATAAGGGGAGGGAATTGCTCATCGACCTTACAGGCGTCACTTATGTCGACAACGGAGGAAAAAAATTGCTCTGTGCGCTTGCTGCTTCAGGAGTCCGCTTCATAGGCTCGGGCATTTTGCCGAAATCTCTCATTGACGAAATCTGCACGCAAAAAAAAGAAGACAAGGACCGCGACGCACGCAGCGGAATCAAGCACGCCATTTTGGGTTTAATGCTTTTTCTTGGCCTCTCGCTTCTGCCTTCGAAACCGGTTCGCGCCCAGGATGCCGCTCCACTCCGCCTTTCGTTGCATGATGCGGTAGCGGCGGCGCTGAAGGAAAATCCCCAGGTTCAGATCAGCGCGATCAATTTTGCCGAGAGCGAGCAGGACCGGTCGATAGCGCGCGCCGATTTGCTGCCCCAGGCGGGAGTTGAAGTGGTGGACCGTGCCGAGCGCTTCAACATTTACGCGCAGTTCGGCGCCAGATTTCCTGGGATTCCCGAGCACTCCGGGCCGTTCCAGTTTTTTCAGGCCAATGCCACGGTAACGATGCCGATCTTCGACCTGACGTTGTGGCGGCGATTGCAGGCGGCGCGCCAGGGAATCTACGCCACCCAGGCCGAGCAGACCACGGTGCGGGAACAGATTGTCCTGCTGGTGGTATCGCAGTACCTGGGCGGGATGCGCGCCGACGCCGCGGTGAAAGCCGCGCAATCGCGCGTTGACCTCGCGCAGGCCCTCTACGACCAGGCCGCCGACCTGCAAAAGCACGGAGTGGGCACGGGCATTGACACGCTGCGCTCCAACGTGGAATTGCAGAATGAAAAGCAGGGGTTGCTCGAGGCGCAGACGCAGCTCAAGGTGGCCTTGTTCGGGCTCGCGCGCCTGCTCAACCTGGACCCCAACCGGCAACTGGAACTGACCGACGCACCGAGCTTTTTCGAAACTCCGCAGATGGACACCAGCAGAGCCTGGAAGACGCCTACGCGAGCCGCCCGGAAATGAAGGCCCTGGACGCGCAGGCCCACATTGCCGAGCTGACCCGCCGCGGGGCGAGCGAGTCGCGCCTGCCCAAACTCAATTTCATGGGAACGGTCGGCCAGCAGGGATTGTCCGCGCCCGAGGCCATTCCGGACTACGTTATCAGGTCAGCGTCGATGTTCCCCTTTTCACGGGCGGCAGGATTCGCGCCGAGATCACCAAGGCGAATCTCGAACTCAAGAAAGTCGACCAGGAGCGCAACGATCTGAAGAGCCAGATCGCGCTCGAGGTCAAATCCTCGGGAGCGCAGCTTGAAGCGGCACAGCACGAAGTGGATGTTGCCAATTTGGGGGTCAACCTCGCGCAGGAGGAAGTCTCCCAGGCCCGCGACCGCTTCCAGGCGGGCGTAGCCAACAACATCGAAGTGGTCAGCGCCCAGGACGCTTTGGCGCGCGCCAACGACAATCAAATCAATGCGCTTTATGGTTACAACCAGGCGCGGGCGGATTTATCGCACGCGATCGGAGAGATTGAAGGGCTCTATTCCAAGTAAAGGTGTTTAAACATGCCGACTACAGATCAGAATGTTGTTGAGATGGAAAAAGAATTAGGCCGCGTGGAAGCCGGTTCTGCGGCAGGCGAGGATAAGAACCCTTCCCGCTGGTCGGACCCCTGGGTGCGAAGGCTGGCCTTCGGCGGAGGTCTCATCCTGCTCGCCGCGGGAATTGCGCTGGTGGCCTATTACCATAACCGCGTCTCCACCGACGATGCGGAAGTGGACGGCCACATTGTGCCTATCGCCGCCAAGATTTCCGGCACGGTTGCCGACGTGTTGATCCACGACAACGAAGCCGTGAAGGCCGGCCAGGTACTGATTCGCATCGACCCGCGCGACTACCAGGCGCGCGTGGACCAAGCCAAGGCAGCCTTGGCGCTGGCCGAGGCGCGGGCCACGGCCGCCGGCGTGGGCGTGCCTCTGACCCGCGAGACGACGGAAAGCTCCACCACCGGCGCCGATGCCCAGGTCGCCGCTGCCCAGGCGCTCTACGATAAGTCGAAGTTCACCTACGAGCGCGATTCGACGGCCGATTTGGAGTTTGCCCGGGACAACGTGGCGACCCAGCAGGCCAACAACGATCGTGCCCAGGCGGATCTCGCGCGCATGAAGCCGTTGGTGGACAAAGGGGAGATCTCCCAACAGGAATACGATGCCTACCTGGCGGCTTCCCGCGTGGCGGATAGCCAACTGAGCGCGGCGAAGGAAAAGCTGGCGTCCGCGCAGAAGGGCGCTGAAATCGCGCAACAATCCATGAACGCCGCCAAGGCGCAGGTGGATCAGGCGCGCGCCATGCTGACGCAATCTCGGGCCAACCAGCGCCAGGTCTCCATCCATGTTGCCGATCAGGAATCCGCCAACGCGGCGGTGGATGCCGCCCAGGCGGATCTTGAGGCGGCGCAGTTGCAGTTGGGTTACGCCACCATCATCGCCCCCACCGACGGCGTGGTGACCCGGAAATCCGTGGAAGCCGGACAGATCATTCAGCCCGGCCAGGCGCTGTTCACGCTGATTCCCCTCAATGACGTCTGGGTGACCGCCGACTTCAAGGAGACGCAGCTCGAAAAAGTTCATCCCGGCCAAAAGGCGGAGATTGACGTCGACATGTATGGAAAGACGTTTGAGGGCTACGTGGATTCCATTGCCGGAGCCACGGGGGCGCGCCTGAGTTTGCTGCCGCCGGAAAACGCCACCGGCAACTACGTCAAGGTGGTGCAGCGGATACCGGTGAAGATTCGCCTGAACCCGGACTCCGCCGGCAAGGACATTCTGCGTCCGGGAATGAACGTTGAGGCGACGATTATAACCAAGTAGGAGCAGGGGAACGGATCCGGTCCGAAAGGTGGGCCCAACCACCGCAACCCCTGGGAAAGAGCACGGCATCATGTTCCGCATTGTCACGGTGGCACGCGAGTATGGAAGTGGGGGCGCGAAAATTGCCCAGATCGTTGCCGGACGTTTGGGTTGGAAGCTGCTGGACCGGTGTCTGGTGGAAAAGATCGCGGAAACTGCGCGGGTTGAACCCCGCCTGGCGGAGCGGTTTGACGAACGGCCCGACCCCTGGATCGAGCGCCTGGCGAATCTTCTCTGGCAATATCCGGGAGGGCGGGGATATATCTCCGGGCCGCTCCCTGAGCGCTTTGACGCGGATCGGGCGGCGGAAATGGCCCGCCGCATTATCGATGAGGCGGCGGAAATAGGCGACTGCGTGATTGTGGGACGCGCCAGCCAGTGCATCCTCCAACCGCGCAGCGACGCCTTCCACGTTTTTGTCTATGCGCCAAAGCAGGAACGCGTGGAGCGGCTGCTGAAGCGCGACCCGGGCCTTTCCGTGGCCGCGGCGGAGAAGAAGATGGAGGAGGAAGACGCCGCGCGCGCCGCCTACGTGCGCGCGCAGTTTGGATGCGACTGGCAAAATCGCCACCTTTACCACTTGATGCTCTCGTCCAGCATGGGAGAGAAGGAGGCGGCTTCGGTGATCCTCTCCGCCCTCCATTGCGCCGAAGTCGGCGCCGTGGCCCGGTAGTTTCCACGCGCCGTTGCCGGTGAATGAGAATCGAAAGCAGGCATGAAAGACCTCTTCACGCACGCCCGAAAAGACGGTGAGACCCACCCGTGGTTGATATCCTTCACGGTGATGCTGGCAGTCTTCATGGAAGTTCTGGACACCAGCGTGGCCAACGTTTCGCTGCCCCACATTGCCGGGAATCTTTCGGCTGGAGTCGATGAAAGCACCTGGGTTCTGACCTCCTACCTGGTTTCCAATGCCATCGTTCTGCCGCTGACCGGCTGGTTCTCCTCTTTATTCGGGCGAAAACGTTTCTACATGACCTGCGTGGCCATCTTTACCATCAGCTCCATGCTCTGTGGGCTCGCTCCCAGCCTTCCCTTGCTGGTCTTCTTCCGCATTTTGCAGGGAGCCGGTGGCGGAGCGTTGCAGCCCATCTCCCAGGCCATCCTGTTGGAGACCTTTCCCAAGAACAAGCAGGGGATGGCGATGGCGATGTTTGGCGTGGGCGTGGTCATGGCGCCGATTATCGGCCCCACCCTGGGCGGCTGGCTTACCGATAGTTACAGTTGGCGCTGGATTTTCCTGATTAACATCCCGGTGGGGGTCCTCTCCCTGGTGCTCACCTATTTTCTGATTTTCGATCCCGCCATTCCTGGTGCGCAAGAAAAGCAACGCGGGGATTCACATCGATTTCATTGGCCTGGGCCTCTTGAGCGTCGGGCTGGGATTCTTGCAGGTCGTCCTGGATAAGGGACAGCGCGATGACTGGTTTGAATCGCACTTCATTGTGGTCTGCGCGGGGCTGGCGCTCATTGGCTTGCTGGGGGCGCTCGTCTGGGAGCTGAACGCGGGAAGATCCCATCGTCGATTTTCGCCTGTTGAAAGACCGCAATTTCTTCCTGGCCACCCTGACGATGTTCATGCTGGGCTTCGTGCTTTACGGCAGCACGGCGTTGCTGCCCATTTTTCTTCAGACATTGCTGGGGTACACCGCGCTTTTGAGCGGGCTGGTGCTCTCGCCGGGAGGAATCATTGTCGTCCTCATGCTGCCGCTGGTGGGCAAGCTGCTGACAGTTTGGATGCGCGCTGGCTGGTGATTTTCGGGCGTGGTCATCGTGGCACTTCGCTGTTTCACATGGCGACCTTTAATTTGGACATCGATTTTCACACCGCCATGATGGCGCGGATCTATCAATCGGCGGGAATGGCCTTTCTCTTTGTGCCGATCAACGTCATGGCGTTCTACTTTATCCCCAAAGAGAAATTCAATAACGCTACGGGAATCATCAATCTGGCGCGCAACATCGGCGGCAGCTTCGGCATTGCCAATGTGGTGACTTTGCTGGCGCGCCGCACCCAGTTCCATCAGGGCATGCTGGTCAGCCACATGACGCCCTTCGACTCGGCGTACCGGGCGCATGTTGAGCGGTTCGGCGGACATCTTGTACGCGGCAGGGTCCAGTTTGGCCGACGCGCAAGTCCAGGCGAATGGCCTGGCCTATGGAATTTTGCAGCGCCACGCCGCGATGCTGGCCTTCGTGGACGATTTCTGGATGATGGGCTTGATGTTTCTGGTCTTGATCCCCCTGATGTTTTTAATGAAGAAGGCTCGGCCGCACAGCGGGCCCCAGGCGCGCTGAGCATTAGGTGCGTCTTCAAGCGGGATCACAGCGGTTTGTTCGGCGTAGATACGAGTAAGCTCAGGGCATAGCATCCGGAATACATTCGAATTGAATATGAAAAGTCAGACGGTATGCCCGCGAAAGAGCGGCACGGAAGCCTGCTGGTCCTTGCGATGCTTCCCGGCGACCGTAGGGTAATTCCGTTATGGACACGAACTTTAGCTTCGCACGCGGAACAACAAAACACGGCGAGATCAATCCCTGGCTGATCGCCGTGACGGTGATGCTCGCCACGTTTCTGGAGGTGCTTGACACGAGCGTGGCCAACGTCGCGCTGCCTCACATTGCCGGCGACCTCTCCGCCGGCGTCGATGAGAGCACCTGGGTACTGACTTCCTATCTGGTTTCGAATGCCATCGTGCTGCCGCTCACCGGTTGGCTGTCATCGCTCTTCGGCCGCAAGCGCTTCTTCATGGTCTGCGTCGCAATCTTCACCATTTGTTCGTTTCTTTGCGGCATTGCTCCCAGCCTCGGGCCTGCTGGTATCTTTCGCATCTTGCAGGGAGCGGGAGGCGGCGCGCTTCAGCCGATTTCGCAGGCGATTCTGGTGGAAAGCTTCCCCAAGGAAAAGCAGGGCATGGCGATGGCGGTTTATGGGATGGGCGTGGTCGTGGCGCCCGTCGTCGGCCCTACGCTCGGGGGCTGGATCACGGACAACTACACCTGGCGATGGATTTTCTTCATCAATATTCCCGTCGGCGCACTTTCCCTCTTGCTGACCGCGTTTCTGATCTACGACCCGCCCTACCTGGTGCGCAGGAGCCTGCGCGGCCTGCGGATTGATTACATGGGGCTGGGCTTGCTCAGCGTGGGGTTGGGTTTTCTCCAAGTGGTCCTTGATAAGGGCGAGCGGGAAGATTGGTTCGGTTCGAACTTCATCATCGGCTGCACGCTGATCGCCGCTGTGGGGCTGATCGGCGCGTTCATTTGGGAACTCACGCGCGAAGACCCCATCGTGGATTTCCGCATGTTGAAGGACCGCAATTTCGTTCTCGCGACCTTCACCATGTTCATGCTCGGGTTCGTGCTTTACGGCACCACCGTGCTGCTGCCCCTCATGCTGCAAACCCTCATGGGTTACACGGCCTTGCTCAGCGGACTGGTGCTCTCTCCGGGAAGCATCTTCACCATTCTGGCGTTGCCGATTGTGGGCCGCCTGACGCAGAAGATGGAGGCGCGCTGGCTGGTGGCGTTCGGACTGGGGATCACCGGCTTTTCCCTCTTGCACATGTCGAACTTCAACTTGCAACTTGATATCTGGACGGCCGTCCGCGCCTGGACCTTTTCCCGCATCGGCATGGCGTTCCTGTTTATTCCCATCAACGTCACGGCCTTCTATTTTATTCCCAAGGAGAAGATGAACAACGCCACCGGCATTATCAATCTGGCGCGCAATATCGGCGGCAGTGTGGGCATCGCCAACGTGGCCACGCTGCTCTCGCGCCGCGCGCAGGTCCATCAGGCCATGCTGGTGGCCCACCTCACTCCCTACGATGCTCCTTACCGCAACGCCGTGCAGGGCGCCCAGCAAATGCTGATGGCGCAGGGCTCGAGTCCCGCGCTCGCCCACGTTCAGGCGCAGGGCTTGCTTTACGGCAACCTGGTTCGCCAGGCCAATATGCTCGCTTATGTCGATGCTTACTGGCTGCTGGGCTGGACCTTCATCGCCATGATCCCGTTTATGTTCTTCATGAAAAGCGCCAAGCCCCGCACCGGCGCGTCCGTGGCGGCGCACTGAGGCGTTCCAACCGCCACGCGATCTTCAATCTCCATTGCGATGGCAATTCTGCAGCACCACTTTTTGACAGAGACATGACGCGGGCTTTAAATAACGGCCCGCACAATCCTCTTCGCTTCGTATATTCCCGCCAATGCTTCCCGGCAAATCGCGTATACTTTCTGCCACAATTAGGGAAATTGAGGAGAGGAATGAACCTTCGTCCGGTTCCCGGCAAATGGCTTTTCCTATCCCGCCATCGCGACCTGGCGATAGCGGGCGGTCATGCAAATGAGGAGTTACCCCACCAGGAGGAAGCAGTTCATGCGTAAGCGACTTGGCCTTTTGATTTCCGTCACCATGATGGCGGTCGTCCTTTTTTGCCTGCCTGCGCGCGGCTCCTGGCAGGAAGTCGGCGCGATGAAAGCCGATGCGCCCAAAGCCGACCAAATCACGTTTCGTGGCCGGGACTTTACCGCGGTGGTCAGCGTTCTGGCTCCGGACCTGATCCGGGTTCGCGTAGTGAAAGGGCTGAAGCTCGGCCCCGATTATTCCTGGGCGGTGATCAAGACGGATTGGCCCGCAGTGCACGCGCAGATTTCGAGCGAACCGGGCATCTATAAGATCCGAACGGCGGAGATGGAAGTTCGGATTCAAACGAATCCGTTTCGCGTGGCCTTTTATGACCTCGCGGGGCAACTGATCTCGAAAGACAAGGACTCCTTGGGCGCGGCGTGGGATGGCGCGAGCCTGCGCTGTTGGAAATGGATGCCGCCCGACGAACACTATTTCGGTCTGGGAGAGAAAACCGGTCCGCTGGACAAGCGCGGGCACTCCTACGTCAATTGGAACACCGACCCGGCAGCATACAATGCGCTTACCGACCCGATGTACGAAACCGTTCCATTTTTTGTTGCCCTCCGGAAGGGAAAAGCCTACGGCATTTTTTTCGATAACTCCTATCGGTCTTTTTTCGACATGGGGGCGGATTCCGCCGACTCCTACTCGTTTGGAGCCGACGGCGGTGAATTGAATTATTACTTCTTCTACGGACCCGACCCGCACACCGTGATCACGCGATTTACCGACCTGGTGGGGCGCGCCCCGATGCCGCCGCGCTGGGCGCTGGGTTATTTGCAAAGCAGCGCGCATTATTATCCCGACAGCACGTTCATCTCACTTGCCGATAATTTCCGCGAACGCAAGATTCCCTGCGATGGACTCTTCTTCGACACCCAGCACATGGATGGCAACCGCGTTTTTACCTGGGATAAGAAGGGTTTCCCCGATCCACCCAAACTGCTCGGCGACCTGCAACAGCGCGGATTTCACACTTTTGCCATTCTCGACCCCGGCTTGAAGGAAGAACCGGGCTACTCCGCGTACGATCAGGGCATGGCGGGTAATCATTTTCTGCATCACAAGGACGGCAAGATTTATTCCGGGCAAATCTGGCCGGGAGCGGCAGTGTTTCCCGACTTCACCTCCGAGAAAGCGCGCGACTGGTGGGCGTCCGTCGCGGCGAATTTCGCCAAAAATGGGTTCAATGGATTTCTCAACGATATGAACGAGCCCACGGTGGACGCGCTCCTGCGCAGCAAGGGATGGATCCCCGCGCCGTTTCCCCCGGACGTCACCTATGACGATCACGGCTTGCGCACGCTGGACGCGAAGAATCACAACATTTACGGGATGCTGATGTCGGAGGCCACGCGCGAAGGGCTTTTGAAATATCAGCCCAATGTGCGGCCCTTCGTGATTACCCGTGCCACCTACGCCGGCGGACAGCGCTATGCGGGGCAGTGGACCGGCGACAACATGGCGACTTGGGAGGATATGAATGCCAGCCTGCGGCTCATCCAATCGATGGGGACGGCGGGCTTGGTCTTCATTGGCTCGGATATCGGGGCCTTCGTCAATATGCCCGTTCCGGAGCTCTACACGCGCTGGCTCGAGTCCAGCGTCTTCAATCCGTTTTTCATCACGCACACGGGAGAGCGCACCGGTCGCCTCGACCCGTGGTCTTTCGGTCCGCAATGGGAAGAAGTGAATCGTCGCACGATTGAGCTTCGTTACCGTCTGCGCCCCTATCTCTACACGACCTACTATCAGGCGACCGAGACGGGACTTCCCGTGGTTCGCTCGCTGCCCATTGAATTTCCCGATGACCCCAGGGTTTTTGATGAGACGCCCGCCAAGGAGCTGAACGAAATGCTCTTCGGCGGGGATTTGCTTGCGGCGCCGGTCACCGGGCCAGGCGAAACAACACGCAAAGTGTATTTGCCGGCCGGGACATGGTTTGATTTTGCCACCGGCGCTGCATACACCGGTCCCACCAACATCACCGTGGACGCTCCCATCGATGTTATCCCAATGTTCGCGCGCGGCGGCGCGATCATTCCCACCCAGCAGGTGATTCAATACGACAGTCAGGCGGCGATCGATCCCCTGACTTTTGAAGTTTATCCCGGCGGAAATTCTTCCCGCGAATACTACGAAGACGATGGAATCAGCCTGGACTATCAGCACGGCGTTTACCTGCACGAGATGTTGACGTCTGCGGACAGCGCCGGACGATTTACGATCAAAGCCGTCGATGTGAAGGGAACCTACAAGCCTCCGGCAAGGTCATTGGTGCTGAAGATCCACGCGCTGTCCGGCCCGCCAAAGGGAATCACCCTGAATGGCCAGGCGATCGAGCCCACAGCGAGTTTGGATGGATTGCACCAATCTGTTTCCAGCTATTTCTACGATGCGACAGGCAATGTGCTTTACATCAGATTTAAAGACACCAACTCCCCATTCGAAGTCGGGGTGGACAAATAGACCGAGAAAAGGCTCAGCGAGTCGGCGTGAACAATAGGGCGCGAGAAGTCAATTTGCCATAGGGAAATTGCCGTTATGCGGCGGGCGGCGTCCTGCCGCCGCATTTTGCACAGGGCTGAATTCAGGGTCGGGAATGGCGTTTGGAGTTTCATGCTGTGAATGTCCTCGGGAAAATTTGCGGGTGGATGGGAGGTATGACAATGCGCGCATCAATGCACAGCGGGACTCACAAAAGAAGGGTGATGGGGGTACACCCAAGTCGATTGCCAGGGTTGGCTCCTGTGGAGCGGTTGAACGCGTTGGGCGCAGTTCTATTGGCGTTTCTCGCCGTACCTGCCTTTCCAACCCGCCTGGCAGCGCAGAATCCGGAACCTGGCGGCGTGAGCGCCGGGGAATTGCAGCTTGCGCAACCGATTGAGCCTGGCCAGGCTCTCCCGCACATAACCTTGTCGCTCCAGGATGCCCTCGACCGGGCGGAGAAGAATGACGCACAACTATCCGCCGCAATCACGGACGCGAAAATTGCAAGAGAAGATCATATCCAGGCCCGCGCCACGGCGCTTCCCTCGGCCAGCCTGCAAACCTCCGCCTTGCTCACCCAGGGAAACGGCGTCCTGCCCACGGGCAGGTATGTCACCAACGACGGAGTCCATGTCTACCGTCAATGGGCCGTGGTTCATCAGGATTTTTCGCTGGCGACCATAACCTTGCTGGGCGACAGAAGAGGCGCGGCACTCGAGGCGCTTGCCCGGGCCCGGGCGGAAATTGCCCGTCGGGGGCTCAGAG
This sequence comes from uncultured Acidobacteriota bacterium, assembly GCA_963733285.1. Lineage (GTDB taxonomy): Bacteria > Acidobacteriota > Terriglobia > UBA7540 > UBA7540 > Bog-366. The sequence goes on from CAVTDA010000035.1 coordinate 13,599, forward strand.
TGACGGTGACCAAGGACTACTGCGCCCTGGTGGTGTCGCAGCGAAAATATGCCACGGCCCAGGAAAGCGCGAGACAGGCGGAGAAGTTTCTCGAGATCACCCAGAATCAGGAGCGTCAGGGACAGGTGGCGCACAGTGACGTCATCAAGGCGCAAATCCAATTCAATCAGGAACGGACCGCCCTGCAGAATGCCCAACTGCAAATGGAAAACGACCGCCTGACGCTTGCCGTATTGGTTTTCCCTTCCTTTACCGAAAATTTTTCGGTCATCGATGATCTTGAGAAGGGGCAGGAGCTCCCTCCCTTCGCGGAAATCCAGGAGATGGCGGGGCGGGAGAATCCTGAGATGCGAGCCGTGATGGAAGCCGTGAGGGAGGCGAATATGAGCGTTTCCGCGGCCCGCTTCGCGATGCTTCCCTCGGTAAGCACCGAGCTTGACTACGGGATCGAGGCCAACGCCTTTGCCCTGCGCAGCCGGGTGAGCGCCGATCCGCAGAAAGGGCCGCTTCCCAATCTGGGCTATTTTGCTACTATTACCCTTAACTTGCCGGTTTGGGATTGGGGTTCACTGCGCAGCAAGCTCCGCCAGGCGGAATACCACCGTCAGCAGGCGAAGTTAGAGTTAACCCAGGCGCAAAGACAAATGATGGGTGAATTGTACAGCTCTCTACGATGAGGCGCAGGCGGCTCGGCAGGCTCTGGAACCCTTGCGCGAAACGGCCAATCTTGCGGTGGAAGAATTGCGCCTGACAACGTTGCGATATACGGCAGGGCAGGCATCAGCTCTGGAAGTGGTGGACGCCCAAAACACGATGTCGCAAGCCCAGAACGCCTTTGACGACGGCCAGGCGAGATTTCGCGTGGCCTTGAGCCAACTGCAAACGCTTACAGGGACATTCTGATGATCTGTCGCGCCAGCCGCAAAGAAGGCGGGTTGAGAACCGTGCAGGGATGCGCACCCTCCTGCACGCAGAATTGTCCGACCCCTTGGGCATGGCCCCGGAGTTCCTCCCACCCTGTTTCCTTGGGGATTTTGCTCACGTTGGCGCTTTCACCCGGATGTTCCAAAAAGGATGATTCCGGAATTCCGCCCACGGTCATGGTGCAGGTGGCGACAGTGAAACCAGGCGCCATCGAACGCGCCATCGCCGCCGACGCGGTGATCTATCCCCTGCGCCAGGCTGCGCTGACGCCCAAGATCAGCGCCCCGGTGCGCAAGTTTTATGTCGACCGTGGCAGCCGCGTTCATGCCGGCGAATTATTGGCCCAGTTGGAAGACCAGGACCTGGTGGCGGCAGTGACCGATGGCAAGGGAAGTTTCGAGCAGGCAGAGGCGGCATACGAAACCGCCACCCAGCAATCATTGCCGGAGGAGATTCGAAAAGCCGAGCTGGAAGCCAAAAGCTCGCGCGATGCCATGGATGTGGCGAGAAAACTCTTCGAGAGTCAGCAGAAACTTTTTCAACAGGGAGCGACGGCACGGAAAAATGTGGACGACGCGAACCTGGCCTATGTCCAGGCGCGCAACCAATACGATCTCACCGTCAAACATCTTGAATCGCTGAAGAAATTTGGCAAGGAGCAGGAGCTCAAGGCGGCGGAAGGGCAGTTGAAATCCGCCCGCGGAAAATATGAGGGGGCCCAGGCACAGCTCAGTTTTGCGGAAATTCGCAGTCCCATCGATGGAGTGGTGACGGACCGCCCGCTTTATGCCGGGGAGATGGCCGCCGCCGGTTCACCCCTCATGACCGTTATGGACCTCTCGCAAATTGTGGCGCGCGCCCACATCGACCAGGAGCAGGCGGCGGCACTCAAGGTGGGCGATCCTGCCAAACTTACGGTGACGGGAATTGCGGACGAGATTGCAGGCAAGGTTTCGATGATCAGTCCGGCCCTCGATGCCGGCAGCACGACGGTGGAGATTTGGGTGCAGGCTGCGAACCCCCGTGATCAAATCCGTCCGGGTGCGAGCGCCCGTCTGACCATCACTGCGCAAACGGTCCCTAACGCGCTTCTGATTCCTGCCGCGGGGGTTTTGACCGCTCCTGACGGCGCCACAAGTGTCATGGTGATCGATGCCCAAAACGTTCCCCATCTGCGCGCCGTGGTCCTGGGAATCCGTGACGCGGAGAATGTTCAGATAACCCAGGGCCTGCAGCCGGGGGAGCGGGTGGCGACGACAGGCGCCTATGACCTGAGTAAAGAAGATTCAGACACCCTGGCAAAAACCAAGGTGCAAATTGAGACCGCGCCCGCCCCGGAACCTCCGGGGGGCGGCGGTGGGCGTTAGGGGCCGCTGAACGTGGCGTCGGCATACATGAACACCCAAGTCTTCGGAGCTGGCAATTGAAAGTGGATTCACCATCCTGGTTGGTTGGCCATTCAAAATCCATCATCTTTCTCATCCTCACTTTGGCGCTGGTGGGCGGGTATCTTGCGCTCTCCATTCCGGTGGCCGTGTTTCCTTCGACCAACTTTCCCCGAATCATCATCGGGGTTGACAACGGCGTGATGCCGATTGACCAGATGATGGTGACCATCACCCGGCCATTGGAGGAGGCGGTCAACAGCGTGCAGGGATTGGAGTCGGTGCAATCCACCACCAGCCGCGGCTCCGCCGAAATTGACCTTTATTTCAACTGGAACGTGGACATGTTTGCGACGCTGCAGCGCGTGAACTCGGCGGTTGCTGCGGTCCAGAGTTCCCTGCCTTCCACCGTGCAAATTGAAGCGCATCGATTGACTTTCGCCAGCTTTCCCATCATCGGTTACAGCCTGACCGCAACGACCACGCCGCAGACTGAACTGTGGAGACTCGCGACGTATGACATCAAGCCGCGCCTGAACCGGCTGGAGGGGGTTTCCACGGTGGTCGTGCAGGGAGGGGAAGAGCCGGAATTCCAGATCAGCCCCGATCCGGCAAAACTGCTGGAAACCCAGACGACGGTTCGTGACATCCTCGAGTCGGTCAGGCGCACCAACCTGATCGACTCCCCCGGCCTGCTGGAACGAAATCACCAACTGTTTCTCGGGCTGGTAAGCGCGCAAGTGCACACTCCGGAGGAAATCGCCGATATCGTCATCAAGACGACGAAAGAGGGCGTGCCGGTGCGCATTCGGGAAGTTGCGACGGTGGATCGGTCCGTCAAGCCCGTGTACACGATTGTCACCGCGGATACCAAACCCGCTGTCCTGCTCAGCATCGACCGCCAGCCGGAAAGCAATACGGTGGAAGTTGCGCGCCGGGTGCACGAGGAAGTCGCGGAGATTCAGAAGATCCTGCCACGTGATGTCAGTCTCAGACCGTATTACGACCAGTCCACTCTGGTGACCCAGTCGATTGCCAGCCTGCGCGACGCCATCCTGATAGGTTTGATCCTTGCCTCCATCATCATGGTTCTTTTCCTGCGGGATTGGGGCACATCGCTGGTCACGGGATTGGTGATTCCGATAACTTTGCTGGCGACCTTCGTGGCGCTAAAAGTTCTGGGCGAGAGTTTCAATTTGATGACGATGGGCGGGCTCGCCGCGGCCGTGGGACTGGTCATCGACGATGCCATTGTGGTGGTGGAGAACATCATCCTTCACCGAGATGCGGGCGAAGGGCGCCGGGAAGCCATCCATGCCGCGTTGGGCGAACTGGTCGTTCCGCTGGTGGGATCCACCCTCACACCGATTGTGGTGTTTCTGCCGCTGATTTCGATGACCGGAGTAACAGGGACTTTTTTCCGCGCACTCGCAGTGACGATGTCCGTCTCGTTGCTGACGTCACTTGGGCTGGCTCTGGTTTGGACGCCAAACCTTGCTCTGTACTTTTTGGGCTGGGGCCAAATGAAAAACTCCGGAGCTCCAGACATTTCCCAAGGCCCGGCGCGGGCTCGTGAATCCGGTGGAAATGACGAAGAAGTGCGGCGGCTCATGGCTGCGGAAGAGGCTTCGCTAAAGGGATTCTTCGGCACGGTCATTGGGGTTTATGAAATATGGCTTCGCCGGGCCATGCAGCGGCCCCTCTGGCTGGGGGCGATTTGTCTGGTGCTGATTCTGCTTTCCGCCCTCTGCTATCAAAGTATCGGTACCGATCTTCTGCCCTCCATGGATGAAGGCGGGTTCATTCTGGATTACGTGATGCCTCCAGGAAGTTCACTCGATGAGACCAATCGCGTGGTGTCTCATCTCGAACGGATCTGCCGCACAATTCCGGAAGTCGAGAGCACGTCGCGGCGCACCGGAATGCAATTGGGACTGGCTTCGGTGACGGAGGCGAATACCGGGGACATCTCGGTGAAGCTGAAGGCGGAGCGCCATCGCGGCATTGACGAGATCATCAGCCAGGTCCGGGCCCAGGTTGCCCGGGAGGAACCGGAAGCCGATGTGGAGTTTACCCAGGTTCTTCAGGACATGATCAGTGATTTGACTGGTGCGCCCCAGCCCATCCAAATCAAGCTTTTCTCCCCTGATGGTGAACTGCTCAATCACTGGGCCCCGCGCGTGGCCGCCGCTATTGGCGATGTTGAGCTGCGCGGAAAGAAACCGGTGGTGGATATTCTCGATGGCGTCGAAAACGCGATGAGTGGCCCGGCGGTGATGTTTCAGGTGGACCTAAGATCCTCCGCGCGCGGGATTCTCGGCGGAAGAAGTGGAACTCGATGCCTCGGCGATCATGGACGGGGAGCTGGCCACAACACCCGTCATCGTGAATGGACATGCACAAAACGCTGCGCGTGCATCCCCGGTCGGGGAACCGCGCCTCGCTGGATTCAATCGAGGGCACGCTCCTCGTCAGTTCCACCGGGCAAACCGCGACGCTTGGTTCACTGGCGGCGGTGGCCGGGCTGCCCGGGACAAACGGAAATCCTGCGGGAGAATCTTCAACGCGATGTGGCAGTCACGGCGCGACTGGAGGGGGTGGACCGGGACGGCGTGGCGGCGGTCGGAGAAGGCGGTAAACGGCTCGAAACTTCCTGCGTCGATCCGTGTCGTCATGGGGGAACCTATGAGGGAAAGCACAGTCGTTCCATGACCTGCTGATTGTTCTCCTGCTGGCCCTGGCGTGGTCTTTCTGGTGCTCCTGTCCGAATTCAGAACTTCTAGAGCCCCCTGGCGATCTCAGTTCGGCGGTTCTCTTCACGTCAGGAGTTTTTGTTGGTGCTTTGGTTACAGGATCGAGACCTTCAACATCTCGATTCCTTCATGGGCCTCATCATGGTGATTGGGATCGTGGCAAGAAAAGAATCTTGCTTCTCGATGCGGAACATAGTTTTCGCGCCGTCGGGATTTTCCGCAGAGGACGCAATGGTGCAGGCCGGCCGCCGCCGCTTGCGCCCCATCGTGATGACAGCGCTCGCGGCGATTGCGGGAATGCTGCCTTGGCGCTGGGTTTGGGCGCCGGGTCCCAGATGCTTCAACCTCTCGCGATTGCCGTCCATCCGGAGGCCTCCTAACCTCGATGATTCTGTCGCTGGTAATTACCCCGGCAGTGAACTATTTCGTGTCTCGCGCACGGGCGTAGAGAGTGACGAGGGTTCTGGACTTTTGGTGTGACTCGAAGTGGGACTACCTTTGCGCGGTGGTGCGCTTCTCGGCCTCGACGGCAGTGCGCATGGGGCCCAGGGTGGCGAGAAGCGATTCGCGGGGGATACTGGTGACGAACGGTTTGACGATCCAGCCGAGCCCGGTGGGAATATCGCGGGTCAGTGAGATGGATTGACGTCGACATAGACGCCACCATACTGCTCTTCAAATCTCCAATCGGAATTCGATTCCGCCAGAAGAAACCGCCATCGTGGCCGACGGCCTCCGTATTCGTCCGGCTGCCCGCGTTGGCAATTTCGGCGATGCGCGTGGAGGCGGAACGGCTTCGGCAGTGGCGGGCATCGATGGGGAAATAGTGTACATCGTGATCGGTGTCGAGTGAAACGGTAATGACCTTCTTCTCCGGGAGCTGGTAGAGATTTGGAAATCGTTCCCATTGCGGCTAATCAATTTCGAGCGGACGACTTCCGGCTCATAAACTTCCTGATGCGGTCGTAGTCCTGCGCAAGG
>CAVTDA010000036.1:0-7517 GCA_963733285.1 uncultured Acidobacteriota bacterium
CACTACAGGCGTCAACCGCGCTGCTCAAAAACTGGGTATCCCATTTTTTGTTGTTGGCGCTGCTGCCCGCGATTTCATCCTTCAAAACGGACACAATATCAATACTCCTCGTGCAACGCTGGACGTTGACATCGGCGTATGCGTTTCATCGTGGAATCAATTGAAAATCCCATCGAAACACTCTTGACTGAAGAACATTATAACAAAACAAACATTGAGCACAGGTTTGAGTCGCCTACCATGTAAAAAACACTTGTTGACATATTACCATTTGGGCCTATTGAAGAACCCAATCGTAATATTCGTTGGCAGCAGGATAACTGGTCAATGAATATGATCGGATTCTTAGAAACCTACCGGATGTCAATTGATGTTAAAATTGCATCAACGCCTCTGATCGTAGTAAAAATGATTTCTATAGCAGGGCGCATGGCTGAGTTGCATGCCAAGCAGGCTCCTGACTGCGTGCATGAACTGGAGGCCTGGGGAGCCATTTTCGATCGCACCACGAGGGCAAAATCCTGCAGCGGAACTTCGGCGGCCACCGATATCCGCGCCTGGCGCACACGGGCGACCGGACGGGTCTGGAGATGATCCGCACGTTGCAGGATCACGGGATTCACCTGGGCATCGATGTCGACATGGAGTACGCCATCCTCGCGTTGTTCAAGGATCGCGGGCCGGGTCATCGGAGCGTTCGGCTACGATCGTGAGCGCGGACGGTCCCGACTGTATCGCGCCAAAGCCATGGTGCTGGGCACAGGTGGAATCGGCCGCGCTTACAAGATCACCAGCAACAGTTGGGAATACACGTGCGGACGGACAATCGCTGGCTTATCGACGCGGGCGCGTCCTTATGGACATGGAGTTCGTGCAATTCCATCCCACGGGGATGATATGCCCTCCCAGCGTCCAGGGCATCCTGGTTACCGAAGGGGTGCGTGGCGAAGGCGGCGTGTTGCGAATAACAAGGGCGGCGATTCATGTTCGACGATATTCCGGCGAATTAGAAAAATCAGACCGCCGATAACGAGGAAGAAGGCTGGCGGTATACGCAGGGCGACAAGAACGCGCGCCGTCCGCCGAGTTGCTGACGCGCGATCACGTAGCCCGCTGCATCATGCGCGAAGTGAAAGAAGGGCGCGGGAGTCCGCACGGCGGCGTGTTTCTCGATATCGCCTGGATCAAGGAAAAAATCCCGAACGCCGCCGAACACATCAAGCGCAAGCTGCCCAGCATGTACCACCAGTTCAAGCAGCTCGCGGATATCGACATCACCAAGGAGCCCATGGAAATCGGCCCCACGACGCACTACATGATGGGCGGCGTGCGGGTGGATGGGGAACCGCAGATGTCGACCGTGCCCGGCATTTTCGCGGCCGGCGAATGCGCGGCCGGCCTGCACGGCGCCAACCGCTGGGCGGCAACTCGCTTTCGGATCTGCTCGTTTTCGGCAAGCGCGCGGGCGAACACGCCGCGAAGTTCGCGAAGGAACAGGGGGCCGGCCAGGTGAACCGACGCAGGTGGAGAGGCGGCGCGCAAGGCGCTCGAACCGTTCGATCGCGGCTCGGGGGCGAAAATCCGTATCGCGATGCAGCACGAGCTGCAGGAATGATGCAGGACCTGGTCGGCATCGTGCGACGCGAAGACGAAATGCAGAAAGCGCTGGCATCGATCGACGAACTGCAGCAGCGCGCGCCGCAAAGGCCGGCGTCGCGGGCAATCGCGAGTACAACACCGGCTGGCACACCGCGCATCGATCTTGCGCAACCTGCTCACCATTTCGGAGGCCATCACGCGCGCCGCGCATCGCAGCGCAAAGAAAGCCGCGGCGCGCATTTCCGCGACGATTATCCGAACAAGGAGCCGAGAAGGGGCAAGTTCAACATCGTGATTCGCCGAGGGCGCGGACGGGGCAGATGCGAGATCGCGCGCGATCCGCTGCCGGAAATGCCGGCCGAACTGAAGCAGATCATCGAGGAGATGAAATAATGGCGACGGCTACTTTTCAGGATCTGGCGCGGCGATTCGCCATGGCGGTGCGTTCGCGGATTACACGACGGAGATCGGGGCCGGGCATGGTCGTCCTGGATGCCGTTCATCGTATCCAGGCAACCCAGGCGCTGGATCTGGCGGTGCGCTGGAACTGCAAGGCGGGCAAATGCGGTTCGTGCTCGGCGGAAATCAATGGCAAGCCGAAGCTCATGTGCATGACGCGCTTAAGCCAGTTGCCTCTGGATGCGCCCATCACCATCCAGCCCATGCGCACCTTTCCCCTGATTAAAGACCTGGTCACGGACGTGTCCTGGAACTATCGAAGTAAAGAAGAACGATCAAGCCTTTCAAACCCCGCAAGCCGGACGTTCCCGATGGCACGTGGCGGATGATCCAAGAGGATGTGGATCGCATCCAGGAGTTCCATAAGTGCATCGAGTGCTTCCTGTGCCAGGACGTTTGCCACGTGCTGCGCGAGCATCATCTGCAACGAGCAATTCGTCGGGCCCGCGGTTTTTCGTCTACGTCGCCTCGCTCGAGATGCATCCCACTGGACGTCGAGGATCGCGTTGAAGAGCTGAAGAACACTCACGGCATCGGGTATTGCAATATCACGAAGTGTTGCACCAAGGTCTGCCCGGAAGAGATTCACATCACCGACAACGCCATCATTCCCCTTAAAGAACGCGTTGTTGACCGCTATTACGACTTTCTGCGGAAGCTATTCAACCGGCTTATGGGCAGAAGCGATTGAGTATCTTTTCCGCTCGCCCTGAGCAATGGTGCTTTCCGCCAAGCAATCACCCCCCAAGAGGAGATCGTTGACCGTCGCCCTTCCCTGAGCCATCCGGCAGGCTGATATGCGGCATGCATGGCAGAAGGTTGATTGGCTCCGCAGATACGTGGTTCGAGGTGAGTGCTTAAACGCTCTCGCAGTGACTGTGGACATTGTCCGGAATCTCTCAACCTGAAGTCTTTCGCGACATGCGAATCGCCGAGCGAGGTTGGCTGGGCAATAAATTTCGTCGGCCGGGGAACTCAAATTTTCGCAAACAAATTGCAACAAAACTTTTCAAAAGTTTTCAAAAATTTGAATTGTAAAATTGCGGATTCCCCAGAAACCTAAGTCATCATAGACCCCCTTAGACCGATTATGACGCTTTAAGGCACGTTCCGGTGGGGGACGGGTTCCCCTAGATTCCACCAAGGCGTGTTCGGGTGGGGGGGGCGAAACGGACAAAATGTCCGATTTGCTTTTCTGGTGCAGCACCAACGGGTGGCCGGCCTCGGAGGAGGAATAATCGGGAAACGTGGTGGGTTTCCCGCGTCCGTAACTTACAAAATTTACCCTCATCCCCTCGCCGAAATTTGTCGATAGACGATGCGGTGGAGTGTCGGGGGACCGGCGAGGGGGCACGAAACGGACAAGACAGCCGATTTTTCAATGCCGGCGGACTTAGCAGGCTGCGGAAAAACTCGGGATTCGCAACGTAGCGGCGGCTTTATGCCGCCACCAACCCAATCAGGTGAACGAATGGGTGGCGGGCTAAACCCGCCGCGACACGTTTTTCCGCAGCCCCATCAGGGCGGGGCAGTGGCTTACGCTGCCGTCAGGCTTGCTGTGGAAATGTCGTTGGCGGAAGTGGCGCGGCGGTGGATGAAGACGATCTTGCCGGGTTCGGGAACCGATTCCCGGTCAAGGGTGAGGCCGAGACCGGAAACCAGGTGGTTGACGACCGATTCTCTGCGGACGTGGTGTAGGCCTCGCGGTAGGCAGAGCATCGCCCAAATCGACGGCGCGGTGTTGTTGGAAGAAGGGCCCCCCGGCGTCCTTCGCCGTTCCAACCAGCCAGTCGCCCGGCTCCCTGCCTGACTTGCGAATTTGCGCTTCAAAGTCCTCGATTATCTCGCAGTGGCTTAGATACATGATTGCTGCCCTCTTCCGTCCTGCCCCCTAAGTCGAGTTTGGGAGTCGGTCATCCCTACCCCCGCTGTCTCAACTCAGGGGTGCAGTCGGGTGTCTGTCCCGGGTTTTTGCTCCATTTTACCCAATCTTGGGGATAGTTTTGTTCGGCGGCCACGCCTGCCCTAGTCCGTTCCCGCGTCCATGCCCGAGCACCGTCAGGATGAAAGCCATTGCCCCTCCTTCAAAGGGGCTCGCGAAAATGTAGAAATAGTTTGACACTCGGATATCGGACCTTAGTATGAAGAACCATACCGTCGCGTAGGCCACGATCAAAAGAACAAAGACAAATAAGCACCTCGGTTTCCTAAGGTCATTCGAAAACATTCGCGATCAGATACCCAAATATGATGGCGGTCCCCACCCCAAAGGCTAACCACATTTCCCAATCAAGTCCGGCCCAGGACAGCAGTGCACTAAATCCCATACGACTGGAATTGTCAGCAATGCGGCAGTAGCGATCCTCAAGTTTTCCTTCGTTGATTTTTTCATCTGTGGCTCAATACGGGTCTACATCGGCCATGGAGATTGGCAGAAGCTGTCTTCAAGAACGCTTGCGTCAATTGAAAGTCCACGACAGCCAACGGTATCGCATCAGCCACCCCCTCGGCAAACGTACTTAAATTTGTCCAACCTCTCACGATATCTACGATCGCAGAGGGACGGTTAAACCGCCCTCGGCTGCATGTTGGAACGCCTTGCCCGCAGCGTATGCTGCTGTGCCCTCCGCGGCTGTTTTGGCCGCGTCGTCGTGTGGGGGATCGTCACCTTCTCCTACAAAAGCATCAAAAAAGGTTTCTGCGCAGCTTGGCAGGTTGTCTTTTGCCTGCGAATCCGACTTGCCCGGGCCGCCCTGTTGCGGGTTTTGCAGGTTCAGGAAGCTGGTAGCGCAGAGTTTTTCCACCTGCTGGAAATACTCTGCGGCTCTTCATTCGTAATTCCCTCCATCGTTGTTGCGTGCGGTTGCAAGAACCGTGACCAGGAACGTGTGAAGAAATTGGTTTTACCGAATTCAGCATTGCGCATTTTCAATACTTTACATTGTTGATAACGGTCGCAAATTCAATTCTTTCACATGTTCCAGACACCACGTTTCCTATTTTCGAAAGGCCGCCCTCATGCTTGCTGCTCATGTTCAGGGCGACAGGACTTGCTGCTTTGTGAGCCCAGCTTCCGAATCCTTGATGTTTCACATCTCGCTAACATTGCAACATATACGCCGGGTGCGTAGTGGGGTCAAGAGATAAGATTGCAAAATGGTAAACATGCCTGAGAATTCTGAAGATTTGGGACGGGGCGGGACCTTTTGTCACTGGCGAAACCGGACGATGGACGGAAGGTTCTCCGGCCTGGGCAGGGTGTTCATGCGGAAGAGGAATAACTGGGAAACGGTGCTGTCCCCGGTTATTGAAAAAGACACCTCACCCGTCCGTCAGCCGACGGATACGGCCTCTCCCCTGGGAGAGGCATCTTTTCTGGAGTGCTCTCGAGCACACCAGGAAAACTCAGATCCCTCTCCCGGGGGCGGTAAAGAAACCAGATCCCTCTCTCAGGGCCGGAAAAACTCAGCTCTCTCTCCCAGGGGCGGGAAGAAAACCAGATCCCTCTCCCAAGGGGAGAGGGCAGGCACGAACCCTCGGGCCGGGTGAGGGGTTACTTCTGCTTGCCTCCAGGAGCGGCACCAATTGCTCCCCGCACCTTGCGGATGAATTCCTCGGGGTGCTCAAGCACCATCCCATTAGGAATCCGCAGCAATCGAATCCCAAGGGTTCGTAAATAATCTTCTTTTACCGCGTCCCGGCGCATTTGGCTTGGTTGCGAATGCACCCCCCCGTCCAACTCAATGGCCAGTTTATGCTTCGAAGCAATGGAAGTCAAGGACTCCGACCTTGATGGGAAACTGGCGTCGGAATTTCGCTCCGAGTTGGCGATTCCGCAGGAGGATCCAGGCGGCGTTTTCAGCCGAAGTCGGACGCCCCCGGAGTTCGCGCACCCGAGCCGTCGTTATTCGCACGCGCCGAATATACCAGCGGAGCGGCCGTCGAGGCGGTGGTTCGTCAGGTCCTGTACATTTCGCCTCTCGCGGCTGCGCGAAAAAGACCCCTCACCCGTCCGTCCGCCGACGGATACGGCCTCTCCCCTCGGAGAGGCATCTGATTTGGGGCGTTTTTTAGCCCTCAGAAAAATCCGGATCCCTCTCCGAGGAGCCGGAAAAAAAACAGATCCCTCTCCAAGGGGAGAGGGCAGGCACGATCCCTCGGGCCGGGTGAGGGGTCACTTCTGCCCGCTTCCAGGCGCGCGGGCGCGGGAAATGCCCTACGGCAAGGCTCCATGGCGCTGTCCCGACGGCAAGAAAACGTGAATCGGGATGGCCATGGCGCGAAGATTTGTGCCATGGGCATCCTGCCAGTGCTCGAGCATGGCCAGGATGTCCATTGCACAAGTTTGCGGCGTGGCCGCACAGGAATTGACCCCCACCCCGGCGGCGCATGGCCGCATAAGATTCCGAACCGGCTCCAGCGAGCTTTGGTAGGGGAGTGCGGCACTCCCGAGTTGGGTTGGTAGCGGAGTGCTCCGACTCCCGCGGGAGCCCGTAGGGCTCCACCAAACAACGCCGAGCGCATGCGAGGCCACGCTCTGGAGGCGGGAGCCCCGAAGGCTCTGCTCCCAAGGCGGGGTTCAGATCAAAACCTGTGCGAGCGGAGAATCAATTCCGCCCCCTCTGTCGGTCCCCCGTATCCCGTTTACCGTCTTCCGTATTCTCTTCTGCCCCCTCGCTGGTCCCCCGACACTACCTCGGATCGTCTATCGGCGGGTTTGCGTGATAGCGTGAATCAATTTTTTTGCGCGGGCGATGGTGAACCTGCAAAAAGTGACCCCTCACCCGATCCGTCGGCTGACGGACCACCCTCTCCCCCGGAGAGGGAAAAGCTATTCGCGAGTGCGAATTTCCCTCCGTGCCCCCTCGCCGGTCCCCCGTCACTACCTCACATCGTTTATCACAGAATCTGCACATGAGGATGAAGGTTTATTTTGTATCAAAGCAAACACGGGCATGGGAAGGCGGCAGCTTCGCGGCCGCACTCCAAGGGCTTCGGCCACCTCTTTCGCCGCGGCGAATCTTTGCCCCATGGAAAACGAAAGGCATTTTTTTTGGCTCCCCTCACCCCTTCCCCTCTCCCCCCAAGCGGGCGAGGGAAATTGAAAACAAGACTTTTCCGTCTTGCCCCCTTCGCGCCAGAAATCCAGTGGCAGATGGCCGCCGACCGGAAAGTCTCGGATTCTCGCGACAACTCTTTCATCTCTACGGGAATTTACGGCGAGGAATTCTGGCCAGAAGTTGTGGCCCGGAAGCGCACGACAAAGCGGGTTCCCGGATGGTCGGCAATGGCGGTTGCCAAGTCCGCCGGGCTCTGACAATCCACTGACCCGCCAATTTCGTCCACGCGTCGCTTCACAATCGCGAGGCCCAAGCCTGTGCCGCCGGGCGCGTGGTGAAAAAGGGCTGGAAGATCTTGCCCAACTTATCCTTGGGGACGCCACCGCCCTGGTCCTCGAT
>CAVTDA010000037.1:0-3228 GCA_963733285.1 uncultured Acidobacteriota bacterium
GCGTTTGGGCATGGAAACTTTCGGAATTACGAACTAAGACCGCGAATCCAAATTAGTTTCGAGCAGCGTTCCATTGTTCCAATCCGTGTTTCGTAATAATTAATTGCTAATTACTTCTTAAACTCCTCCATCATGGTCACAAAATCGTCGAACAAATACGCCGAGTCGTGGGGTCCGGGCGAGGCCTCGGGGGATATTGAACGCTGAAAAGGGGCAGATTTCGATGCCGCAAGCCTTCCAGCGTATCGTCGTTCAAATTCCGGTGCGTCAGAATCACGTCGCGCGCGTTCAGAGAATCCGGGTCCACGGCGAATCCGTGATTCTGCGCCGTGATTTCCACCTTGCGGGTTTCGAGATTCATGATGGGATGATTGCCCCCGTGATGGCCGAATTTCAGCTTGTAGGTCTTTCCTCCCAGCGCAAGGCCGATGATCTGATGACCAAGGCAGATGCCGAAGATGGGCACGCGGCCCATCAATTCGCGCACGGCCTGGGAGGCATAATCAACGGGCTCGGGATCGCCCGGGCCGTTGGAGAGAAAAACCCCGTCGGGCTTGAGGTCCATCACGTCGGAGGCATTGGTCATGGCGGGGACTACGGTGACACGACAACCGACATCGACAAGGCGGCGCAAGATGTTCTGCTTGATGCCGTAATCGTAGGCGACGACGTGAAAGCGCTGCTCGGGAGCGGCTCCATCTTCCCCGGCGAGAATGTGGCGCGAGGGCTCATTCCACGGATAGGCCGAGCTGGTGGTGACGTGGCTCGCGAGGTCGCGCCCCACCATGCTAGGCGAGGCTTTGGCCTTCGCAACCAATTCTTCCGCGTTGGAGGAAATCGTCGAGATGACACCCCGCATGGCCCCATGTTTGCGCAGATGGCGAACGAGCGCGCGCGTATCGATGTGCGAAATGATCGGAATGGCGTGGCTGGAAAGGAAACTGGAGATGTCTTCTTCCGAGCGCCAGTTGCTGGCAAGATCGGCGAGCTCGCGGACGACGAGGCCTTCGGCGTAGGGCCGGGTGGATTCACAATCCAGCAGGTTGGTTCCGTAATTCCCGATGTGGGGATAAGTCAGGATGACGATCTGGCCGGAATACGAAGGGTCCGTGAGGATTTCCTGATATCCGGAAAGAGAAGTATTGAAAACAACCTCGCCATAGCGCTCGCTGGAGGCGCCAAAGCCGCGCCCCCTGAATACTCTTCCGTCCTCTAAGGCGAGAATCGCGTCCATTCAACCTCTCCGATCAGGATTCGTCGCGCCGAGGTGACCGCTGGACGGACAAATGACGCAAGCGTAGTTGGTCTTTTGCTCATCCGATCACCCAATCAGACGATCACCCGATTAATTCACCCATCCCATTTGACTCAGCGGCCAATAAACCATAATGGCTTTGCCGTAAATGAACTGGCGATCGACGGTGCCCCACTCGCGGCTGTCGTTCGACGAGGTGCGGTGATCCCCCAGCACAAAGTAGTGGTCGAGCTCGACATGAACCAGGGCGTGGTTCTGTTCATCGACGTAGCTGGGCGGAACGTACGGCTCGGTGAGCGCCTTCCCGTTCACAAGCACGTGCCCGTCCTGAATGCTGACGTCATCCCCCGGCAACCCAATGACCCGTTTAATATAGGACTTGGAAGGATCGAGCGGATAACGAAAAACCACTACATCCCCGCGCTCGATCGGCCGAAACCGGTAAATAAACTTGTTGATGAAGATCCTCTCGTGGTTTTCCAGGCGAGGCATCATGCTGGTGCCCTCAACCTGGACAGGCTGGTAGAGGAAAACAATCACGATAAAGGCCAGGAGAACTGCAAGGATCAGGTCGCGCAACCAATAGCGAGTCTCAAAAAACCAATTTTGCGCAGTTCCCTTTTCCCCGCCCGCCGACGCCAATTTACATTGCTCCTGGCTTGGTTGAAGTCCGATATATTTTTATACCATAAACCCGCCGGTCCTCGCCAGACCCGGGCACATTGAATGCGTGCATCTTGTATGCCCCATTTTGAGGACACGGAGGGATGTTTTTCACCCGCGCATAAGCATTGCGCGGGATGAATCAACTTCCGGCAGGGCTTTAATTTTGGATATTTGGATCGAAGCGGCGCTTTACCTCGCGCACGAAAAATCAAAAACCTAAACCGCAAATTTCCCACCGCTCGAATTGGAAGTCAAGCCCATTATCCAAAGATATCTTTGACTTTTTCGGCAGCGCTTCGTTCCAGCGGGTGATTATCAACCCGGATAAAGGGAGCAAGAATCTCCAGCCAACGCTTGTGGTCGCGGGAGAGCCGCGTGGGGGTCACGACGTAGACGGAAACGTAGAGGTCGCCGCGTCCGCGCCCTTCGAGTGAAGGCATGCCATGATTGCGCAGGCGGAAGACCGTCCCCCCCGGCGTGCCTTCGGGGATGCGCAAACGTTCTTCGCCGTTGAGAGTGGGAACCTTGATCTCCGCGCCCAGCGCGGCCTGAGAAAATGAGATTGGAATCGTGTAGTAGAGATCGTTGCCGCGGCGCTCAAAGAACTGGTGTTCACGGACCTTAAGAATGACGTAAAGGTCTCCCGGGACGCCGCCGCGCGCCGCCACTCCGCCTTCACCCGAAACGCGCAGGCGCGTGCCATCGTCGACTCCGGGCGGAATCCTCAGGTCCAGCACGCGGTCGGCGCTGACGCGCCCTTCGCCCTTGCAAGTCGGGCAACCATCGCGAATCATCTGGCCCAGCCCCTGGCATTGCGGGCAGGTCCGCGTGACGGTGAAGAATCCCTGCTGGTGCCGCAATTGCCCGCGCCCATTACAAGTCGTGCAGGTGACAGGCTTGCTTCCCGGCTTGGCGCCGGTTCCTTCGCAGATGCTGCACGCTTCCCAGCGCGGAATCTTGATTTTGGTTTCAAGTCCCTTGGCGGCTTCTTCCAGGCTGATTTCCAGGTCGTAGCGCAGGTCGATTCCACCCGCGCTGCGCGCGCGTCCTTGTCCCCCCCGGCCGAAGATATCACCGAACCCGAAGAGGTCGCCGAAGATATCCTCGAAGCCACTGAAGATTGTGGAGTTAAAGTCCGGCCCGGCGCCGCTGCCACTCACCGCCTGATGGCCGAAGCGATCATAGGCTGCGCGCTTCTGCGCATCGGCCAGAACGCTGTAGGCCTCGGTAATCTCCTTGAACTTCTCCCCGCTCTCCTCCGTGCTCTCGGGATTGCGGTCAGGATGGTGCTGCATCGCCAGACGGCG
>CAVTDA010000038.1:0-4718 GCA_963733285.1 uncultured Acidobacteriota bacterium
TCCATTGAAAAGCGAATGATCAAGAAGCAGCTTTACCGCTCTCTCCAATAGGGGGCCGGGAGCAGTTCCCTGTTCGGGCAGCGGCGAATTTCCCAGGATGCCGCGAATCTGCGAGGGGGATTCCGCCGTACTCACCCGCCGATTGGGCAGTGACCTTAGAAATTCCGCCACTTGATCCACCAGACGATATCCGAGGGCGCGAAATTCCTCCGGGCTCATTTCCAGAGCGGAATTGCGGGACTCCGAGACGGTATTTTTCGGTTTGGGTTCCATCTATAGCACCTGAGACTTTCAACCCCTTTTAGATCCTGAATGCACGAGCTCAACACTGGGAGGGAAATAGCAGCATTTCCTCGAAGGCATTCGCAAAGTGCGACAATGCGGAGCTTATGACATTTATTTATTTTACCACCGGCGGGGCTGGGAGCGCACCCCGGCCGCAGTCTTAACCAAACGTGGTGATTTGAGCCGTTGGGCTCTTGAACCCCGCCATTGCCTTGGTTTCATCGTCCCGAGTGGTGACGTCAGGAAGCCCAGCCCCCAAGTGGTCCCAAGGTATTGCCTTAGTGATGGCCATCTTACGGCGTGGAATTACCCTCATAACCGTAGCGCAATCCTTCACAAACATCTATTGTGCTGATACAATTCTTGCGGTATCGTTTTCGGCAATAGCTCCAACGAAACGGGGCGGCGGCGCGTGGGTGATTCGCGCGTGGATGAAATGGCAAGAAGTGGTGGCGGAAAACAGCGGATGATTTTACAATTTTTTTTCGCCCTCCTTAAAACCTCAGTGCGGTAAATGTGCATCTCAGCCTCCGATGGTCCGAAGGCGTGTATCTGACCCAGGAACCGAAGTGACCCTGGGTTGCCGCCTGAGGATTTGCAGTGCCTGTCGATCTTCCGCTTTCATTTTGACTGGCTGGGATTTAGGAAGTGAATGCGGAAACTGGGCCAGGTTTCATCCGCATCATGAGGCGGGAATCATCAGCGGAATGCGCCCATCGTTGCGGAATCCGCCGGAACACGGAAATAGACATATCCGGCAGTGGTTTTAAAGCAGCCTCCACGGTTAGCCGTTCATGGCTCCGTATCAGAGATGAAAAGTCAGGACTAGTTTCTTCAACCTCGGCACATCCAAAGGTTGAAGCCAATAGCTAACGAACCCTGCCGCCACGAGAGAATCGAAGCGGAAACGACTGGGGCCGGCAAATCTCGGTTTCGGGTTCCCAGCGATTCAGGGCCAAAGCGTTCGTTAGGAGAAGAAATTTGCTTGGGAAGGGGCCACGCGAAGTGAAGCTAATATACACGTTCCTGTTCGTTGCCTTATTGATGGCGCAATCCGGAATTGCGCAGACCACTCCGGACGAAAAGCCGGCGGCCGACAAAAAGACGGCGGAAAAATCCGATAATTCGGATCAAAACAGTAATACGGACGGGATTCCAACTCCCGGACCCACGGCCTTCGTCCAAATTTCCGGCAGCAATTTCAATACGGGGACGATTCTGACCTACGACTTCGATCTCGGGTATCAGATCAATCGCAAGGTTTCGATCGATGTCGGCGTTCCCCTGATGACCACTCGCACCTTTTTCCCCATTGTGAAAGCCGATTATCGCTATACGACGATTATGGGCACGCCCTACATGGACGTTAAATATGTAACCAAGCGCGGATCGACGAACATCACGTCAGTCCTGACCGGCGCGGCTGGGTTCAACATGGTGAAGACCTATTCCAACGGCCGTTTCGTCGTTGATTGGTTCAACCATTTCGACCGAAACTATCAAATTCTGACTTTTGACGCAACCTTTACGCCCTTCCTGAATATGGGGGTGGGTGATGGAACCGTCGACCGTCAAGTCATGCCGCGCCCCTATGAACTCAACCGGCCCTACGAAACGCTGGGTGGCATGGGAAATGGCGAAATCGGGGCCGCCTTCACGATTCGGAAGTTTTACCGGCTGGAGGGTTCAGCTTACGGCCTGGCCCCGTTCGGCCCGCAAAAGGTCTACAGCCGCATTGTCGCGCCGGATGATCCGATCGGTGGTGACGGGCATCGTGGCCGATATTGGGACGAGTTTTTTGAAACGGGCGGGGCGCTATTCAACACCTTTGGCTCAGGACCTTCGCGAATCGACAGGGACAATGGGTTCGGTGCCTACCTTGAAGTTACGAAGTTTAAAAATTTTACCCTACAGGTCGGGTATACAAGAAGCGTCCATTACGGCTACGATCAAGCGAATATTATTCTGCAGTACAACTTCACTCATATCTTGAGGAATTTGACGGTCGGTGAGTAATCCGAGTCATCGCACGGGAGTGTAAGAACTGATCAAGTCCGCCGGTCGCTGATGCCGAACTGTATGCCGCCGTTTTGAGCGACCCCGGAGTAAGGAACAAGAGGCCCTTTGAAAACTGCGAGTCGGTTTAGCTTAACCCTCTACTTTTTTGTTGCAGGATTATGCCTGTCCATTCCTGGCTGGGCGGGAACCCCGGTATCAACCCAAAACTCCAATCCCTCCTACGTACAGCGATATAGCGCGCTGCCCATCAGCTTTGAAGCAAATCGCGGCCAGGTGGATTCTCATGTCAAATTCCTTGCTCGAGGCGAAGGTTACACTCTGTTCCTGACCCCTGACGCAACTGTCCTTGGATTGCGGGGAGCGGGCGCCGGCGACGCAACTCAGTGGGTGAAATTAATTCTTCGGAGCGCCGATACCAAAGCTTCGATTAGCGGCGAAGACCAACTTGCAGGGCGCAACAACTACTTCATCGGCAATGATCGGTCCAAGTGGGAGTCAAACGTCCCCACATTTTCGCGCGTTCGCTACCGCCAGGTTTATCCCGGCGTGGATGTGATCTATCACGGCCATCAAGGCCAGCTTGAGAATGACTTTGAAATTGCGCCCGAAGCCCGCGCGGGCCAAATATCCTGGCGGGTGGAGGGAGCGTCGGAAGTTCACCTGAATCACGATGGTGACCTCATCGTCTCCGCGGGCAGGAACCAAATGCGCCTCCATCGTCCACGGGCGTATCAGATTGCTGAAGGGGGCGAGGAGCGGGAAGTTGCCGTCAGCTATCAAGTGGATGGCAAGGAAATTCGGTTTGCTCTTGGGCAATACAATCACCATCAGAAGCTCATTGTTGATCCCCTTCTGACCTATTCGACATTCCTTGGCAATGCGGGAGGGGAGACCGCCTACGGCGTTGCCTTGAACGCCTCCGGCGACGTATTCCTGACCGGCGTGACCGCCTCGATAAACTTCCCTTTCTCTTCAGGAGCCTATCAAACAACCTACGCCGGAGATGGTGACGTATTTGTAGCTGAATTTAATCCCTCCGCTACGGGACTGATCTTTGCCACCTATCTCGGCGGAACCGGCAATGATATTCCCTCTAACATCCTGCTCGATCCGTCTGGAAACATCTTCCTGGTGGGGAGCACAAGTTCCAGCAATTTCCCCACTACCTCGGGAGTCATGCAGCCGAACTACGCCGGCAATCAGGATGCCTTCCTCACAGAAATGAAGCCGGATGGGTCCGCTCTGATCAACTCCACCTACATTGGCGGCACAGGGACCGATTTTGGGACCGCCGTCGCTTTGGATTCCGCAGGAAACGCCTACGTGGCGGGGTCAACGAACTCCACCGACCTGCAAATCCGGAATCCCCTTCAACCCGGAAATGTCGGTCAATACGATGCCTTCGTCACCGAGGTCAGTCCCACCGGAACATTGGTCTACTCGACGTTTTTGGGCGGGGCTCTGAATGATTATGCCGCCGGCATCGCCGTGGACGGGTCCGGAAATGTGATTCTGGCCGGCTACACGTTCTCTTCCGATTTCCCCACCCAGGACGCCTTGCAGAGCACATTGGCGGGGGGATCCGATCTCTTCATTACCAAATTCACCCCGGGCTCCACCTCCCTGCTGTTCTCTACCTACCTGGGGGGAGCGTCAATTGACCATTTATCCGCCATGGCAACCGACGGCAATGGGTATATCTACTTGACCGGAGACACTCAATCGATCGATTTTCCGGTGACGGCGAATGCCTTCCAACCCTCCCTTGCCGGCACTGACAATCCTTTCCTGACCAAGTTCGCGCCAGACGGGTCCTCCCTGATTTACTCCACCTATCTTGGCGGCGGGAACACGGGCATGGCAACGGCATTGGCAGTCGACACAGCAGGCAACGTCTATGTGACGGGGGCGACACAATCGTCAAATTTCCCCTTAATCGACGCCTTTCAAAATATTCTCGGCACCTCAGGAGCTGGAAATTGCGGGGCGAGCAATTTCGTGAGCGTTCCTGACGTGGTTTGTCCCGACGCGTTTGTCGTGAAATTTGGGCCTTCGGGGATTCCCGTCTTCTCCTCGTTTTTAGGTGGAAGCGCGACAGATTCCGGACAGGCCATCGCCGTTGACGCTGCGGGGTCCGTATATGTGGCGGGGGGAACCGCTTCGCCCAACTTCCCGGCGACGTTCAACGCCTATCAATGGAACTTTCTGGGGACGGCCACCAACAGCAACGCGTTCCTGGTCAAAATTAGCCCCGACGACAACCCCTCGATGGCCATCTCGCCGCAGCAGGTTAACTTTGGCAACGAACCTTTGCAGAGTTCCACCCAACCTGTGAACATTACGTTGACCAACGTGGGCAGCGCGACGATGAGTATCAACAATACGATGTATGAAGGAAACGACAAGTGCAAAAG
>CAVTDA010000039.1:0-36302 GCA_963733285.1 uncultured Acidobacteriota bacterium
TTTCCTTGCCGGGGCCAGCTCCGAAGCTTCAGTTACGTATTGCTAAGGCGCGCAACGAGAAAATCCACGACATTGCGGCCGGCATTCTCCATCAGGGTCAGGCTGGAAACACCGTAGCGCTCCGTCGTCAGGCGGTCGATGCGCTGCATTTGGGCGGCGGTGAGTATTTTCATGGCAAGATCGGCCGGAGATGAATCGTCATGACCGGCTAGTGGCGGTCACTAGAGCATCCATCCGCCGCTGACGTTGAGGACCTGGCCGGTAATGAACGCGGCTTCTTCCGAGGCAAAGAATCTCACAGCTTCGCTGACGTCCCGGCCCGTGGCAGGCCGCCCCACCGGGAACCTTGCATCGGTCAACCGTTGCGCCTCCTCGAGGGACAGTTCTTTCTCATCGATGACGGGCGGATTTACGACGTTGGCGGTGATGCCGTTGCGCGCTTCTTCCAACGCCACGGAACGCGTAAACGCCACGAGTCCCGCCTTGGCCGATGAATAGGCGGAAATTTTGGCCTGGCCAAATGCACGTTCAGCGCCGACCGCTCCAAGGTTGATGATTCTCCCCCAATGTTGACGCCGCATTTGGGGCAAAGCAAATTTGGTGGTGTAGAAAACGCTGAAGAGGTTGGACTCGATGATGGAGCGCCAGGCATCGACAGTGGATTCGGCCACCTGCTTCCACTCGAAATCGCCGACATTGTTCACCAGGACATCCAACCGACCAAACTGTTTGACCACGCCGTCAATCAGCTCCTTGACCCGCGCCGGATCAGTGACGTCTGTGGCGAGCGAGATCCCTTGGCCCCCACGGCTTTCAAATCCGCCAAGACTTTCTGAGCTCCCAGCTTATTGGTGCGAAAAGCCACCGCCACGCGCAGGCCCGCGCGCCCCAACCCGAGGGCGATTTCCTTGCCGATTCCGCGCGAAGCTCCCGTGACCAATGCAACACGATTGCGAAGAGGCACGCCTCAACTCCCTATTGCTGGTGTTAACGCCAAAGTCTATCGAACTTCATCCCCAACGGCAACTCCGCAGGTGGAATTCTACCAACCACGAGCCAGCAGCACGGTCAATATCATCCTGAAGCTCCGGGCTACCCGTCCACTCGTCCACGTTTCGATAGATGGTCTCAACGACCTTCGGCTTCGCCTTCGCCATTCGCCGCGTGACTTCCACCAGGCGTTTCTCGCCAAATTCCTCCCCATAGGGATTTTCAGGTTCGGTAATTCCATCCGTATAGGCCAGCAAAAGATCCTCAGGCTCCAACGTAGCTTCCCCAACCTCATACTTCATGCCTGGAAACAGTCCCACGACGGTCCCGCCGGTGTTGAGAAAATCGACTTTGCCATTGCGCAAATGGATCGGCGGCAAATGACCGGCATTGGTATAGGAGAGTTTGCGAATCCTGGCATCGTAAATGGCGAAAAAAAACGTGACGTATTTTTCCATTGGCGTGCTGGCGTAAAGCTGATGATTCAGCCGCTCCACAACCTGCGCAGGCGAAACCTGGCTCGCTGAAGGACTTTGGCCGCCGTCGAGAACATCATAAAACTGCGCGCGCAAGGCGGATTGAATGGACGCCATCAACAGCGCGGCTGAAATCCCTTTGCCGCTAACGTCGCCCAGAACCAGCGCCACGCGATGTTCATCCATTTTGAAGAAGTCGTAGTAGTCGCCACTGACCGAGCGCGCCGCTTTGCAGACTCCGTAAAGATCGAGCCCTAGCACCTTGGGAACAGTTTGCGGAAATAAACGGCGTTGCACCTCGCGGGCGATATCCAACTCGCTTTGAAGGCGCATCCTCTCCTGAGACTCCTGCAAAAGCCTCTCGACCGATGCGGTCATGCCGTCAAAGGCTTCACCGAGCGCCGTCAACTGATCGCGCGGTGGAAAATGCGTGCGAAAGGAGAAATTGCCGGCCTTAACGTGCTCGGTGGCGTCATAGAGGATATCCACCGTACGCGTCATCGAGCGGGTCATGCGAATACCGATAAACAGCGCCGCACCTTCAATCAACAGAAAGAAAACGGCCACGATCTTGAAGACGAGGACGTAGGCCTCGCTTAAATCGCCCAGCGTCGCGAGCAATCGGCGATTGAGCGTGAAGATTCTCGAAGAAACATAGACAAATGCCGGCGACTCCGCCTGCTCCTCCGTGTCGCCTCCCCACACAACCGGGTCCAGCGACGAGGCTCCGAAGACGACAAAATCAAAGGCATTGGCGGGATCGGGAAGTCTTACTGACTTCGAATACATCAAGGTGCGCAGGACTTTAGGCTGCTTCGACGTCCCCACACTGATCGTTACATTGCCCGTCTTTGCACCCATCATGGGCTGAGGCATGGCTACGCCGACGGGCCCAATCCCACTGCCCACCGAGTCGAGAAGTTCAGGGCTGAAGGGTTGCGACAGAACGAGAGTCAAATCTCCGGCGTGCGTTTGGGCATGCTCCACGCTGCGGAGCGCGAGCTGCCCGTTGTCCAGAACGATATTCGCATATTCCGCCTCTTTGACCCAGGAAGGTATAGTCGACGGATTTTCTGCACGCTCGCCATCCAGAAGAAAGGAGCGCGTTTCATTTTCCAGATGCAAAGTTATGACCAGGCCCGGGTAGCTCTTGCTATAGCTGACCAATTTGGTGAGGTAAAACTCCTGGATATGGTCTAGCAGGGTGGCAGGTGATTTTTCGCCGCCAAATTGCGCTTCCTGGAGCACAACGCGGTTAACTTGCTCGATTTCGTCAAAATGATCGCGCAGGCGTAGGACCACGAGGAACGCCCCAAACTGGCCATTAATAATAAAGGCGCCGAGAAAAACCAGGACCAGAATCAGGGAAATGGGAACGACGCCAATCAGAATATAGGCGACAACAAGGCGACGACGAAGCCGCCAGAGAAAGTGCGACCCAATATAGCGAATCAATCGGATGAAGTAATAGACAATGGAGACAATTGCGCACACCCAAAAGATCAGCCAGAGCAAATGAAGGGGATCGCTGATGGAGTGGGTGAGCCGTTGGGCGACAAATAGGACTGCGCCATAAGCCAGAACCCATGCGGTGAATCGCGCCAGACGGCGCGTCCGATATTCGCGGAGTAGCGATTCCCACATATCGATTTCGCCGGATTCACCCTTGCGGTGGGGCGCCCGCTCCCTTGGAGGCTTCCGAATTCATTGCGGGTTGTACGCGGCTGTGTTTTTTTCCGTAAGTGAAATACACGATCATTCCCAGGATCAGCCATACGATGAGGCGCAACCACGTGTCGCGCGGCAAGGCAGCCATCAATCCGAGAGAGACGAGGATTCCCAGAATGGGCACGAGCGGGACGAGCGGAGTCTTGAACGGTCGCGGCAGGTCCGGACGCCTGACCCGCAGGACCCAGACACCTGCACAGACGATGACGAAAGCTAATAATGTTCCAATGCTTACCAATTCGCCCAACACCCCGATGGGAATCGTCGCGGCAAAGATGGCGACAAAAAGGCCGACAACGCCGGTTGAGATCCATGGCGTCCGAAACCGCGGATGAATGGCCCCCGCCCATTTCCACAGCAGACCATCATGAGACATCGAGTAAAACACGCGCGATTGACCAAGTAACATGACCAGCATCACGGTCCCCAGTCCGAAGATGGCGCCTGTCTTGACGAGGAAACTCCCCCAGCGCACACCGGGAACGGCATCAATGCCGACGGCAACGGGATCCGAAACGTTGAGGGCCGTATAGGATACAACGCCGGTCAGAAGGGCGGAAACAAGGATATACAAAACCGTGCAGATGATCAGCGAACCCAGAATTCCGATCGGCATGTCGCGTTTGGGGTTTTTCGCTTCCTGCGCCGCAGTGGACACGGCGTCAAAACCGATATAGGCGAAGAAGATGACCGCCGCGCCGCGGGCAATTCCCGACCAACCGTATTGCCCGAATGAACCTAGATTGGGGGGAATAAACGGATGCCAATTCCTCCAGAAGATCGAAGGATGCCCGACAAAGTAGAAGCCGACAACGCCGATAAAGACCAGCACGATGGCCAGCTTGATGATGACGATGGCGCTGTTCAGGTTGGCCGATTCCTTAATCCCTATGATGAGGATGATGGTGATGGCGATAATGCCGAGGAAGGCTACCAGGTCAAAATACGCCGCCATGTGCGGAAGCGTGGCGGGGTCGATGTGCTGCGAAGCCAGCGTCGCTTGGATGCGCGAAAAATGCTCCCAATTTCCGTTGTACTTCACCAAAACTTCACCGCGGGCACTGGTTATCTGCGGAGGGATCTGGATTCCGAAATCCTGAAGAAAGCTCAGAACGTAACCACTCCAGCCGGAAGCAACCGTGGCCGCGCCGAAGGCGTATTCAAGGATCAAATCCCAACCGATAATCCAGGCGAAGAGTTCACCAAGCGTCGCATAGGCATAGGTGTAGGCTGAACCCGCAATCGGGATCAGCGAGGCGAATTCCGCATAGCACAAGCCGGCAAATGCGCACGCGGTGCCCGCGAGGACGAACGACAGGACAATCGCCGGACCCGCATATCGAGCCGCCGCCGCACCGGTCAGCACAAAGATGCCCGCGCCGATGATGGCGCCGATGCCCAGGGTCATCAGGTTGATAGGACCCAAAACCCGCCGCAGGGTGTGCTCGCCATGCTCAGCGCTTTCCACCTGAATCATTTCCAACGTCTTCTTCGCCAGCAAATTCGCCATAAGATTCGATTATCTCCTAACTTCCACTGCGGGTAACTTCGCCGCCGGGCCCCGCCAGAAATAGTAAACAGGAATGCCAATGGCGACGATGCATAATCCGGCCAAGCTCCGCGTCGTTTTATGAGTCAGCAGAGCCAATTCCACAAAGGATGCAAAACCAATGTAAAGCAGGGGCAGGACCGGATACCCCCAAGCCCGATAGGGGCGCGGCGCGTCCGGGCGCGTGCGGCGCAGGCGGAAGATTCCGGCGATCGTCAGGATATAAAAAAAGATGGCGGCAAAAATCACGTAGTCGAGCAAATCGCCGTAGGTGCCACTTAGCGTCAGAAGACACGCCCAGACGGCCTGAACCATCAGGGATACGACGGGAGTGTGATACTTCGGCTGAACCCTTGCCACCGAGTGGAAGAACAATCCGTCCTTGGCCATCGCGTAGTAGACGCGCGCGCCTGCCATCACCATGCCATTCACGCAACCAAAAGTTGAAATCATGATGGCAGCCGCCATCAGCCCCGCGCCTTTTCCGCCCAGCATCGCCTCAACCGCCGCCGTCGCCACGCGATCCTCGGACGCGTGTTGGATGCCCCGTGCCATCAGTCCCCCGCCCGCCGTTCCAAAGAACGGCAACGCGCGGTAGTAGGCCCAATTGCAGGCCACGTAAATCAGGCAGACTGCCATTGTGCCGACAAAAAGCGAGACCGGAAGGTTGCGTTTCGGGTTGACGACTTCGGCCCCCGTAAAAGTCACATTGTTCCACGCATCGGAGGAAAAGAGCGGTCCGACCAGAGCGACCGCGATCAGCGTCAATGTCGCCATGTCCCAGTGCGCTCCCTGCCAGAACCCTTGCGTGGTGGAAACTGGAACCGGATGGCTGGATGCCCACCAAATTCCGAGGACGATGACACCAATGAGGGCGGCCACTTTGAGAACCGTGAAAACATTTTGAACGTCGGCGCCGGTCCGCAAACCAAAGATGTTCAGCACGCTCAAAGTGAACAACACCAGAATGGCGACCAATTGTTGCGAGGAAACGGTAAGGGCGATTGGGTGGCCGAAGGCGGAAATAGTTCCGAGGTTGACCAAAATCGTCTTGGCCGAAACCCAAGGTACGAAGACACCGAGAAATTTTCCGAAGGCTACAGCCACCGCGGCCACGGTGCCGGTTTGGATCACCAGAAAGAGCGTCCAGCCGTACAGGAATCCCCAAAGCGGCCCGAAGGCTTCGCGCAAATAAACG
Organism: uncultured Acidobacteriota bacterium; assembly: GCA_963733285.1. Lineage (GTDB taxonomy): Bacteria > Acidobacteriota > Terriglobia > UBA7540 > UBA7540 > Bog-366. Next base: position 5,942 of record CAVTDA010000039.1, read on the forward strand.
TACTGCCCGCCGGCCTTCGGCATCATGCCCGCAAGCTCGCCATAACAGACGGCGGCGATAACGGTCAGAAGCCCGCTGATGACCCAGGTGAGAAAAAACAGGCCGGGAGATTGCACCTGGCGGCTAACGTCGGCCGCGACAATAAAAACGCCCGAACCAATCATGGAACCCATGACGAGCGTCGTGGCGTCAAACAGGCGCAGGCCTTTGACAAGATCAGAACTTTGCGGATTTTCGTTCGCGACGGGTGTATCCATTCGGATAGGCTGCCTTCAAATGATAAGTGCGTTGGCTCGTGCGCAAGCTCAAGAGCTTCAGCGTCAACTCACGCGCGCTTGTACTTTACAACGGGCTCTCGAGGCTTGAAAGGATTTCTCAGGAATTTACCAGTTCTATCCACTCTGCTGCGCGGCGCCTTATATCGCTCGCCCCGACGAGGTCGCGGATGACAGCAATCGAATCGGCTCCAGCTTCGATGACGGAGTGGGCGTTCTGTAGGGTAATTCCGCCGATGGCGACGAGCGGCTTCCGCGTCAATTTTCGCGCTGCCCGCAAACCATCGAGGCCCACCACTGGGTCGGGATGGTTCTTGCTTGTCGTGGCAAAGACCGGCCCAAAAGCAATGTAATTCGCGGACGAGTTGTCCGCTTGGCGCACCTGATCGAGGTCGTGGGTGGAAAATCCAATGATTTTGTCGGGCCCCATCAAGGCACGCGCGGGATCCACGGGCAAGTCGTCCTGGCCCACGTGAACGCCGTCGCACTCGACGACGCGAGCAACATCGGCACGATCGTTGAGAATGAAAGTGCCTCCGGATTTCCGCACCAGGGAGGCAATCGGCTTGGCGCTCGCGAAAAGTTCACCCGACGCAGCATGCTTATCGCGTAATTGAATCAACCGCACCCCGGCGGCGAGCAGGTCGGCGGCAATCTGAAGGGATGACCGTTCACGTGTCTGGGCAGGATCGATAATGGCGTAAAGGCGTGAAAGCTTAAGGGCAGGTTGGGCAGGCGAGGAAGCGGGCTCGGCTGATCGGGTCATCAAATCGTTATGCCCCTCGGGGAACGCCATCCACGCATTCGGCGGGGGGCCGCTGCGTTGATAAAGTGCTCCTGTGCGCCAGTGGCTCCCACGAATTAATGGTTGTCGCCATTCCGCGCGAAACGTTCCAGGAAGTGCGTGTCAAAATTCCCCGCCTGAAAATCCGGGTCCGCCATAATCTTCTGCTGGACCGGGATGGAGGTGGATATCCCCTCGATGATAAACATCTCCAGCGCCCGTGACATGCGGTGAATGGCCTCGTTGCGATCCTTGCCGTGCACGATCAGTTTGGCAATCAGCGAATCGTAGTAGGGCGGGATGACCGATTCCGCATAGGCGGCGGTATCCACGCGAACCCCGGTTCCACCCGGCTCATGGAAGGCGGTAATCTTGCCCGCAGAGGGAGCAAAGGTGACGGGATGCTCGGCGCAAATGCGACACTCAATGGAATGCCCGCTTAGCGGAGTGGTTTCGCCTTTGAAAGGCACGTGCCCGCCGGCGGCAATTTGAATTTGACTCTTCACCAGGTCGATCGACGTCACCATTTCCGTGACCGGATGCTCCACCTGAATGCGCGTGTTCATTTCGAGGAAAAAGAGGTTGCGGTGCTCGTCCATCAAGAGCTCGATGGTGCCGGCGCTGGTGTATCCAATTTCCTCGAGCGCCTTGATAATCTGACGTCCCACACGCTTGCGCTTATCGGCGTCGACCTGAGTGGACGGCGATTCCTCCACCAGCTTTTGGTGGCGGCGCTGAATCGAGCACTCGCGCTCGCCCAGGTGGACAACCCGGCCGTGCTGGTCGCCCAGCACCTGGAACTCGATGTGGCGCGGCGAACTGACATATTTTTCCAGGTAAACATCCGGGGAGGAGAATGACGCTGCCGCCTCATTTTGGGCCGTCCGCACCAGGTGAGGGAGCTCGGATTCCGAAGCGACGATGCGCATTCCCCGGCCGCCACCACCGGCTGAGGCTTTAACGATGACGGGATATCCAATCCGTTCTGCCTCCTTCATCGCATGTTCTTCGGAGGTGATAATTTCCGAGCCAGGCAGCACGGCGAGGCCCAACTCCCGCATTCGCGCCCGGGCGCTGTTCTTATCACCCATCAGGCTGATGACTTCGGGGCGCGGCCCGATGAAGGTCAGGTTGGAGGCTTCGCAGACACCCGCGAAGTAGGAGCTCTCGGCAAGGAATCCGTAACCGGGGTGGATGGCTTCGGCACCGGTGATTTCCGCGGCGGAGATGATGCTGGCCACGTTCAGATAACTATCCGCGCTGCGTGGAGGGCCAATGCACACCGCTTCGTCGGCAAAGCGCACGTGGAGCGAGTTTCGGTCCGCTTCCGAATAGACCGCGACCGTGGGGATTCCCAACTCTTTGCAGGCGCAAATCACCCGCAGTGCGATTTCCCCCCGATTGGCAATCAGAATTTTTTTGAACATTTGTCTAAAGGCAGAATCCGCGAACTGGCAATGACAAACTCCAGAAGGATTTCAGGAAGCGCCGATCATCCGGCCGCACGCTTCCGGGTGTTACTTCTTTCGCGCCGGCTCGATGGCAAATAGGGACTGCCCGTACTCCACCGGCTGGCCATTCTCACAGTAGACGCGGACCACCTTGCCCGCGACTTCCGATTCCAGTTCGTTCATCAATTTCATGGCTTCGATGATGCAGAGGACCTGGCCCACTTTGACGGTTTCGCCGACTCCCGTGAAGGCCGGGGCGCTGGGCGAAGGGGAGGAATAGAAGGTTCCAACGATGGGCGATTTCATGATGAAAAGGCCTTCCGTCGACTCCGCAGGAGCCTCCGCGGCCGCAGGCGCAGCCGGCGATTCCGGAGCGGGCGCCGGGGGCGCGAGGGTGGAAACAGGTACGGGCTGGCCCATCCCGGGGGCCATCACGTAGCCACTGAGATTTGCCGTCGCACCCGTCTGAACGGCTCCTCGCTGCACGCGGATCTTCACCCCTTGCTGCTCCATTTCAAATTCGGTGATTTCCTTAGCCGCGAGAAGATCCAGCAGTTCCTGGATATTCTTCAAATTCCACACCCGCCCGGGCTCAGGAGGATTACCTTTTGAATTCTTACCGGGCATTCGTTTGCTCTCCCGCCAATAACGTTTTCAAGTTGGACTCCGAATAAGCAGTTGATTTAGCTGATCGCGCAAAACGTCCTCGACGCCGGGGTAAGGATTTCCGGACCGTCAGGACCCACCAGGACAGTATCTTCGATTCGGATACCGCCGAACCCTTCGAGGTAAACGCCCGGCTCGACCGTCACGACTGATCCGGCCCGAAGGGAAACCGTTTCACCCCTTCCCAGGCGCGGCCGTTCGTGGATTTCCAGGCCCACGCCGTGCCCCGTGCTGTGAGTGAAGAAGCGCGCGAGGCCGTGTTTTGCCAGGATGCGTCGCGCCGTGGAATCAACCTCTGCCGCCGGAGTGGAATCCTGGACCATGCGAACCGCCCCGTGCTGGGACTTCAACACGGCGGAGTAAAGATCTCGCACGCGGCGAGTCGGTTTACCCAAGTAGACCGTGCGGGTCATATCCGCAGCGTAACCGTTAAGTATAGCACCGAGGTCAAAGATTATGAACTCACAATCTTGCAGTGCTTTAGGGGAAGGACGCGCGTGCGGATAGGCGCTACGCGGGCCGGAGGCGACAATCGTCTCAAAGGCTGCACCTTCGGCGCCCTTTTTGCGCATCTGGTATTCGATTTCTGCCGCCAGGTCTTGTTCCTTTGCCCCAGGCCGGATCTTGGGCAGTAGTTCGGCAAAAACCTCCGCAGTTAATTTGCCGGCCTTGCGCATGGTCTCAATTTCACCTCGATCCTTGACCACCCGAAGCTCTTCGATCAGATCTCCCACTGGACTAAGTTGCAGCTCATCCCCGCCTTCGCGCCGGATGAAATCGTACTGGAAATAGGTTAGGACCGAGCTTTCAAATGAGACCTCCCGCATCGCATTCTTCTTCAGCCAAAGGGAGAGCCCCTTCAGGATTCCGTCTTTCTCCTCAATCACCTCGACGCCGTCAGCCTGATCGCGTGCCTGTAGCGAGTAGCGCGGGTCAACCCAGAGCGTTGCATCGTGCAGCCGGATGAGAAGCACCCCCGCGCTGCCGGCAAATCCCGTCAAATAACGGATATTGGGCAGATGGGTTACGAGAATCGAAGGAACGTTGCGCGTCTCCATGAGCGCCCGCAGACGCTCCTGCCGGGCTCGGAAAGCGGATAAAGGTTGTTTTGGATACATGGGCTGAAACAGAGAGGAGGAAACCGCGGTCTCCTCCTCGAGATCATTGTCTGACGGATGTCCTGGCGCGGAGGAACGGCTATCCGGGAAGAATCTTCGGCGTCACGAAGAACAGCAGCTCCTGGTCCTGGTCGGTCGAGTTGGACGACTTGAACAGATGCCCCAAGACCGGGATATTTCCCAGCAAGGGAATGTAGGTTGCAGACTTGCTGCGGCTGGTAACCGTGATTCCGCCGAAGACCACCGTGCCGCCATCCGGAACTAGCACCGAGGTGGTTGCCTGTTGGGTGTTGATGGAAGGCCCGGCGCCGGTAATCACGGCTCCGACGGAGGCGTTGTTGACCATGATTTTAAGGAAGATGTGGTCATCCTCGGTAACCTGCGGCGTCACCGTGAGCTGCAGCGTGGCGTTTTCGTACTGGACCGCGATCGTGTTGTTGATCGAAGTCTGGATGGGCACTTGCACGCCTTGCATCACCATTCCCTCAACGTTGTTCTGGGTCACGATGCTGGGACGGGAGATGGTCTTGGCTTGGTCGCGCTCTTCCGCCGCCGAGATGGCAGCATTGATGAAGTAATTCGCCCCCACGTTCACGATGGAGGCAACACCGAACCCGCTCGCCGTGGCGTTGGTGGCCGTGGAGATCGGGAAGGCGCCCGCGACAGGCGTCGGAATACTGATCGACGAGGTGGTCGAACCCGTGGTGGCCGTCGTCACGGTGGAAGCATTCTTGAACCCGCCGAGCAGCGAGGCCGAAAGACTGCGCGTGAAATCCGCCGTTGCCAGCACCACGCGGGCTTCAATCGAAACCTGTTTGGCCTTTTTGTCCAACTTAGTGACGATGGCTTCAATCGTCGGAATCTGCGCCTGCACATCGGAGATGATCAGCGTGTTGCTGCGCACGTCCACCAGAACGGTGCCCCGGCGGGTGAGGGCACCTCCGCCCGACCAGGTTTTCAGCAGCGTGGCGATCTCCATCGCTTTGGCGTAGTTGATCGGTCGGAAGACGGTCACCAGCGGCGACGCATCCATGCGCGCGGCGGCAAGTTTGGTCACGCCTTCCTGTTCCGCCGTCAGCGTTTCAATCCTGGCGATGCGCAGGACGTTGCCTTCCATGACCTTGCCCAGCCGGTTGTTCTTGAGAACGATGTCGAGAGCTTGATCCCACGGCACGGAATCCAGCACCAGGGTGACGCTGCCCGCCACATTGGGATCCAGAATGATGTTCAGACCGCTAATCTCGTGAATCAGGCGGAAGAAATCCTTGAGGTCGACATCTTTCAGGTTTAACGAAATGGTTTCACCTGTGTAGGTCGTTTTCGAGTCGCCGTAGGGGCCTTCGAGGCCAGCGGGGATTGCGCTCTGGCTGGCTTCATTCCTTTCTCCGTCGAGGGTCAGGGCGGCACGGTCAGCGCGCAGGGCTTCGGGAGTGACGCTGGCAGGGGCCGGCAAGGGCGCGGCCAGTTCCTGGTTTGACGCGGCCAAAACGGGCAGGGTGCTATGAACCTCCGGCTTGACCTCCTCGTGAGTCTCAGCTTGAACGGGTGGTGCCACAGTCACCTCCCGCTCAACAGCTTCGACAGGCTTGGCGGGCGGAGTCACCTTGACGACTGCCACGGCTGGGGCCACTGCCGGCACGACTGCGGCCTTCGATGCAATTCTATTGTCCGAGGCCGACGCAGATGCAACTACCGGCTTCGGGGCGATTTTTTCGATTGAAGCCACTGCCGGCGCGACTACAGGCTTCGGAGCAACCTCAACTTTTTCATCTGCACTGATAACCATTTGCTTGCCGGGTTTGGGGGCTGGCGGTTGGACTGCGGCGACCTCACGCTTCTCTTGCCCAACTTTTGGAGCCGGCGCCGGCGCATGACGCTCGGGAGCCACAACCGGAACTGGCTTAACCACCGCAACCGTCACCGGAGCAGCGGCTTGGGGTTTCGCAACTGGGGCGGGTTCCCGCACGGCCAGAGGTGTGGAACTCTGCTGTCCGCGGGGCCGCAACTCAATTCGAACCCCCTGGGGAGTGGCATGGACATCAAAGATCGGATTGCCATTCAGATCCGCCACAACGCGGACCACAGAAGGATCCTTTACGTGAAATTGGCCGACGCGAATATCCTTGAGAACCGGCGTTTCCGCCGGATAGCTCTTCTGAACTGAAGGTTGGCGCAATCCATCGATGTCCACGATCAGCCGGCGCGGATTGGGCAAGGTTGAAACGTGGTAGCTGGCATTTCCGGAAGTGGCGACATCCACAAAGGTCTCGCCGGAGTCCTGCTTTTCCAAGGTGACGTTCGACACCAGCAAATTCTCGCTGACCGTTGCCGGAGAAACGGGCTGAGCCGCAGGCACAGCGGGTACGCTGGAAATGGTTGCCCGAGCTTTGGGTTGAGAAGCCTGAACAATCGGCAGGCTGGAAACGGTTGCCCGAGCTTTGGGCTGAGAAGCCGGAGCATTCGGCGTGCTGAAAACGTTTGCCAGAGCTTTGGGCTGGGAAGGCGGAGCTGCGGGCTGGGTAGCCGGAGCCTCGGTCTGGGATGAACCCGCCGTGGCATAGATCAGGTGGAGACCCACACCGTCCTTCCGAACCACGAAGGGCTGCGCCTGCTTTTCATCGAGCAGAACGCGCACGATCGGCTGGCTGGTTGCATCCTGGTAGGAAACCAGCTTGTAGCCTAAGAGCACCGGATTTTCCCATTGCTGGTTGCGGGCCGCGCCCACCACCTTGGCATTGGTAAGATCGATGAAAAGGGTGCTGGGGCTTCCCTGGAGGGTCCTAAAAGTGTAGGGGCCGCTCATGTGGAGCACCAGCTCGGTTCCGGCAGGTCCCGCGGAAACGGTGACCGCCTTCAAGGCTGCCGACCCGCCAGCCGCCCATGCCCTGCCTGCCGGGATCGCGCAGATCCCCAGCATGAGCCATGTCAGTGCCAGCAGAACAGTATCTTTTCTTCTCATCTTCCTTCTCCCGATGCCGGACCCAGCCGTTTCATCACTTCATGAGTCGTCAAACGCCCGTTTGCGTCGAGGACGTTCTCTTTGAAGTAAACCGCGTCCGGAGTGATCTTGCTGACTACGCCGTTGTAAACAGCCTCATTTTCAGTAAGGAAATATGCCCGTCGCGTGTCGTTGGTGACGACGGCAATCATGCGGTTGGCCGCCTGCTCCCGCACCACACCCTCCAGGCGCAACTGGGAAATCAGCAGGCCGCGAACCCCCGGCGGCAAAGCCCCACCTGGCGCCGAATCCATGACACTCTGGGAGTTGCCGTGACCCGTGGGGACCTCGGGAACCTTGAAGGGATCGCGTTTTCCCTCCGCCAGATCTGGGTTCGAGGCAGTGGAATTACTCTTGCGCGCGGCCGCGATTCGGCCCGCCTTGACGGGCGCGGGACCCGCCTTCTTCCTCGGTGCGGGGGTCGGAACCGGCCGGGCTGCATGGCTGGCGGATTTGGAAACTTGCTGGTCCGCCCCCATTGCCGCCGCAGCGAGCCCGGCGACGAGCGCCAGGAGGAACAAAAGCCGGATTGCCTGATAACTTCGCATGTGTTGAGACCTAGGTTTCGACATTTTCCCCATCCTGCCCGTTATTTCTTCTTTTTGGGAGGTGCGGCCCCACCCAGGGGTTTGTTGTAATAGGTCGTGAGCACGCAATTTGCGCCCACCGTCTCGTTGGGGGCCACTTTGTAAGAGCCCATGCCGCCGCCCTCCGGAGCGCCCAAAGAAAGACCGGAAACACTCATGATTCGCTGCTCATGGGAAAGCCGATCAAAAAAGCTCAGCAATTGGTAATAAGTGCCATCCAGACGGACTTCATAGGGAGTTTCAACATAGTAGTCCTTCATCACCGGAGGCCGGGGAATGAAGGTCCGGATTTCGGTGTTCGTGGACGTGCCATCCGCAAATACCGTCCGCATGAAATCATCCGTGGCCTGCTCGTCCGGAACGATCGATTGCAGGGTTACCAACTGGCTTTGGAGCTGCTCGATGCGATTCAAGTATTCCGTCTGCTGCTGGCGGAAGGCTTCATCCCGGTCATTTTCCGCCTTAAGTCTCGCCACGTCCTTTTGCAGCTTTTCCCGCTGGTCGTTAAGAGGCAGGACGTAGTACCAGAACAGGACGCTGGCCGCTGCCGCGGCAACCGCCACCAGAAACGCACCCTGAGCGGGAGCGGGAAAATCGTTGAAGCTCTTGGCCATCTTCGTCAACCTCGCTAAATTCCATGCTTCAAGGATTGCTGCACCTGGGCCGGCGCCCCTACCATCCCCGTCGGGGCGGGAGGTTCCTTGCCGGGTTCCTTGCCCGGTTCCTTGCCCGGCGGAGGGGCAGCCTGGGGAGCAGTGCCGGCGGTCGGGGATGCCCCACCCGCCGCCGTCTTGAATCCACAACTCACCACGAATTTGTACGTCTGCCGTTCCTTCACGTCATCCTGGAAGAACTGATTCAACTGCACATCGTCAAACGGCCCGGCTTTTTTCAGGAAGGAAATAAAATTTGCCATCGAATCCACCGTGTTCGATTGCCCTCGCAGTTGCACCCGGTCGCCCGCCGGCGTCAGCGTGTACAGGTAGATGTCGTTGGTCTTGTTGACAATATTCCCCAGGGTGCTCATCAATTCCACGGGGCCGACGCGGCTGTTTTGCAGGGCCTGAATGGTGTTGATGCGGGTTTCAAGATCCCTCAAACGCTCCTGATATTTGGCGTTCTGGGCTTTCACCACGGTCAGCTCGGTTTGCCGGATCTTCTCCAGGCTTAGCTTCTTCGTCGAATCTTCAATCTGGTTGCTCCAGATCTTGTAAATGATCCCGGCGGTCCCAAAGCAAACCAGCAGCGCGCCCAGGAAGATCATGATTTGTGTGGCCTTGGGCGCTCCCCCACCACCCCCGGACGATGAGACCTTGGATGGAGACGGTGCGACTCCCAGAAGATTGATCTTAATCATGGCTAGTCAAAGCTCCTCAAAGCCAACCCCACCGCGACGCTCATACGGGGAGCAATTTCCTCCACGTAGCCAACATCAAATTTCTTCGCATCCACCACCACCCGTTGAAACGGGTTGATGATATCGACGGGAATATTGAATTCCGCCTTAAGCTGGTCCACCAGCCCATCGATCTTGGCGGTCCCACCCGAAATGTAGATGTGCTGGATGTTCTCGGTGGAAGTGGTTTGACGGAAGAAGTCGAAGGTCTTTTGCACTTCCAGCATCAGAATTTCACTGACCGATCGAAGGTGGGGGAGTTTCTGATCCTGGTTCACATTGGGGACGTCAAACCCCTGTTTCAGTCTTTCCGCGTCCTCAAAACTCAGGTCAAGTTCCTTTTGCAGCGTGTCGGTGTACTGATTTCCGCCCACCGAGACATCGCGTGTGAACAGCGGCGAGCCTCCCCGCCCGATGACGATGTTCATGATGCTGGCCCCGATGTTGAGCAGTGCCGCCAATTGCTCCTGGGGGCCGTGGTAGGCGCTTCAAAGGCGTTGAGGACGGAAAACCCGTCGTAATCGACCACAGTGGGAATCTTGCCGGCCTGGCTCAGAACGTTGGTGTGGTTCAGAATCTTTTCCCGCTTCACCGCCACCAGCATCACGTCGGTGCCCTGCCCCGAAGTCGAGGGGCCCAGAGACTGATAGCTCAGGTTGACATCCGTCATGTCAAAGGGGATGTGCTGCTGCGCCTCGTAGGGGATGGTGTTGTAAAGCTCCTCTTCGGATTCGGCCGCCACGGTAACGCGCTTGACAATCACCGAGTGGCCGGAAACGGAAGTGGCCACGTTGCGGGTCTTGATGCGATTGTCGTTGAAGATTTTCTCGATGGCGGAAGAGACCGAGAGGGCATCCATGATGGCGCCATCCACCACCGTATCCTGGCCGAGGGGCTCAATTCCCAGATTCACAAGTTCGTAGGAGTTGCCCTTCTTGCGCAGTTCGACCGCCTTAACCGCGCTCGAGCCGATATCCAATCCCACCAGGTTTTTGGTTTTTCCTAACCCAAACATTGGCATTGCTCCCTAGCGAGTCGTGGCGCGCAACCGGCGGCTCGCACGCTGTTCAACCTGCGCGCTTTGTCTCTCCATCCAGCGGTCCAGAACGGTCTTCTTGAATTTCCAGCGGTTGCCCAGCTTGAAGGCTGGAATTCTTTCTTCGTAGGCATATTTGTACAGGGTCTCGCGTGACACGCCGAGATATTCCGACGCTTCCCGGATGTCCATGACCTCTCTAGTCTCTGTCATGCTCAGTTACCTTCCGCCAAAATCTCTTCCCCAAAAAGTCGATTTAACTCACAAGCCATTCACCACGGACTTTCTTCCTTGATGCGCTTATACGCTTTACTGAATTTCACTGTCAAGGATTATTTTGTGAGTTGTAGGGGTTTCTTCGTACCTTTTGGGGTATTTGGGGGGTACTTTCGTAATTCCGCCAAACCTATGGTGTTCTTTGTTTCCTCGACCCCAACTAATGTGCCCAGTTTGGGATTCCGCTTTCCGGCCCCCCTTCCACGTACCGGTTTATTCCCTGAGCAACGCCTCCTTCCAACTCAAAGCAGCGGCCAAGCCATTGAAAATAAAGGCCAATGCAAAATGGATCTTCAGCCGCTCTAGCTGAACATCCAGCTTTCTGTCGATTCTGCCCGTGCAGCTTTGTCTATCGGCTGTTACAGTCGGAAGTTGAAATGAAAATCCCGACTGCAGGTGGATTTCATGTGGAAGTCCTAGGTATATCGGGGAGATTAATGGGAGAATTCTTAGGGTATTTATCGAAGTAGGCCACGAATTCCCGGCCCGCGCCCACCTAAGGCGAAGAGCGAGCGAAGGCCGTAATTGCCATGGCCACTTACGGAACGTGGGCCGGGCGGAAAAACTTAATTTGTCTGCGCGCCCACGCCCCCGGCGAGCGTCAACTGTGAATACGCCATCGTGATTTGCAGGTTGATCTGTTTGTCATGCACATCGATGTTCATCGCCGAATAGGGGTTCGGCTGGCCGGGGTTCTGCTGTCCCCAGGTGAGTTGCTGGGCCATCTTCATGCCATCCATGACCTGCCGCAGCGTGGTGGCATCCTGCGGGGTGGAACAATTCATCTTGACGTTCAGGGTAACCTGGTCGGCGGCGTCGATGTCGTAAGTCAGAGAATCCACCTTCTCGAAGACCTTCGACCAGTCGAGATTTAGGGTGTTCTGCTGGCTGGAGAGCCATCCGCCAAACCAATCGGCAACTGCGCCGCCGAGGGCGATTCCCCAAATCGGCGCGTCCTTGTTGACATCGCTGAGCAGCGAAGTAAATCGCGGGTCGGAGTTGATGCTCGGCGCCTGGCCCGCATGCGCATCCAGCAGCGTCGTCAGCGTCGAAAGCGGCCCAAAGGCGCCCAGGGAATTTTCCAGGATGACGACGCACGTGCCCGCCACCCCGGCGGTCAGGCAATAGGCCTGCTGATCGGAAATCGGAGTGGGCGTCAGGCTATGAGCGGCGGCCCTGCTGGCAACTCCCGCCTTGTCAAAGTGGCCGGAGGCGTAACCGTAAAGGTCCATCTCCTTGTCGCCGGGTTTCCATCCAATCATCAAATCGTCGATGTCGTCTTCGTGGATGCCAATCTGGTCGAGCGTGGCCTCGAGTTGTTGCAGGCGCGGGCCCAGAAATTTCTGCCGTAGGTTTTTGTAATTGGAGAGCTTGCGCAGCTTCGCCGGGCTGGAGGATTCAATGCGCAGCGTCCCCGTGGGCAGGCCGGAGAGCGCCGTCGTGACAAAGTCCTGGGCCGCGGATTTGCGCGGCACCCCTGCCATCACCATCGCCACCAATATCACCAAAAAGCTTCTTCGCATGTTCACCTCAAAAGTCGGCAGTCTTTCTTCACCTTGAAAATTCTTCCGCTTGCGAATTCTTCAGCTCAGAAATTTCAATTCTTGAATCTTGAATTTTGAATCTTGCATCTTGAATTTTGAATCTTGAATTTTGAATCCGCTTCCACCCGTATCGCTCCGAGATCCATAAATCCTTTTGATGTCACTTCGCAGCCCTGGGTTTTCTCACCCGCGTCGCGAGCGATCGTGGTCCCGCGCCCGCGCGCCTGCAAAACCAACTTCACGCTATTTCGCGATGCACTTCTGAAAAAGCTGGTCGAGCAGCTCGAGTCCCAGGTCCATCTCATCCTTCGTCATGGTGAACGACGGCGCGATGGTGAAGGCGTTTTTGTAGTAACCGCCCACGTCGAGCACCAGACCGTATTTGCGTCCACGCGCCTGCAGCTCGCCATTGATGCCCTCGGCGAAGATGCGGTCGACGAGTTCGCGGTCGGGCGTTATGCCGTCCGGCTTGCAGACCTCCAGCCGCAGCGCCAGTCCCAGGCCATCGACGTGCCCAATGATGCCCGGATAGCGGCTCTGCAGTTCACGCAGGCCAGCGAGGAAGTACGCGCCCTTTTCCTTCACCATCGTTTCGTAATCGTCCTCTTCCATCATCTTCAGCGCTTCCAGCGCCACCGCCGTACCCAGCGTGTTCGAGGAGAACGTGGAGTGCGTCGAGCCCGGCGGGAAAAGCTCCGGCGTGATCAATTCTTCGCGCGCCCAGATTCCCGAGAGCGGATTCAGCCCATTGGTCAGCGCCTTGCCGAAAACGATGATGTCCGGCGTAATGCCAAAGTGCTCGATGGCCCAGAATTTGCCGGTGCGGTAAAAGCCCATCTGGATTTCGTCATCGACGATCAGGATCTTGCGCTTGTCGCAGGTTTCCTTGAGGCGCTGGAAATAATCGCGCGGCGGAATCACATAGCCGCCGGTTCCCTGCACCGCCTCAATGTAGAAGGCGCCGTACTCGGCCGATCTTCGCCTTGGCGTCCCACACGCCGTGATATTCGTTATCGAAGAGCTGCTCGAACTGTCGTGGCAATACAGGTTGCAGCTTTCGGGCTTCAGCCCGTAGATGCAGCGGAAGCAGTAGGGATAAAAGACAAACTGGGCGCGGTCGCCGAAATGTCCATAGCGCCGGCGATAGCGGTAGCTGGAAGTGATGGCGGAGGCGCCCAGCGTGCGTCCGTGATAGCCGCCCATGAAAGCAAACATCAAATTCTTGCCGGTATAATTCCGCACGAGCTTCAGGGAATCCTCAATGGCTTGCGCGCCGCCCACGTTGAAGTGCACCCGCCCTTTCACTCCAAAGCGCTTCTCGCAGTACTGAGCGATGCGCGCCGCCACCTCCATTTTTTCCGCGTGCAGGTACTGGCAGGCAAGCTGGGGGAGCCGGTCGATTTGCCGCTTCAGCGCCTCGCCCAACCGGCGGTTCTTGTAGCCGAAACTCGCCGCCGAATACCACATCTGGAGATCGAGATAGGGCGTGCCGCGCTCGTCGTAAAGGTAGCTGCCTTCGCAATCGACAAAAACCTTCGGGGGGTCCAGGTAGTGGACAGTGTCCCCGAAGGAGCAATACTTCCTTTTCGAGTTCCAACAGCTCCGCGGTGCGCGAGGTTGAATCGGTAATGGCCAAGGGGCCTCCGTGATTAGGGTTGATTTTCGATTGCCGATTTGCGATTGCCAGGGTCTCAGACTTGGCAGGCCGTTTTCAGGCCAACTCGCAATTAAGAAGTTCACTCCTCAGGGGCGTCGGCGTTTTCGGATTTTATTCCAGAAAGCGGCGCTGGCTCGTGTGAAAGATTCCCCGGATGCTCACGCCGTCGGGGAGGGCTCGATAGAAGACGACATAAGGGCAGTCGGAAACGGTAAGGTTGCGAAGTCCAAGTCTCGATCGACCCTTGTTCCCATATTGGGGAATTCGCCGAGCAGCAGGACAGCTTTCTGAATACGATCGATGGTACGCTCGGCCGCTTCGTCACTCAGGCCGGCGAGATAGTTGGCAATTTCCTCGAGGTCGCCGTAAGCTTTCTTGGCCCAAACGACGGTCATTTGGGCAATGGACCCCTGCGGCTGGGGCGAAAGGAGTCGAGCCTCGCGAAGGCCTCCTCATTGCTATAGACCTCACCCGCATCAGTCGAGTCTCGCCGCCGCACTTCAGCAATTTGCGCCTCTTCAATAATGAGCAAGGAATCGATAGCACCAGAAAGCAGGGTGGCCGGCTCTTCATTCCGTTCCTTGGCCACACGCTCAATCCGGAGTTTCAGTTCCGTCGGCAACTCCAGATTCGAAGTTTCGCTCATCGCCGAACCTCCCAATCCATAATTGTTCCTTCAGAGGCCACAATTTCACGGACGAGTTCTGGCATGGCCTTATTATAACCCCGCCCTTCCATCTGTCGGCAAACGGGACGCCAGCTCTTTCAAGCTGGTACTACGTCAACGCCGCAAACGCCTGGCGGTACTTCCGCACCGGCACGGGCGCGAGCAATTTTTCCAGCGTCGTCTTGACGTCGCGAAAGGTCTCAAAAGCGTGGCAGGGGATGCCGTTTTCGCGGCAGTAGGCCAGCAGGTGGCGTTTGGCGAACACCACGTCGGCAAACTCCACGGCAAACCGGTCCGACATGCCGTCGCCCACGAAGATCAGCGGACGCCGGCCCTCGCCCAAAGCGCGAATCAGCGCCGCCTTGCAAGTGGCGCAGCCGTGCGTGCAGGGCTCCGGCAGGTGCGGGAAAGACGTTGCCAGGCGCCGCCCGTCCACTCGCATGGTGCTGGCAAAAAGGTTTACGCCGTTCTTGAATTGCCGCTCCACCTTCGCGCGCTTCAACACGCGTCGAATCACGTAATCAAACCCATCGCTCAGGATATAGAGGGGCAATTTCTTGGTTTTGGCGAATTTGCAAAACGCCGTGAACTCCGGATCGATCGCCACGCCATCGATGACCGCGTGCAGCTCGCCCACGGGCGCGTCCACCAGGGCGATCTGGCGCTCCAGGCACTCTCGCGAGCCAATCAATCCCTGCATCCACTGCTGTTCGATTTCGCGCCACGAGGGATGCGCGAGTTGCGACAGGATCTGATCCGTCACGTCAAGCTGCGTAATCGTCCCGTCAAAATCGCAAAAAATAACGGGGCGCAACCCGCGCTCGGCCGATTCCCGCGCTGATGTCGAAGTGCTCATAAGTTTCGTTTGTCGATCCTTTCCAAAAATGCTAATTAAGAATTAAGAATTAAAAATTAAGAATTGAATCCTCCGATTCGATATTCACAATTCACCTTCAGCCATCATCCAAAAACCAAATTCCTAATTCTCAATTCCTAATTCTTAATTCTCAATTCCCCCTACGCCGCGCGTTCATCAACCAACCGCCGGCGTTTTCTTCCCTGCTCGATGCTGCCCGGCGTCAAAAAGCGATAGCGGAGTTCGTACATTCCGCAGGTGTGATTCGCCCAAACGTCGGGGTAAAGCGTCTTCAGATTGGTCTGAATCGCCTTTTCCACTACGGACGAGCTGATGCCATTGGTCAGTTCCAGGCAAAACTCCAATATATCGTGCAAGCCTTCCTGGCGGACCACCACCTGCCAGTTTTCGCTAACCCCCGGAACGTCCACCATCAGGCGCTCGAAGATCTCCGGATACATGTTACCCGCGCCCATGACCACCATTTCATCGCGCCGCCCGCGGATTCGCGCGATGCGCCGCAGGGGAGCGCCGCAGGCGCAGGGCTCGGTGATGAACCGCGTCACATCCTGCACGCGATAGCGAATGAAGGGCATCGTGCGGCGTGAGAGCGTGGTGGTCACCAGCTCGCCGTAGCCCTCCGCATCCGGATTCAGGATTTCAAAATAATTATTGAAATCGTCCAAATGATAACCCTGCTTTTGCTCGCACTCCATGCCCGCACCACCCTGCTCGGTGGAGCCGTAGCCGAGGATCACCGAACACTTCCAAATGCTTTCGACATAATTGCGGTAAGCGTCGGTCATGCGGTCGCCCGCGGCCATGATCAGGCGCAGCGGAAACGCGCCTTCTTTCTCGGCGATTTCGCTCAGGCTGACCAGCCACGTAGGGTCGGCCATGATGACGTCATACTTATAGTCCCCCATGCGCGAATAGATTTCGCGCGGGTGCGGCTTGCCGACGGTGGAACAAAAAACTCCCAGCTTCTTGCAGGCGAGAAACGTCACCCAACCGCTGATCCAATATCCGCCATCGAAGGCGCAGACCACGCGCGCGCCGCGCCGAACGCCGTTCTCGTACAACGCCGCGGCATCGTAGCGAGCGGCCAAATCCAGCTCCTCGTAAGAAAAGTAGACGCGCTTCGGTCCGCCGGAGGTCCCCGTCGTCTCAAATACGCACTCAGGCTCCCGGCAGAGGAATTCCTCCGCCGGCAGGGAGCGTAGATCCTCGGGGGTCGTAAAAATATCGCCAAGATCCTGCGGGCGCCGGACGCGCTTCGGATCGATGCCATGTTCGCGCAATTTGCGGGCGAAGAATTTCTGGTTTTCCGCCGCGTAGCGAACCACGTCAGCGAATCCCTCGGAGGAGATCTTGGCAATGACCGAAGGTGAAACGTTTTTGCCCCACCGCACCAGCTCCGGAACAGAATCGCCAATCACTGCACTTTCAAACAGCTTTCTTGCCTTATTGAACATCAAGTCTAGTGTCCCTTGTCACTTGTCCTTAGTCCTTTGTCCCTGATCCCTTGTCAGTTGCCAAATGTCCACGTAGGTGCTCGTGTAGGGAATTGCAAACCGCTGGAAAACTTCTGGATGACCACCGTTGCAACGAACCAAGAACAAGTGACAAAGAACCCATGACATCTTTTTCTACATCAGATATGCCGACTCGCCCGAGCGGGCCGGAGGTGTTGCCAGCAAATCGATATACGTGGCCTTCTCCAGCAGCGCAATCGCCACCTGAGCAATCGCGTGAGCGGCGTCGGGGCGCGACCACTCCGTCGTGCGCTTCTGAATCTCGCTCAACTCCTCCCGCGAGCAGAGCAGCCGCGACACCAGGCGCGGGATGTCCTCCAGAGACTCGGCGTGCAAGGCGACACCATTCTGGCACAGGTAGCGCACGTGCCTTTCTTCCGGCCCCGGAATCGGGTGGGTCAGAATCATGGGCAAGCCGGCAGCCAGCGCCTCCGCCGTCGTCAGCCCGCCCGGCTTGGTAATCAACAGGTCGGAAACCGCCATCAGTTCCGGAATATTGTCCGTCCAGCCGAAAAGGTGCAGGTCCAGAGCCAGCCGGCCGTGCAGCATTTCCAGGCGGTGGCGCAGCAGCCGGTCGTGGCCGGTTACCGCCATGACTTGCATGGGCGCCCGGCAATGCTCGAGGCTTGACACCACCCGATCCAAGGGCACGGGCCCCATGCCCCCGCCCATCACCAGTACCACCGGACGCCGGGCATCCAGGCCCAGCGCGGGCAGCAAGCTCCTTCTTGTCAAACGGCAATGAAAACGCCGGGTCCACCGGAATCCCGCTGAGCAGCACCCGGTTGGGAAGAACCCCCCATCCGATCAATTGCCCCCGCGCTTCCTCGCTCGCCACACAGTAGACGTCGATCTCCTTCTGCACCCAGGGAGGCTCGGTGTGGAAATCGGTTTGCACCGCCAGAATCGGCGCGTTGAACCAACCCTCGCGCCGCCCCAGCGCGGCAATTTCCGCCGCGCCAATCTCCGTCACGATCACCAGGTGAGGAACGAATTCCTTGATCCGCCGCAGAACCGAGCGGCAACCCCGCCGAAAGACCCAGCTCGGCGCCGTCGCCCGGTGCATCTTGCGCTGCCGGCTTTCAAAAAGCTTCCGCCACAGCCAGGGAGCGTTGCGCAACATCCACCAATACGGCTCGACGTAGACCCAATGGAACCAGCGGCTGGCGTAATCAAGGGCATCAATGACTTTGACCTCGATGGGATCGCGCCCGTCATTAAGCGCCCGCTGCACGGTTTCCGATGCGCGCAGATGTCCCGAACCCACGCCAAGCGTTAAGATGCAGACGCGCTTCTGAATCATCGATGGGCTCCAGCCAAAGGCTCAAACCGCCGTAGAGGCGGCTTTACGCCTCCAGATCGTGGCGGATAAACCCGCCACCATGTGACGGCGGGTTGATCCCGCCCCCGCCGTTTGTAGGGGGTGGGGTCGCCCTCCCCTTTATTCCCGATTGCATGCAATCGGCCTGGTGTTGCCGATTGGATCCAATCGGCCTGGGTAGGGCAAGCCCTACCCCTACGGAAGCTCCCGGCGGGTCTCGCTTGTTGACCAGACCAACCAACCCAAATCTATGCGAACTTCCGGATCAGCAAAACCGCGTTCAACCCCCCAAACGCGAAGGAGTTGGAAATGGCCACGCGAACCGCCTTCTCCCGCGCTTGATTGGGCACATAGTCGAGGTCGCACTCGGGGTCAGGCTGAGTGTAATTCGCCGTCGGCGGAATAATACCCCGGTCGACCGTCTGCACCGTCGCCGCCAGCTCCACCGCTCCGGTCGCCCCCATCACATGCGCGTGCATGGACTTGGTCGAGCTGATGGCAAGCTTGCGCGCATGGTCGCCAAAGACTTCCTTGATCACGCGCGTTTCCGTCACGTCATTAATGCGCGTGCCGGTTCCGTGGGCATTGATGTAATCCACTTCCTCCGGGTTGACGCGTGCTTCTGCGAGCGCCATCTTCACGGCGCGTGCCGGACCATCAATTGAAGGCTGGGTAATGTGGCTGGCATCGGAACTCAATCCATAACCCGCAATCTCCGCCAATATTTTGGCGCCTCGCGCCTTCGCATGCTCCAGCTCCTCGAAGAGGAACATCGCCGCGCCTTCCCCCATGACCAATCCCTCACGATCGAGGGAAAACGGCCGGCAGGCCTTGCTGGGGTCGCCATTTCCCGAAGCGAGCACGCGCACCGACTCCCACGAGCGAATCATGCCGAAAGTGATCGGAGCCTCGGTGCCGCCGGTTAGCATGATGTCGGCCATGTCGTGCTTTATGAGATGAAACGCCTCACCGATCGCATGCCCGGAGGACGAGCACGCCGTCGCCGTCGTCAGTGCCGGACCCTGCGCGCCAAAATCCATGCAGATTTGCGAAGTTGCGGCATTGTGCATGATTTTGGGAATGGTAAAGGGGTGCAGGCGGACGGCGTTTTCCGCGAAGAGTTTGAAGTAACCGGTCTCAAAGGTCTGGGCGCCGCCCATGCCGGTGCCGGTGACCACGCCGAAGCGCGGGCGCTCCTCATCGCGCAACTCGATTCCGCTCGCATCCATCGCCTCCTTGGAGGCGAGCAGCGCATACTGGCTGAAGGGGTCAAGCAAATCGAGGCGTTTGGCGGGAAAATAGTCGAGCGGATTGTAGTCGGGAATCTCCGCGGCGATTTGCACGGATAAAGCGGAGGGGTCGAACTGCTGGATGCGGCGCACCGCCGATTTGCCCGCCACCATGGATTGATAAAAGCTCTCAGCATTCTTCCCGGTGGAAGCAAACACCCCCATCCCGGTGATGACAACTCTCCTCACGATCAGCCCCTTGAATACCTTGGATTAGTTGGCGCCGGTGGTTTCGCCTTTGGCCATGGCCACCAGGTCCGACACGTCCTTACCTTCGAGAACGCGGGTGAGACTGTCCACCACCTGACGGACGCTCCTCATATTCTGGGCAATTGTATCGGGGATGTCGAGCTTGAACTCTTCTTCCAACGCAAAAAGAATGTTCACGCCGTCCAGCGAATCGATGCCGAGTTCGGCGAAGGTCGAATCGAGCGTGATTTTGGATGCGTCCAAGTGTTGCTCGCGCGCGATGATCTCAATGACTTTTGCTGATACGTCCATCTTTGCTCCTTACCTTAGACTAGAGTTTGGATGCAATCCTGCCCTGCTAAGCCTCTCGTTAACTTCAAATTGGGGCGGCGGGCTCGGCCCGCCTGGGGCGCCCAGTGAGCGCCGCTACAGCAAAAATCTTCAATGGCCTCAATACCTTACGTAACCGCAACGCTCCCGGAACCCTGCGCCACCAATTCCGCCACCGTTTGCAACAATCTCTCCAGTGGAAAGGGTTTATCCAGAAAGAGCATGCACGCCCAGCGCCCAGGCGGCTCGCGCCTCCGTGCTACTCATAAATGAAGACATCAAAATGACTTCGTGCTTCAAGTTGTCCTTGCGGAGTCGGCGCAGAAAATCCAAACCCGTCTCCTGCGGCATCTGCAGGTCGGCAATCACAATCCGGCAATCGGCCTCGCGGCGCAGGAATTCGCGGGCCGCGGCGCCGTCCGCGACAGCAACTGGGGAATAACCACCGGCCGCGAGGACCTCCGATAGAAGGTCGCGGCTCTCTTGATCGTCATCGAGAATCAGGATTTTGTCCATACAGCCCCCAACTGCCAACTGAACATTAAAGGCAAGAGTGGGGCCATTGGAAGGACTTTGTTTTCAATCGTATGAAAACAAAAAACTTACATAAAATATTGGCCACGCTTCCAGAAAATTCGCGAGAAATCGGCACCGCCACTGTGGCATATTGCCACATAGATTGGACTTATTGTCTTCGTTGTAGATACATGGAAATTGCTGCGAGATCCCAGACTGTTCAACTCTGCATCGTGCTGAAAAATAACGATTTAACAAGTCTTGTCGTTTGTCAGCTTAGGATGGACCCTACTGTGGCATTTTGCCACACTGAAAAGGTCAGGATTGAGGGTCTAAACAGGCATTAATTCGGCAGTTTGAGATGGCCGCACTGTGGCATTTTGCCACACGCAAAAGGTCAGGATTGAATGTCTAAGAAGGTCTTAAGCGGTACAAGATGATATCCTTTTTCCCGCACCCCCTCAATTAACCCCGGCAAAGCTCGAACGGTCGAAGAGCGATCGATCTCGGTCGCGTCGCGAGTCTCGCGACCGTCGTGGAGAAGAATCACCGCGCCGGGGTGAATTTCTTTGAGCGCGGATTGCGTAATGGCCGCAGCGTCCTTCATCCAATCGTAGCCCGTAGCCGACCACTGGACCAGATGCATGCCACGTTCGACGAGCGCGGGCACGAGCCCAAACCAGCGCGAGCCGTAAGGTGGGCGGAAAATTTTCGGCCGGAAGCCGACGACATCCTGAATGATCGCCTGCGTGCGATCGATCTCGTCGCAAATCCGCCGTCGCGATTTGAAGAACATGTACGGGTGGGAATAAGTATGGTTGCCGACCTCATGACCTTCGGCGACGATTCGGCGCAGCAAATCGGGATGACGTTCGACGTTCTGCCCGCAAACAAAAAACGTGGCGGGGACGCGATGCTCGCGCAGGATATCGAGAATTTGACTGGTGTACGTCTCCGTCGGCCCATCGTCAAAGGTCAGCGCGACGCGATTGCCCTCGCGAGGACCTCGCACCAGAACCGGGCGGAAGAAAGTTGAGGTGGGAGTCGCGCACGCCCACCAGAACCACAGTCCAAACGCCAGTCCAATGGCGGCAAGAGTGACGAGAACAGTCAGGAACATAGGTGAGAATCGAGCGGCAATTCCAGCGAGCTAGAGAATTCGCAAGAAGTTCAATCCGGATTCAAGCGCCAGCATGGGGCTGTTGGTATAGGCGCTGACCTCGTACGGGCAGCCGATTTTGCACCCTTTGCAGAAATCCCACAGCGTCTCTTCCTGCGAGATGATCTTCTTGGCGACATCGGAGGCAAAAATTTCTTTCAAGGGATCCTGCGATTTGTGCAGCGTCACAAACGCGCACGGCAGGTGGATGGCGCCATCGGGCTTCATCGAAATCAGCTTGGAAGGATGGCGGCAGGGAAACTTGGGCCCGAATCCGCCGTTGCGATAAAACGCGTAGTAGTGCGTGTAGAAGCGGACGTTTTTGGGATAGGCCTTGCGCAGTTCGCGCAGCGACATCTCGACCTTATCGAGGTCCTTGCCGTGGAGTTCGGAATCCGGCAGCAACTCTCCGTCGCGCATGACGTTGTGCACCGCCTCGGGATGCAGCACGAGCTTCCGCTGCTTGCAGAACTCGGCCACTTCCTGGAGGTCGTCGAGGTTTTCCATATTCACGGCGGCGTTGATCTGCGTAGTAAAGGGCTTGCGCTTGGCGAGAACGAAATCGAGGTTCTCGATAATCTTCGGCAGGCCCGCCACGCCGCGGCGCTTGGCGAAGCGCTCGGGGTTCATCGAGTCGATGGAAACTTCCAGCATGTCGAGGCGCGAGACGCCTTCGGCATATTTCTTGATCAGCAGGCCGTTAGTGGGCATCGAGGTCCACATGCCCTTGTCGGCGGCATAGGCGATGTAGTCGCTGGTGCTGGGATTCAGCAACGGCTCGCCGCCGGAAAAGCTCAGGGCGAAAATCCCCATCTCGCAAAATTCGTCGATGCGTTTAAAGATGCGGTCGCGGACAGCACGGGTCTGGAGGTCGTTGAACTTCCCTTCCTCGCCGAAGATGCAATATTCGCAGAACATATTGCACATCAGCGTGGTTTCAAACATCACCATGTAGGGGAGCTTGAATCCCGACCAGACGTGCTTTGCCGCCGATTTGACGATGTGCGAATACTTCATGCCATTAATACCCTCGGGGTGCGGCCGGAACCTCCGTGCTGCCCGGCCAACGTTCAAATCTGCTCACGTCGCGCACCCTTCAGTCCAGATTAATCTTACCTTGCCCCGCTATTTACAAGAATAATCGACTTTGCCGTTTCGTGCCTGAATTTCTAGTAGTGGTGCAGTTCGCTCGCGCGCCGATCACGGTCGAGAATTCGGCAGCCGGCATAGGTCAAATTCTCGCGCATTTTGCAGTTTTTTCGGTTTTTTATAACTGGCTTGTTTTCAGTATGTTCTCAGCTTTGGGAAGGGAAAATCCCAAAACTTTTCCCTTTGTTATCAATAAGTTCTCAGCTTTGGCAAATTATCGGGCCGGCGGACGACAGACCACCACGCAAGCGCGGGCGTCAGGGCTGCGGCGCGCGGCATCATCGCATTCTCCTCGAACCTATTCTAGCCTACAAGCATTAAGATGTCAAGGGGAAAGTTTCCCGACGGAGCCGTGCCTCGCCCTGGCGTCGATCTCCGACGGGGCGGCGAACCGAGACCCGGTTCCAGCAGGCCAAACTGCACCACCACCGAATTTCTGAAGGTGCAGAAATTTGGGAATCGGAATGCACGGCTCGACCGGCACGAATTTACGCGGGCTGCCCAGGTTGAGCTGGTTTGTCCCGATAGGATTAACCACCCCCGGACCGGGGGAAATCAATCATCTGACGTAACGCGAGCCTATTATCAAGGACCGCGCCCGCCGCTCAACCGGACCTTGTATTTTGGAGCGCGCGGGAGTACCTTATCCCCAGGATTCAAACTGAAGACGGAAGTTCAGGGTCACAATCATCCTAGGGCTATGGAGTTCATCATGAAACGCCACTTGGTGCGCGTGATCTATCTTGGCCTCATTGGCCTCTGGCCTGGGTTCATGCTGGCCCAGTCCATCCCAAACGACTTCGAAGTTAGCAGGATGAACTATGGCCTCCATCAACTCAGGGTGGTTGCCGGCCAAGTTACCAACCCCAAAGGCGAACCCGTTGTACACGCCAATATCGAAATCCGGGCCAACGCCGGAGTTCCACCGCGTTTAATACAGACCGATGCCATGGGACGCTTTCAATCCGATTATGAATTCTTGACGGAGACCGACGAGGTCCGGCATTTCAACGTAACCCTGAAGATCAGCAAGAAGGGCTACCGGCCGATGCACAAATTTACGGAGATATCGGCCACCAAACTCATACCGATTTCGATAATAATGCACCCCGAGCAGCCGGAAGATCCCACCCTGCTCTCGCAAGCCGATTTGATCAAGGCCGTAGCCCCCCGACTCCGACAGCCTGGACCGGCGGATGGGTTGGCCGCCATTTACGAAAAAGATTACGCCCGGGGTGCGCAGGAGTTCCTTGACCGCAACCGCATGGACATGGCCATTCCCTATCTTTATAAAGTGGCCAACGAAAATCCCCAGTGTTTGAAGTGTCGCACCATGCTGGGTTTGGCGGAATTGAGTTGGGGGGATTGGAACGGCGCTCACCATGACGTGGGAGATGCCGTCAACGCCTACATTCAGGATCGAAAACTGGGCAGCTTCGAACCGCTTTTTGTCCAAGGCACGTTCACCAGTTGGGAGGGCAAATCCGAAGAGGCCACGGCCTATTTGAAAGAGGCGATCAAATTTTCACCTCATGACCCCCTGGGGCTGCGGGAATTGGGGCGTGCCCAGGCATTGGACTTGGATTGGCTTGCCGCCTGCGAATCCCTGAAGGGCGCCCTGGCCGCCGGCGCGGACCCGGAGACGAGGCTCATGCTCGCCGAAGCCCTGTGTTGGGCCGGAACTCCCCAGGAGGCGGAGGCGGAATTGAACCTCTATCTGAACGGCCACGACCTCAAGAATGCCCCGCCCCGGGCCAGGTCGATTTGGGATAATATTCAGGCCCGAAAAAAGAATGATGCTGCGGTCGCTGCCGTTAACGCCAAAGCGAAAGCTCACGGAGAAGTGACCGTGGACTATATCCACTCCCCTCCCATTACGAAGCTTCCGGATTTTGAGCCCGCCACCGAGCAGGCCCCGCTGGCAGGCATCCTTGAGGCAGTGGGGAAGAACGTCGCGGAGCTTTTTGTGGACCTCCCCAATATTTCGTCAGTGGAGGATGTCCATCAGGAACTGCTGAACCACAAGGGGAAAACCGTTGCGTCGCAAAAATTCAAGTACCGTTATCTGCTGTCAGCGCCGGATAGGCGGTGGGGGCTGAGTATCAGCGAGTATCGTACGGATTTCCGGGGGCACGAAACTCCCCAGTTGGGCGCCTCCGGCAATTACATGCTGACCGCGGGATTTGTATCCGCCCCGCTGGTTTTCTATCCTCCCTACCAGGCGGGGAGCACCTTCCGTTTGCTGGGACGGCAGAAACTGAATGGCCGAAACACCTTCGTGATTGCCTACGCTCAGCAACCCGCCAAGGCTCGTAATTATGGAAGCTTTCAGCAAGGCAGTGATGTCACCGTGATCTACTCGCAGGGAATGGCCTGGATCGATGCGGAGAATTACCAGATCGTCCGGCTCACCACCGATCTTCTGCGACCTGCACCGCTCGTCAAGCTGAACAAAGTAACCACGGAGATCGGTTTCAGCGAGGTGCAGTTCAAGAAACCGTCCCGGAAATTCTGGCTTCCCAACGATGTCATGGTCACGCTGGATTGGAACGGCAGTAATCTCCGCAACCGACATGCCTATTCGGATTTCCTGGTGTTCAATGTGGATTCCTCGCAAAAGATCACGGACCCAAAACAGGCGGACAAGCCTGCTGAGGAAGTAGCCCCGAGCGCCAATTCGCCGGGCGCCCCACCTCTGTCGAATGGCGCTGCGTTCGTCAAGCCTTGAGCCGGCCAGCCCTACAGCCTGCTCCCGTCCTGATCTACGGGGAATTCCCGACAGTTGATGGGCGGCAATAAAAGCCAGATCCGCGTTGCCAGGAATGAATGGGGGTGGGAGTCTGTCCATTTGGAGACGACGCTGCCCGTTCAAACCCCTTGCACTTCCGGTTTTTTGCCCCTATCGTAGAGCTAGCAACGTTGGGCTGCTTTCAACAATCTAAACTAACTCCGATAACTTCAGATCGACCGTCGGTTATTGGGGTTTAGTCTCGGTTCGGCAGCAATGCAAGTTTGGGGGATGCGCCGTACATTGGAGGGAATTTGAAGACCACTGCGCTCTTCCCCGCCTGGGGACGCATCCTACGCGGTCAAAAGCCTTTCTTATCACTGGAAATCACCAAGGAATGCCCGCTCACCTGCCCCGGTTGCTACGCCTATAATCCCAACCACCTGGGCGAAATCGGCTCATTGCGCGAGCTGCGAGACGCCAAAGGGGACGACCTCGTCTCCGGTGTCCTGAGCGTCGTCCGCCGCTACCGCCCCTTGCACGTCTCGGTCGTCGGAGGCGAGCCGCTGGTGCGCTACCGGGAACTCGAAATTCTGCTCCCCAAATTGCTGCAAATGGGAATTGAGGTCATGGTCGTGACCAGCGCCGTAAGGCCCATTCCCGAAGCCTGGAAGGATCTCTCCGGCCTCAATATCGCTGTCTCCATCGATGGCTTGCAGCCTGAGCACGACAAGCGCCGCGCGCCTGCGACCTACGAGCGCATCCTGAAGCACATCGCTCCTCACCGGGTTACGATTCACTGCACGATCACGCGGCAGCAGATTCAGCGCGATGGTTATCTCGAAGAATTTGCGCGATTCTGGTCAGCGAGAAGTGGAGTCAAGAAAATCTGGTTCAGCCTCTACACGCCGCAGGAAGGCGAAATCAGCGAGGAACGGCTCGACCGCTCAGGACCGCGCCAAAGCCCTCGCGGAACTTCGGATCTTGCGCCACAAATTTCCCCTGATCGACCTCCCGGATCGAGTGCTGAATGGTTACCATTCGCCGCCTGCGTCGCCGGAAGAGTGCATCTTCTCGCAAACCACCAGTTGCGTGTCGTCCGACTTCACAACCCCCATTTCACCCTGTCAGTTTGGCGGGAGTCCGGTGTGTACCGAATGCGGCTGCTTTGCCTCAGCAGGGCTTGCGGCGTTCGGAAGATACAAGTTGGGCGGGCTCGTTTCGGTTGGCTCGCTCTTCACCGCCTCCCGGAAGCTCGGGACCCGTTTGGCTGGAGCGGAAGCTTAGGGCCTCAATTCTCTGACGAGCTTGGGATTGAGCATGGCTTAATCCTCCGCGCCGTTGGTGAAAATTTGAAGCTAATGAGCCAAGCTGGCTCCCTGGATCGGGAGCAAGCGAAGTTTTATCCAGAATATCGTGCCGCGTAATTCCTCGCGACAATCATTCCACTAAAACTAAATCTATTTGCCCGGCGGAAGGCTGGATAGAAACGCGGTCACGGCTTTTTCATAGGCGTCCGTGGCCTGATTAAAAGCCTCGCCGTGGCGGTTGGCAGGCAGGACGACAATCTTGCTGAGCGGGCTATGCGCGTGCTCGTGAAGCTTCCGGGCGATGGCGGGAGGCATGCGTCGATCTCCGGCGGCGGCGACAAATAGTATCGGCCGGTCGCCGGCGCGGTCCACGGCGCGGACCACATCAAAATCGTTGGGATTGAAATCACCATGCCGGCCCAGAAGGAAAGCCACTTCGTCCGCGAACGGGAATCCGGGGAGGTGGAAAAAGAGATGGGTATGGTGGCGCATCGTATCGAAAAGCGTGTCAAATGAGCTGTCGGAAATGACCGCGGAAATATCCGGTGATTCGGCCACAGCCAGCAATCCGGCGGAAGCCCCCATGGAGACGCCCCATACGACGATGGGCCGCGCGGCGTGCTGCTGATCGAGAGCATCCTTCACCGCGCCCAGAACATCGAAACGCTCCTGATAGCCGAGCGTTGTGACCGCCCCGCCACTCATTCCCTGATGGCGAAAATCAAAAAGCAATCCGTTGTATCCCAGGCTGTGGCCGAAGACGGCCTCGGGAAGCATTTCGATTCGCGTGCGATTCCATCCGTGGCAGTAGATGATGGTGCCGCGCGCCGTTCCCTCCGCCGGAATGTACCAGCCTTTGAGCGGAACCCCGTCAGTTGAGGTGAAATCGATCCAGCGGAAATCGAGGTTATAGGAGTTAGGAGTCCTGCCGTCGTTTGGGTCGGGATAGTGATATTGTCCATAGGCAATGCGCCGGGCGAAGAACCACGGGACGAAAACAAAGACGAAGATCGCCACCAGCGCGGCAACAATTAATACAACATTTCGGACAATCTTCAGGATTCGCGATGGTGTGGGCAATTTTGACCTCCGCTGCTCATCATATCATTGAGCTGAAATGAAGGGGGTTGAGGAAAGCTCGCAGGTGGACCGGCGGATGAAGGGTCAGTTTGGACGCTTCTGCGTCTGGAGAGGTTGGAGCCAAGAACCGAGGGAGCTGAAGCCCCCGGCGGATGAGGCGGGGGGCTTCAGGGGTGAAGGCAAAAGTTCAATGTCGAGATCAGTCGTTCAGTGTCCGACCCTGGCGTTGTGTTTTTCCCGGTAAATCTGACGAGACTGCTGATTTTGTTGGCGATTCACCAAGTTGCGTTCGCCTGGAGTCAGCTTGCCGCCGTTTTGCTGACGCATGCCGCCAATTTCACGATTCAGGCCCTGTTCGCGGCGCTCCTGGCGCGAAGCCTCTCCCGGCGTCATCTGGCCACTGCGAATTCCCTGCGCAATTCTGTTCTGCTGATTCTCGCGCCGCTGCCCAATTTCACCTTTGCCGTAATTGGCGACACGAGCATTGTGCTTGTCCTGATAAATGTTGTTTGAAATATGGTTCTCCTGCCGGTTAAGATTGGCGCGATCGGCGGCCGTCAGGTGGCCTCCGTCCGCGGCGCGCATTTGCCGCTCGTTCCGATTCAAATTGGCCTCGCGATGTTCAAGGCTCTTGGTTTCGCCTGCGGTCAGTTGGCCGCTGTCGATGCCGTTGGCAATACGATCCTGCTGGTTCTGCTTGCGCTCGCCGACAGTTCCCGGCGCCGGGGGATTGGTTTGGGCCATCGCCGTTGAAACGGCCATTAAAGTGGCCGCCCCTAAAATGATGAATCGATTCTTCATTTTCCTCTCCTATTCCACAGTGGCCTTTCTTCTCAAGTGCATCGCGTGCGGTGAAGGCCATCTGGAGGTCTAAACACGGGGGCGGGGAAAATGTTGTGGTCCAGGCGATTATTCAGGCTGGGGTTCAACAATGTGGGTTGCCAGAAGAATTATTACGATGGCGGTCATGATGGCGCAGAGCGAGGTGACGGCAGCGTACCCGAATTTTTGAAACAAAACTCCACCCGCGTAGGCGGCAGCGCCGATTCCCATTTGCGAAGAGATATTGCGCAGAGCGATGAAGGACCCGCGTTGGGGAGCAGGCACCATCTCCGTCATCAGCGCGGTCAATGGGCCTTGGCGGAACGCCGCGCCGAGGCTTGCGGCAGCGAACACTCCAAGCAGAGCCATCCCCCACGGCAAAAATGGCACCAGAGCGACCGCCACCGCCAGCATGATATTTCCCGCAATGGAGACGGCCCGCTTCCCCCAACGGTCCGACAGCATACCGCCCAACGGCGCGCTGCCCACGGCCACGAATCCGCCCAGCATGAAGACCCAACCAATCGTGCGCGTGGGCAGCCCAAAACTTGCATTCAGCCATTGACCGATGTAGGTCAGAAATCCGACGAGCCCGCCAGAGACCAGGAAGGCGATCACGAGTGCAGCGACTGTGTCGCGTCGCGCCAGGAACGAGCGAAACGCGTGCGTCGTCGAGCGCAGGATTTCCGCGGAGGGCTTGGGGTTCAAGCGGTCGGCGGGCAATCGCAAGGTGGCAATCGCGGTGACCACAGCCAGGGCGGAAAAGAAAAGAAAGACGCGGTTCCAGCCAAAGCGGTCGGCAATCTGTGCAGCGATTGGAACTCCCAGAATCGGCGCGGCAAAGTAGGCGGCGGAGATCAATCCGATGGCGCGACCGCGGACGTTGTAGGGGAACCAATCCGCGGCAAACGTGACCGAACAGGTGGAGAGCGTTCCCGCCGCGAGGCCGGTCAAGGCGCGTGCGAGCATCAGTTGATTGAGGGTTCTGCTTTCGAATGCGGCAAAGGAGGCGACGGCGAAGAATCCCACGCCCGCCAGCAGGAATCGCCGCCGGCCGTAGTGGTCCGAAAGCGTGCCGGAAAAGAAGGACGCCGCGGCGGCCGCCAGCGAGTAGACGACGACCAGCAATCCCGCTGTCGAGACTTTGATGCCAAACGATTTCACCAGCGAGGGCAAAATCGCGGCAATCATTTGATTGTCCGCGAGTCCCAGGAACAGGAGCAGGAACAGGTTGGCGATGACGAGGGAGTCCATAAGGGCACGGGATTCGGGACTCGGGGTTCGGGATTGAAGTATTGGGATCCACGTCGCGGGACCTTCGAGGGTTTTGCGGTTCTATCGTTCAACTAGGAGAGAAGCGCGGCTTCCTTGTTTCCTGCAACCCATTTCCCGAATCCCTAACCCCAAGTCCCGAGTCCCGGTTCTACTCAAAGTGGTGCAAATCGAGCTTGATCGCGGCCTTGTCGGAGAAATCCATGATGGCCGCCGCGGCGATGCCAATGGCAACGGTGATAGCGTCGCTGATTTCTTCCTTGGTGCAGCCCAGCTCGAGTGATTTCTTGATGTGCCCTTCCAGGCAGCCCTCGCATTTGGCCACCAGCGAACAGCCGATGGCGATCAGT
>CAVTDA010000040.1:0-12652 GCA_963733285.1 uncultured Acidobacteriota bacterium
CACCAACCCCAGCCTCCATCGTCATGCTGGAACATGTAGAGACGCTGCAAGCCGGCGGCAATCTTTTTATCGAGTTCGGTCGACGCGGCGGGGGGCGTCAGGCCCAGATCTTTAATTGCTTTTGTGACCAGAATGTTGGGCAGGAAGCTGGACATCGTCTGCTCGACACAGCCATAGGGATAGGAAGCAAGGAAATCGAGCGCAGACATCATCGTGCCGGCAATCGACGGCGCGAGGTCGATGCGCAGCGTTGAGGCATCGCCATTGAGATCCTGCGGGAGCACCAGCGAACGCTTGATGTCATCCTGATTGTCGCGAATGGCACCCGACTGCGCGATATTCTGCTGGAGTCCCCAGGGCTCGACGGGCATTTCGAGTTCGACAGCGTCGGATTCTTCATCGGTCAAAGCTTTGGCCAGCAACTTCGCCTGCGCAATCTTCGAGGCATGGACGTTCCATGTCACCACGGCCTCGCCATTCTTCGGAACGTTTACAGTGGCCTCCGCGGGGCTCGCGAGGTCCAACCCCTGCGCATCAAGCGAAACCTTGGCGGTCTTGTCGCTGGAAAGATAGTTGTGGACGATCCCGGTCAGCGTCGCGGTGTCGCCCTGATCCATGAAGCGGGGAAGCTCGAGGCGCAGGATCAGCTTCTTGCGTGTGATGACTTTGGACACCACCTGGCCCACCATCGTATCGCGCGTGACGGCGCGCACGGTGGCCCGCCATGTTGTCAGCGAATCCGGGAAGTTGAACGAGGAGCGCGCCTTGCCGCTCGCGTCGGTCACCAGACTGGGCTGCCACTGAATCGTGTCGGGAAAATACTTGCGCACCTGCGGCTGCACCATCTGCGGGTTCTTGAAATCGGCGAGCCGCGTGGGGGCGCGAAGCTGAGCCAATTCCATCTTGTGTTTTCCCGAGTAGCCCATGAACCAGTAGTTGGTGGAGAACTGCGTAAAAACCTGGTCCCACTCGCGCGCGTAAAAGACCTTTTCCGGCGGTCCCACGCTTTCCGGGCGGACTGCGTAGATGGCTTCATCGACCACGCCCAAGCCCAACTCCGCGCTGACGGGATGGCCCTTCGCGTCCTGCGCGGTGAGGGTGTAGGTGACTTTCTCGCCCGGCTTGTATTCCGGCTTGTCGGTTTCGACCGTCACCTTCAGGACCTTTTCGGTGGCGGGAACGGAGATGTTCTTGCTGCCTTCCATCAACTGTTCGTTCCTGACGAAGGTGGCGGCGACGAAAAAGTTGGATTCGTAGCGTTGTTCAATTGGAACATCCACGATCAGCGAATCGCCGGCGACCTGGTGAACGGACCAGGTGTAAACCTGCTGCCCCTCGGTCGTCACCAGGACCTGCGCGCCGGGGGAATGCGTGGCGATCAAAACATGCGCCGTATCGCCGGGCTTATAGGAGTGCTTGTCCGGGAAGATATCGATGGGCCGGACCTCCGTCTCTTCCGAGGTGTTTTCGTAGTAGGAGATCCAAAGGCTCGCGGAGAATTTGGCCCTGCGACCGCTGGAGTCGGCGGCGCTGGCGGTTACGGTGAGGAAGGGCCTTTTGGGAATCTTGTAGGTGAAATGCCCGACGCCGTTGGCATCGGTCTTGACGCTTGCTTCCGAGAGCAATTCCGCTGAGGAGTTCACTCCCCAGCCTTGATGCGCTTCAAACTTTAGATTGACGGTCGTCGAGACGGGTTTCGAATCGTAGTCGAGGGTATGAATCGTCACGTCCGCCTGCTGGCCGGCAGAGTAGACGTAGCGGTCCGTCTCAAGGAAGACCGCCACCGTGGAATAGGTAACATTGACGCTGTGCCCGCCGAGGATTTCGCGATTGCTGGCGTCGGTCACATGGGCTTCAATTCTGTACGAGTAATCGGAATTATTCTTGTCGTCAACCTCCGTGGGCAGGCTCACGTGCAGGACGCCGTCCTGATCGAGTTGCCCCGTGCCCTGTTTAATCTCCTGGCCGAAGTAATCGCTCTCCTCCATCCCTTCGCTGTCATCGCCTTCCTCGGCATCATCGCCCCAGAGGATTCGCCAGTAAGGAAACTGATATCCGGAACGGTAGATCGAATACTTCACGCTTCCGCCCGAAACCGGAGCGCCGAAATAATAGCGAGCGCTGATGGTGGCTTGAATTTGCTCGCCCTGGAGATAGCGCGGCTTGTCGGTTGCAACCGAAACTTCATATTCCGGCTTCTTGTAATCCTGGACTTCGAAACTTCCATACACGTTCTTGTCGCCAATGTGCGCGGTGATGCTGTAGGTTCCGAGCGCGGCGAGCGGGGTCAGAGTCAGCTTGCCGTGGAAGCTCCCAAAGGGCGAGAGGTCCAGCTTCTGCTGGTAGATGGTCTTTTGATTGCCATCAGTGATTTCCACCGTCACCGGCCCCGGAACATCGAGAGTTAATTTCCCGCCCACTTTCGCGCGCAGAATGCCCTTGAAATCGACTTCATGGGTGGGCCGATAAACCGGTCTATCGGTGTAGATGTAACCCACGTACTCGGCCGCCGAGGTGTCGTAGAAGAAGAAAGGCTCAACGCTGGTGGCGGCCACATCCTGCCCTGCCGTCGCCACCATGATGGAGTTGTCGACCTTGATCTGCTGGAACGTAGTTTGGAAAACTCCGGAGGCGTCCGTCACGCCGCGACCCAGCTCCGCGTGATTGTTGAACACCACGGCGCTTGCGCCCTCCACGGGCGCGCCGGAATCACGATGCGCGACGAAGAGCACCACCTGCCCCGGCGAGGTCTTTGAAACCAGGGCGAGGTCCGTCACCATGATTAACGTGTAAGCGCGCAATTCGTGGTAGGCCACTTCCACCAGGTAGAGCCCCTTCTCGTGGACTTCCACCGGGACTTCCTGATATTCCCAATCGCGCGTTTTGGGCAACACTTCCCGCCAGCCCAGAGCGAGCTGCTCGCGGTTGAGCAGCGGCATCTGGGCATAGGAAGTGACGTCGAGGGGAATGCGCTGCATCTTCTGTTTCTGCAGGCGCGCGGAATGCATTCGCAGGCGGGTTTCAAATCGAAGCTGGGAGCGGAAGAAATCGCGTATGCTTGCGCGCAAGTCACGTTTCCAGTCGTGGAAGCGTTCGAGCCAGGTTTTCTCCTGGGCCAGTTCTGCCTTTTCGCCGCCAAACGAGTGCGCGTCCTTGAGTTTGGAGAAGAAGAGAACGGGGTCCTTGACGCGGTAGACGCGGAAGTCCAGATGTTCGACTTGCTTAAAACTCAGCCAGATTTTGGGCTCCTGCGAAGGAGCATAAGTCTGGCGCGAGGAGACGGTAAAAGCCGGATCGGGCGATTCTGGGGTTTCCTGGGCGAGGGCGGTGGAGGTGGAACCGAACGCGGCGATGACGAGCAGCGCAAATCCCGCAGCCAGCCCGATGCGGGAGGCAACGGCGCGACCGGCGTGCGCCCCGCGAGGATATCTTCGGGTTGGTGTCGCCATCTTCATGTTGAAATCAGCGCAGAATTTCCAGCCGGTAAACTCCCAAAAAGTTTGGGTTGCTCTTTAAAGGCCGCCAATGCCAATCCGGGTGCTCGAGCAGAGTTGTTGCCTGCACCTCGCGAACCACTCCGCGATGGCCGTTCATATCGCCGGTGTGGTAGACAATCCAATCGGTTCCGAAGGGTTGATAGTAGGATTTCCCCACAAACAACATGGTGTGAAACGGCTCGCGCTCGACCGGTTGATGGAAGAATCAGCAGGTCGCCCGGCGCTGCCGCCCGAATATCCCGGGAAATGAGATAAGTGTTATAGCGCAGCAGGGTGGCGCTATCGGCGAATTCCCCAAAGGCGCCCTCGGTGAAATCGTCGCTGGCGAGCGGCCCCGGTTTGCTGCGAAACAGCGCCCGCCCCAGCGGTCCGTAGGGATAGTTGTACTTGGCCACATCGCCAAAACCCGGATCGTAGGGAAGGTCGGCATCTTCACCCCATGCCGGCGAATGCGCCATCAGGGAATTGCGGTAGGCGTAGCGAATCAGCGCCGCGCAATCCTGAACCTCCTGCTTCGCGTGCGGTGAGCGCGAGTAATACTGCGTTTCCGCGAGGAACGTAAACCAGTGGGTAAAGTTTCCGCGGTCCCGGGCATTGTCCAGCCGCGCGCCGTCGGGGAAGCCGTCTCCGCGGCTGTCCTGCCATGAAGCCGCCGGCAAGGTCGCCGCGGCGCTTTCCAAATTGTGGGAATGGAGCTTTGTCCGGTGTGAATTTTCTGCATGAACCGGCCGCTGGAGAACTGCCTGGCCCATGATGAGCAAAATTGCCCCCAGCGATCCAAGACCGGCGATCACGCGGAAGAGAGCCGCGAATGATGCGCGTCGGAATGGGAGGCCTTTTGTGCTCACAAGCTTATCGGGTGCGCGCATTCTCTGGTGGATCTGACCCAGTGCAAGCGGAAGGTGGAGTCGGCAACGCGCGGCGATTCGAGGACTATTTTGGTGGAACGGTTTACCGCATGAAGATTGCTGTCGTCGGGTTTTTCAGAGGGGCGATGAAGGCCGGTTCCGCAGCCGCTCTAACTATTGCCTTCGACATAGTGCTGGATAGCTTCGCGCTGCTTGCCGGTCAAACTCTGAAAGTCCATTCCCATGCTCTCGTCCCCGGGATGGATGTTGCGGACGCGCGCGCGCACCTTCTGCGGGCCGTGGACGTGCGGCTCATTCTCGGCGAAGAGGCCTTTGCGGGATTTCTGCGCTGCGGCGGGAGCGGTGTGAGTGATCTGAGGAAAAGTGAATTCCAAATCCAGAATTTGGCCGACAGTCATTCCACCGGAGGGCTTGATCGACATGCCGCCCTCGCTGATGTCGATGCTTTCCGCCGTGAAGTGGCCCTTGCCCTCCTGATCGGCCAGCGCGCATTTGACCGCGGTGCGAAAGGGCAGGCGATGGTGGCGCCGCCGCTCACTCTCCATCGCGCCATGCACGGCATTGAACAGGCGAAAGAAGCGCTCGCGGCTTTGCGGCTTTCCGGCAAAAAAAGTCACGCCGGCCTTAAAGCCCCGTCGCATCGTTTCAATACTGTCATCACCCGTCAGCATCACGATGGGAGCCCCGGAGTTAAGCGAGGATTCCCGCATTTGCCGGATGAGTTCGAAGCCATCCACATGGGGAACGCGGTCGGCAACCACCACGCCGTCAAACTTATGGAGCTGGAGTAATTTTGCCGCGTCGCGCCCGTCCACAACGGTTACCAGGTCGCACCATTGCACGGAGGCGGTGGACGATTTGGCCATCTCTAATACGGCGGCATCTCCGTCCACCATCAGAATTTTTACAGCCATCGGCAATATTCCTGGCGTAGAGCGATCCGGATTTCCATCCCCCGCCCCCGCCCTTTGCGCAGACTATCGGCACGCTGGCATTGACGGTTGTTGTTAGGCGGGTCTCGTACCCACTTTTGACGGAATGCTGATCGAGAGCGTTACTCTTTACAATTATTGCCGTTCGCCTACGGTGAGTCAATTTGATGTTGTGTACAGGCCTTAGTACTAAAGGTGTCTTCATCTCGTCACGCAGACGACGGCCGACCTCGGGTAGCGCTGAGTGTCGATTCCCAGACACTCCCGGCTCGTCCATTCCCGCCATGACACCTATTCCATCGCATCGATACAAAGAAATGCCGCTTATTTTACACTTCAAGCCCAATCGAGCGCATGAGCGCGAGCGCGTTGCTGGTCTGCGCGACGCCGGGCATCAATTTATAATCAAACCGCAGTTGGCCGTCTTCGAGGTGATCCGCAATATGGAAATTTGCGGCGCGAGCCCCCAACCTTTCCGTGATTTGCGCGAGTGCAAGATCGTGCGTCGTGATCATTCCGATGGCGCCCCGCTCAACCAAACTGGTGACCAGTCCTTCCGCGCCGATCCGCCGGTCGTGCGAATTGGTTCCACTCAGGAGTTCATCGAGGAGAAAGAGGACGGGCAGGGAACCGGCCGTCATTTCGGTCATCAGCTTGAGGCGGGTGATTTCCGAATAGAAACGCGAGACGCCGCCCTGCAGCGAATCGAGCACGCAAATGGAAGCGGCCACCGCGAGCGGCGACAGGCGCAGCCGCATGGCGCGCACCGGAGCGCCGCATTGCGCGAGCACAGCATTTACGCCGACGGCGCGCACTAGCGTGCTTTTTCCCGTCATGTTTGCTCCACTGATAATGGCCAGGCGCAATTCCCCTCCGAGGGCCAGATCGTTGCGGACGGCTTTTGCTTCCGGAATGATTGGATGCGCCAAGCCCCGAGCTTCGAAGAGACCCTGCTGGGGCACAACAAACTCGGGAAACACGTCCCCCGGATGTTCATAGGCGTAGCCGGCAATCGCGCATAGTGCTTCCAGTTCGCCCACCGCGGCGAGCCACGGGCGGATTGATGGTCCAAATTTCCGGCGCCACGCCTCAATGCCAAAGGCGACTTGCAGGCTCCAGAACACGAACCGGTCCAGAGCCGCAACAATCGTGCTGCGCCTCTGTTCGAAATATTCCAGCAGGCGGGCCAGACGGGCGAAGGCACGCGACGGAGGCACGCCCTCCACTTTCAGCGCTGCTTGCAACTCCACCAGCTTCGGCGCGGAAAACCTCTCCCGCTCCATTCTTGCCAACACCTGAGCAAGTACCTCAAGGTCGGGTGCCAACGACTCCACTGTCGGCCCGGTCGCCCGCTTCTCATCCGCGGCCGCGAGCACGCCCACGATCGGAGCGATCCGCCGCAACTGCTCCTTATACCGCATGCCGAACAGCAAATTTACGACGGTCGAAAACAGCGCCGCCTGCCACCAACCCCAGGCAAACCACGCCACAAGGTTGAAAATCCACGCGGCTGCAAGTACGAAAGCCGCGGCACGTGCCAACCCCGGCTTGAGCAGGGACGGCGCTTCCGCCCACGCCGCGAGAGCATTCGGACGCACACGCGACCGAAGATCGCTTTCCCCCAAAACCGCCAAATCTTCGCGCAGGTCCGTCCGGCCCCTCAGATCGTCAACCGCGGCTTGCCTCCTGCTGATTTCTTCAACTGAAGCCGGCGCCAGCAGCCATCTCGCCAGCGTCTCCTCACCGGCCTTTGTCCTAGGCGTACACAGCAACTCGAACAGCGAACCTTTGCCAAAGATGTCCAGATCGCGCGCGTAAGGATGCGAGGAGTCGAGATACTGTTCGCCGGATTCGCCCTCGCCCATCCAGCGATTTTCAATCCGCCCAAGCGCACGGCCGTAAAAAGCCTCGGCGCGTCCGGAGTTTTTCAGCCGCCGCATCACGCGCGTAAGCGCGGTTTGGGAAACCACAATCCCAGCGGCCGGAATCAGCGCCCAAAAGATGATGCCTGAGCGCTGACCCAAACCCAACGCGATCAAAGCCACGAACCCGACAGCCAGCCCAATGCTCACCCCGCCGAGCATTTTGTGGCGCTGTTCGAGTTTGTCGCGTAGCTCGCGTCGCGATTCAAGCCGCGCAGCATATTCGGTTGCGGGGTCTCCATCGCTTGAGTAAATCATGCTTTGCAATCCTGCTTCATTCCCACCCGCGTATTCATTCGTGGAATGCATCAAAATCACTCGTTTGAGGGAAACAAAGGCCGGAATACAAACGCCAGAACCAACTTGGAAGGGATGGGATTGCCATTGTCGGTAGCGGGCATGAAGCTCCAAGATCCCAAAGCGGCCAGCGCGTGAGACGTAAAGGGAGGAAGATCCTGTAGCACTTTGACGTCCGCGGGCTGGCCCTTCGCACTGAGGCTGATTTCAAGGACAACATTCCCGGCAACAATCGCGTCTGTGGGATAAATCGGAAGCTTACCGTGAAGAATTTCCGGGGGTTGGAATTCCAATTGAATCGCCGACTCATTCTGGGTCTTAAGGGTACCCATAGTAATAGGGTCGCCCATCACTCCGCCGGGGCAAACAGTGACCGCCACAGCGATCTTGGAAGCAACGGCTTTGCCCTTAACCATTGCTGGCGAAAATTTCCATTCTTTTACCGCATCCACCGCCAGACCGGTGAGGCACTCAATATCCCGGCGAACCTCTATCTCTTGCGGTTTTCCCTCTTTAGTAATCAGCGCATTAAGCACCACCGTCCCGTCCGCGATGCATGGCCCCGGCAGGGTAATATCAGTGACAGAAATAGTTTGCGCCGGTTGATAGGAGCGGCTCTTCCGGTTCTGGGGGTGTCTGCGCCAAGGGCACACGGGCAGAGGTATAGAACCATGAGTACAAGAAGCAATCGCTTCATGCCAAGCCACTCCTTTGTGGCTCTCAGTATTAAAACGGAATTCCCATGATGGGCTTTCCGCCCGACAAGGAACATATAGATGATCGTGCCAGAATTCAATCGCCCATCGGATTTGGGTGCTAAGGACCAGTCTCGGGCGCCGTATAGATAGCCGTGGCGGGCGAAAATCCTGTACGGGTGTTTGGGATCCTGGGCGCGGTCGGAGAGGCGAACGTCGATTGTGCGGAAGGCGCGATCCTGGCGCGTGTTGGAACTCTGGTAGCCGAGCGTATAGCGTTGTTTTAGCCGCGCGACGACTTCGGCCATGGCCTTTTGCGCCGATCCCGCGGCAGCCACATCGATGATCTCGCCGCCCGTTTCCAGCATGATCTTGTCGACCCAACGCGCGCCGGGAATCCAGTCGGGCTCGTCCGAGCCGCGTTCCGTGTGACCACCTCCGAGCCTGACACTGTATACGATCGTCTGGGTCTCGAGCGCCAGCCGAATCACGTCGTCGCCGTTGTACTCTCCTTTGGCCGTTGGCTGGTTGTCCGAGATCATGATGACCGCGTGGCGCCGGTCACGGGCCTCCTGCCCCAGATATTCAATCGACGCGTAAAGCGCATCCGCGATGTTCGTGCCGCCCACGGAGCCAATTCCAATGAGGCTCTCGGCAATCGCTCTCCGGTTAGTGGTCAGGTCGACGATTCGCTCCGGCTGAGTGGCGAAGGAATAGAGGGCCACCTGATCTTCGGGCTTAAGCTGCGAGAGAGTGTCGTAAGCGGCTTGGTGCAGTTGCGGGAGTATGGGCGCAACGCTGCCGCTGCCGTCCACCACTAGGGCCACGGCCAGCGGCAGTTCGTCCCGCGAGAAATATGAAATCCGCTGCTCCACGCCGTCTTCAAAAACGTGGAAATCTTCCGGTTTAAGATCGTCGACAATTCTGCCCTTACTGTCGCGGACGGTCGCCTCCACCAGCACCAGGCGGACATCCACCTTGAGCGCGAATTCGTCCTGCTCCGGCGGCGGGGCGACAGGCGCGGGGGCTTGCGCCCGGAGCCCAGCGCCGAGCGCCAACGCCCAGAAAACCAGCGTGCCTGCCGCGAGCGACCTTTTCATCATTCACCGCCAGGGTTCCTTCAATAGCGCGAAGCAAGGAGATGCGCCTCCTTTATCGCTTCCGTGAGGGTGTTCAAATGGATGTGTGATTCACACTCCGAGCAGGCATCCGTGAAAGCGCACAGACTTGGGGATGAGGCGCAGAAGGCGTGCACTTTGCGCTACCCTGCTTCGGCGAATCTGCCGCCTTGCCTAATTTACAGGCATTCCCTGGAAATTCCTAACGTCACGAGCTGGCGCGAACGATGCGCTTCAAAAGCAATGTCGGCTTGGGCGGCGAGAAAATTATTTTGATGTGGGTCGGCATCATAGCAATAATAGGAAAATCCCATTCGGGGGCGGGGAGATAAGGAATGCAGCGAAGAGCTTGGTGGGGCGTGCTGGCGGGGATTCTGCTTCTCGTCAGCGGGCCGCTTAGGGGGGCGGAAGTTTCGGTGGAAGGCGGCCCCATGGAATCGGGATTTAACAGCGGCACCTTCGCCTACATCCACGCCACGGTTCGCGGCATTGCCGGCGAAACCAAGCGCTACGTGGTCTCGGCGGAAATCCAATATTACGGCACCACCGCCAATGCCAGCGTGGAAATGGATCCCCTTCCGCAAACCCAGCCCGGGGTTGAGGAGTTTCAGGGCGGATGGCCGATTCCTTTCCAGGCGCCCACCGGATTCTACACCGTTACTCTCCACGTCGATGACCGGATCGAGCACCTTCCTGGGATCACCAAGAAGGTTCGCGGGTTCGTCGTCTACAAGAAATCCATTCGAATCTCCCGCGCAATCCTCGATAAATCCTTCTACAACGTAGGCGATCCCATTCGTTGCAGCGTGGCGATCGAAAATCTTCTGGATACTGAGGTGAAGGGATTGCGCGTCGAGTTCTCGAACGCCATCTATCCCTGGATTCCTCTGACTTCACAGGGCGGGCATGAGAATCCGGACCTCGAAGTTTCCACGCTTCGCGACAATGTGAATATTCCGCCCGGAACTGCCGTGGCCGTTGCCATGAGCACTGTGCGCGCGGCGGCGTTCCTCCCCGGAAACATGACGACGATATGCGCGCCGGCGGTGGCGAAACTCTCTCTCACCGGCCTCCGAGGTCGAGAATTACGCCGTTACCGTGTGGAATGCCGATCACACCATTCTCTACGACATGCAGTTTACCTCCCAAGTCGTCATCCGCGCGCTTGCGAACGACGGGCCCAAAGCTTATAACGGCAACTATGCCCATCCCTATCTTGCCTCGGTTGACTTCACACAATATCGCGAATTCTACGCTCCCGGACAGGTCTCTGCGGAATTGCAGGTCAACCCAAGCCATACGCTCTATCGTCCTGGTGACACCGTCAAACTTGCCGCCAGCGTGAAGAATCCCTCCCACTCGGCCTGGAGCGGCGCTTCACTTCAGGCGCGCATCACGGACTCGTCGGGCCGGGACGTGTATTCGGGAACGGTGCTTGTCGGGATCAATCTGGCGGCGGGCGGAAACGTCAAGGTGTCGGGCGAGGCTTGGAAGATTCCGAATACGCAGGCGCCGGGGACTTTCCCCGTCGAATTGAAATTAGCCGCGTCCGACGGCAAATTGATTGCGCAGATTTCCACGGAGATTGCGGTGAATCCGCTGCCGGCATCGCTTCTTGTCGTTTGCCCCCACGAAGGCGACGAGCAGGCCTACGCGGGATTGATTCGGGCGGCTCTCGAATCCCAGATCCCCGTCCAAGTGTTGATTCTAGCCGCGGGCGATATGACCCAATGCGCGCGCTACTTTTCCCGAACGTGTGGGCCAAATGAGGCGCGCGAGTTCGGCGCAGTGCGCATGGAGGAGTCGGTGGGGGCGCTTGGTCATCTAGGGGTCGCTAAGACCGATTTACACGTGTTAGGGCTGCCCGAGAACGGCCTGGGGGCGATTTGGTTTGACCACAAAGATTCGTCCCATCCCTATCTCTCGATTTCTCTCGCCTGCGATCACGCTCCGTATGGGGATATCTACAAGCCGAATCTTGCATTTGCGCGGGACGCCGTGGTTGCCGCCATCCGCCAGGTGTTGACGGAATTTCATCCCGCCATGATCGTGGTTACGCACCCGGATGAGGCCAATCTGGACCATCGCGTGGCCGACTGGCTGACGATCGAAGCCTGTCACGAGCTGTTGAAAACAAAGGAGATCGACCCTCAAACCGTGGTTTTGACCAACCTGCCTTCCGGTACCGCAAGTTCCCCGTCCGCGCCCTATCAGTATGAAAAATATGGAGTTTATGTTAGTGGTGAGGCTGCGGCGCGGAAGCAGGAGATGGCCTGGGTCTATCAGACTCAGAACGGGAATCGGGCGGAAGTTGAGAGGAAAAACCTCGCCGAGCTGCCCCGTGTGGAAAACTACTTGCGTATCGTTGATTGGCAGGAGCACGCCGGGTGGAATGAGGAAAACCGGAATTAGTGTGGCAAAAAGTCACACTGGATTAGGAAAATCGCCAGTTCCGCACTCGCGCGCACATTTTCGGATTCTTCTGCATTAAGAAACCCAGCAACAGAGAAACCTAATGGGATCTATAGGTTTCGGTAAGGCCCAAAGGCCCGTGTAACCACCCCCTTCGTCTGTCAACAGACGGACTCAGCCGATCATAAATCAGCAGGGGAGCATCTGCCGGCCCCAAGCCGAGCCATGGCTAGCCCGCCTCGACCCGGGGAGATCGTTTGCTCGTGACCGATGGCCCGCTCGCCGGTCCCCAAACCTCCCCCATCCAACTATCGGCACTTCCGAAAATAATTCATCTCAGATTCGACCGTCCAATGTGAAAGAAGAAGCCGGCATACGTCGCGGTCCTGGCCCTTCCGGGTGGGGACGAAAACATACGACCTTCCGCCTGACGGAAGTATCTGAAAACGTCTTTGCATAATCGTTGACGTTCTTGTTTCCGAACGATAAGGTCAGATCGAAACAACAGTTTCCGCTCAAGAAGGCTGGAGGGTTTGATGCATTCCCGGTGTCTGGCGACTCGGGATCCCGCGTCTTCAGCAGGCCGCAGGCGCAGAAGAGAAGCGCCAGTGCGGCGCGGATCAGCGCTCCATTCCTAAATCGCAATTCGGCCCTCCAGC
This sequence comes from uncultured Acidobacteriota bacterium, assembly GCA_963733285.1. Lineage (GTDB taxonomy): Bacteria > Acidobacteriota > Terriglobia > UBA7540 > UBA7540 > Bog-366. The sequence goes on from CAVTDA010000040.1 coordinate 12,402, forward strand.
GCGCGCGACAACGTGGCCTCGTCTGCAAATTCCAGGTCGCCGCCGATGGGGAGGCCCCGCGCAATACGCGTGACATTGACCTTGAGAGGCTTTAACAGTTGCAGATAGAGATCGTCGTCGTCTTACCTTCTTCAGGCCATCGGATTCATCGCGAGGATGATTTCTTCGATTTCTGTCGGTGATCCGCGAAAGAAGTTCACGGACTTTCAGATCTTCCGGCTCCGGGTTACGTTGTCGAAATGGAGATAGGG
>CAVTDA010000041.1:0-7929 GCA_963733285.1 uncultured Acidobacteriota bacterium
GGATAATGCCTTCCTGGCGCACTTCCTTGCACTGCACCGCGAGATTGCCTTTTTCGGGGCGCTCAACTCGCTCGCCCAGCTTCTGCTCAAAATGACGATGCCGGGGATTCCCGATTTTTACCAGGGTTCCGAGCTTTGGGACTTCCGCCTCGTCGACCCGGATAATCGTGGTGCGGTCAACTTTGAAAAACGCGCGCGCCTGCTGAGCGACGTTTGGAAGGAGGATGCAACGGCTGGCCGCATCACGCTCATCAACAATCTTATGGATCATTGGGAGGATGGGCGGGTCAAATTGTTTCTGACCTCCCTTATTCTCAATTTCCGCCGGGCGCATCGCGACCTCTTTCTTGAGGGCACTTACCAGCCGGTGGCGGCCGCCGGGCCGAAAAGGAGAGCGTCCTTGCTTTTGCCCGGCACTTCGACAAAGAGTGGGCGGTCGTCGCCGTGCCGAGATTTATCACGCGGCTGGCTCCGGCAGGGAAGCTGCCTGTGGGAGAGAGCATCTGGTCGGGCACGTCGCTGGTTCTTCCCCAGGGCGCGCCGGAGGAATGGTTTCATTTGATGACAGGTGATAGGGTCGAAGTCTGCAATTCCAAATGCGGAAATACTCTGCCCTTGACGGAAGTCTTCAAGAGGTTTCCCGTGGCGTTGCTGGTCGGTGCTCACGCTGAGGCGTAGGTCTGGAATTCGCGTCAAAGGGACACGTTAATTTCACGACCGCTGATGATGCTCAACAATTCAGGATCAAGCACGTACAAGCCGCCGGACGAGCCCTTGTGGTTCAAGGACGCCGTGCTCTATGAAGTTCACGTCCGCGCCTTCTGCGACAGCGACGGCGACGGCACAGGGGACTTCCGCGGCTTCGCGCAAAAGCTCGATTACCTGCAGGATCTGGGTGTCAGCACAATTTGGTTTCTTCCTTTTTATCCCTCGCCGCTCAAGGACGATGGCTACGATATCTCCGACTACACGAACGTCCATCCATCCTACGGCACGCTCGATGACTTTCAGCTCGTTCTGGATGAAGCGCACCGGCGTGGAATGCGTGTGGTCACCGAATTGGTGATGAACCACACCTCCGACCAGCATCCGTGGTTTCAGGAAGCGCGGCAATCGAAACACAATCCCCGCCGCGATTGGTATGTTTGGAGCGAGACGCCCGATCCCTACCGCCAGGCCCGCATCATCTTTCTTGATACCGAACTTTCCAACTGGGCATGGGACCCGGTTTCAAAATCTTATTATTGGCACCGGTTCTTCAGCCACCAACCTGACCTGAATTACGACAACCCCGCCGTACGCGAAGAGATGTGGAACATCATGAAGTTCTGGTTTGATCGCGGTGTGGATGGGTTCCGCGTCGATGCCGTCCCTTACCTGGTCGAGCGCGAAGGGACTAATTGCGAAAATTTGCCGGAGACGCATCAGGTTCTCAAAGACCTGCGCAGCCGCCTGGCTGAGCACTATCCCAATCGATTCCTGCTGGCAGAGGCCAATCAGTGGCCCCAGGACGCGATTGCTTATTTCGGCAGTGGCGATGAGTGCCACATGGCGTTTCATTTTCCCCTGATGCCCCGGATGTTCATGGCCATCCGCCTGGAGGACCGCAAGCCGATCATCGACATCATGCAGCGGACCCCGCCCATTCCCGAAACCTGCCAGTGGGGATTGTTTCTGCGCAATCACGATGAGTTGACGCTGGAAATGGTGACGGACGATGAGCGCGACTATCTTTACGACGAATACGCCAAGGATCGGACGGCGCGAATAAATCTCGGGATCCGGCGGCGGCTCGCGCCCCTGCTGGAGAATGACCGGCGGCGCATCGAATTGATGAATGGCTTGCTGATGTCGCTGCCCGGGACGCCCATTATTTATTACGGCGATGAAATCGGCATGGGCGACAACATTTACCTCGGCGACCGCAATGGTGTCCGCACACCGATGCAGTGGAATTCCGGTTGGAATGGCGGGTTCTCCGCCGCCGATCCGGAGCAGCTCTATTTCCCATTGTTGTCGAACCCCTTATACGGCTATCAAACCGTTAACGTCGAGGCTCAGCGTAGGTCGCCCCACTCGCTGCTTTCGTGGATGAAACAGATGATCCGAGTGCGCAGGTCCACGCAGGCGTTTGGGCGCGGGACGCTGGAATTCCTCGCCACACCCAACCACCGGATTCTGGCCTATGTGCGGGAGTTGGGGAAGGACAGGATCCTGATTGTCAACAATCTTTCCAATTCTGCGCAGGCGGCGGAGCTTGATCTGAGCCGCTTTAAAGGCGCGGTGCCGATTGAAATGTTCGGTGGCAATCCCTTCCCTCGCGCGGGCGACCTTCCGTACCTGCTAACCCTGGGGCCGTATCAGTTCTTTTGGTTCCGCCTGCGGAGATTCTAGCGATTGACCTTGAAGCATCTCCGTCGCGGTTCGATCCGCACTTTTGCGATGAATGATCATGGACGATAACCTTCTGACTGACGATTGCCTGCGGCAAATTACCGCTGCCGGGGAAGTGGACATCCTGGTGGGTGTGACCACTTTGAATGACCATGACACCATCGCCCGTGTAATCAACGCCATTCGCATTGGCTTGGTGAAATATTTCCCGCGGGAGAGATCTGCTTTGATCCATGTGGATGGCGGATCCACCGACGGCACCCAGCAGATTGTAATCGGCACCGCGGCCCCGGATTTTCGTACCTACCTGGCCTCCAGCCCGCTGCGCACAATGCATACGCTCACGGCGACCTACGGAGCAATGCAGGGAAAGGGCGGAGCGTTGCACGTGACCCTCGCCGCGGCCGAGCTGCTGCGCGCAAAGGTCTGCGCCGTCGTCTCCCCGGACCTGGAAAGCCTCACGCCCGAGTGGATTGAAACCCTTGCCCGTCCCATTCTGCGGGAGGGATTCGATCTGCTTGCTCCCATCTATCAGCGGCATCGTTTTGATGGTTTGCTGATCAGCCACGTGCTCTCTCCCCTGGTCGCAACGGCATATGGATGCGAGATCGAAGAGCCGTTGGGGGCGGAGATGGCATTCTCAGGCCGGCTGGTTTCGCATCTCCTAAGCCTGGACGCGTGGCAGCAGGACTTCATGCGTTTTGCGCCGGAGATCTGGATGGTGACGTCGGCGCTGGTGGGAGATTCCGCGCATGCCAGGCCTTTCTCGGGCCCAAAGTGCACGCGGAAAAGCCCGGCGGAGACGCCCTTGCCGCAACCATTCAACACGTCGTGGGCGCTCTTTTCATCTGCATGGAGGCGCATCAGTCCCACTGGATGGCTCACGAGGGCGTGCAGTCCGTTCCGGCTTTCGGGTACCAATACGACCTGGACCTTCCGCCCATTCGCGTGAATCGCAAACGGATGCTCAGTACTTTTCTCAAGGGAGTGGGGGACCTCGCCGCGGTCCTGGAACCCGCCCTTTCGCCTTCCACGCTGGAGAAAATCCGCGCCATCGCGGTGACAGGCGTCGAGGGAGCTTACTACCCCAACGAGTTGTGGGTGGAGACGGTTTATGAATTTGCCGGGGCCTTCCATCGTTCCGTTATCAACCGCGATCACTTGTTGCAAGCCCTGGCTCCGCTTTATCTCGGCCGCATCAACTCGTTTCTCTCGGAAAATCACCGGTCCAGTGGCACCGGGGCCCGGGACCGGATAATAAAGCTTCGCGGCCAGTTTGAGAATTCAAAGCCCTATCTGCTGGAACATTGGAACGCCCAGAAGTGAGGTGATGTATGGGAAGTTTTATCAACAAGAATCTTACTCAGACCATTCAAGCGTTTTTGCAGATGCTGGGACAGTTCCTGCCGCGGGTGCTGGCGATGGTCATCTTCATCGCCATAGGCCTTGCCGTGGCGTGGTTGGTTAAAGCCATCCTGCGCAAGGGTCTGATCTGGGTGAAGTTCAATTCGCTGTTTGACCGTCAGGGCTTGTCGCAGGCGTTGACGCACGCAGCCCTGCCCACTCCCACGGAGATGATCGCGCGCCTGGCTTTTTGGGTTCTGTGGATTGCCTTTATCCTGATGGGGCTCGATGCGCTCCAGATTCCCGCCCTGCAACAGGAAATTTCGGGGCTGTTCGGGCTTCTCCCTCAGGTCATCGTCGCCCTCGTCATCCTGGTTGTAGGCGTCGTGGTGGCGAATTTCTTTTCGCGCGCAGCGCTCCTGGCGGCCATCAATGCCAACTCCCCCTCGCCAGGCTTATCAGCGCGCTGGTGCGGTTCATCATCATCGCTCTCGCGGTCACCATGGCGCTGGAGAGAATCGGACTTGGACGTGGCGTCGTGCTGATTGCATTTACGACCTTGTTTGGAGCGATCATGCTGGGCTTGGCCCTGGCTTTTGGACTCGGAGGCCGCGACTTGGCCCGGCAGGTTCTTGAGCGCCGCTTCCTGCAAGAGAAGAAGGAGGAAGATCAGGGCATCTCGCACCTCTGATGGCGAAATTGCGAGGACTGTTCCAATTTCAGATTCCGAGAAGGGAGCAGGACAATTCACCGATGAATAAAGCGAGGGCCTTTCCAGGATGGAAGCGAAAATGGATTTTGACCGGCGGCATCACAGTCTTCATCTTGGTCGGTGGAGGATGGGCAGCGAGGCGGGCGAGCCAGCGGCTTCCGGGGTACGTGCGCGAGCGCATTCTAAGCACGCTAAGAGAGCACTTTGCCAGCGAAGTGGAATTCTCCAGCCTGCAAGTTTCGATCTTTCCCCGTATTGTCATTCGCGGTGAAAATCTTGTCTTCCGCCACCATGGCCGCACCGATGTTCCGCCTTTGATCGTCCTCAAGAGGGTTTCCACGGAAATCAATTCCTGGACCTGTTCCGGACAACCCATCATGTGAAGCGAATCACCCTTGAAGGCCTGACAGTTACGACGCCGCCGCGCGAGCTTTCCAATCCGAATGCTCCCAAACCAATTAAGCACCACAAGGAAGCTCCGCCGTACAAGGTCGTCGTCGATGAAATCGTCGCCGACGGCACTGAACTCAACATGCTCGTCCGCGATCCCGGCAAGCCTTCGCATGTCTTCCACATCCGCTCGCTCCGGCTGCAGCACGCGGGTCTCGGCCAGCCAATGGCCTACGAGGCCACGCTAACGAATCCCGTCCCCGAGGGGCTGATTGTCAGCCATGGAAGTTTTGGCCCCTGGCAGCGCGATGAGCCTTCGCTCACTCCCCTCGACGGCAAATACACCTTCGACCACGTCGATCTCTCTACGATTCACGGCTTGAGCGGGATGCTCTCCTCCCAAGGCCAGTTCAAGGGGATTCTCGAACGGATCGAAGTTGACGGCGAGACTTCCACGCCAGATTTCAGCCTGGGAATCAACGGTAACCCTGTCCCCCTCGACACGCAATTCCACGCGATTGTCGATGGCACGACCGGAAACACCATGCTTGACCCCGTCCGCGCGAAGCTTGTGAATTCTGAAATCATCGCGCGCGGTGGCGTGTTCAGGATGCCGGGAGCAATACCGGAGGATCCTGCTCGAAGCCACCTCGGATCACGGCAGGATTGAAGACATGCTGCGCCTCGCGATCAAGGGGCAGAAGCCGCCGATGAAGGGGGAAGTCAGTCTTCACACTCGCATCGATATTCCGCCTGGAAAGGGGGTCATTGCCGAGCGTCTGAAGCTTGATGGACGGTTCGAGATCAAGTCGGCGCAATTTTCCGAGCTGAATATCCAGAGCAAGGTGGCCGCGCTCAGTCACCGCGGGCAGGGTGACCCGGAAGTGAAGACCGCGGGCGGCGTGGCGTCGAACTTCGCGGGAAAGTTTGTTCTCGGCGAGGGCGTGATGACCCTTTCCAACTTGACGTTCAGTGTTCCCGGGGCGGCGGTCAATCTGGACGGAACCTACAAACTCCAGGATCAGACCGTGGACTTCAAGGGGGCCCTGCGGCTGGATGCGGAACTTTCGCAAACCACGACGGGTTGGAAATCCATTCTCCTGAAACCTCTCGATCCCCTCTTTAAAAAGGATGGCGCGGGAACTTACCTGCCCATCACGATCACCGGCACGGGCGGCGATCCGCACTTCGGTGTGGACGTGCGCCATGTTTTCTGAGCGAAAGTGGCCGTCGCCGGTTCGCAGTGGTCACAGCATCGGCTCCCTCGCCCGTCGCTGAAGGAAAACTCATTACCATTTTTGACGCTCAATGAAAGGAACGACTTTCTTCGTAGAGGCATCGAAAGTGAGGTGGGGGATTGGGGTTTTGAAAATCCGAAATTATTCGTCGAACTGGTATTCTTAAGAGGGGCGGAATTCAACCCAAAATCAGGCAAGTGGAGAATGCAGGAATGCGCCGACAGGCGGCCTCGCTCCCTGCCGGTCTGTGCGGGGATTGAAAGCGCCCCGCAAAATCGTCATGGTTCTTCCATCGCCTGGAACCCGCTGGAACGGAAGGCGCCCGCACACCGCCGCGGGGGGATGGATTCTCGCGCTTTTCTTTGCGGCTTCACTTACGCCGGTTCGCGCCAGCGGGCAGCAGCCCGCCGATCAAATTTACAACGGGTTGACGGTGTCGAAGGTCGTGCTGGTCGCGAAACCGGCGACGGACCTCACGCCACTGCGTTCCCTCGTCGTCCAGAAGGAGTTGGCCCCATATTCCAGCGCGGATATCCAAGAGTCTGCGGCGGCGCTCCAGGCGACGGGAAGTTCACGCGGGTTTCCGTCGAAGTGAACCCCGAAGCCGAGGGATTGCGCGTCACCTTCATCCTGGAGCCGGCGTTCTACATTGGGATGATCGATTTCCCCGGGGGGACGAAGGTCTTCAGCTTCCAGCGCCTGCTCCAGGTGGTGAACTATCCGCCGCAGGAGCCCTATCAGTCCGACCGCGTTGCGCAAGGTGAAAAGGAACTCAAGCGGTTCCTTGCCCGCGAGGGTTATTTCACCGCGCAGGTAAAGGCGGAAACGAGGCTCGATCAGCCCCGCCAGGTTGCCGACCTGGTTTACAACGTCACCCTCGGTCCACGGGCGAGGATTGGAAAAATCGAAATCATCGGCCCCGACGAAGCGGAAGTGAAGGAACTCAAGGGGGCGTTGCGATCGATTCGGGCTCGCTTGCACGGAGCAAATCTGAAAGAAGGGAAGCCTTATGACTCCGACCACCTGCAAGCCGCCACGCGGTTTCTACAGGATTTTCTGGGCAAGCAGAACCATCTGGCGGCGCGCGTGCGGATGAGCCAGCCAACCTACGACCCCGCCTCGAATCGTGCCGGCCTGCGCTGGCGGGTAACCTTGGGTCCGGAAGTCCTGATCAGTGTCGAGGGGGCAAAGATCTCGGGGCGGACGCTTCGAACGCTTGTCCCCATCTATGAGGAGAACTCGTTTGATCAGGATCTCGTGCAGGAAGGCAAGCAGAAACTGATTTCCTACTTCCAGGGCAAAGGCTACTTCGATGAAATGACCCCAACTTGAGAGTTTTTAAGACGTACTGTCGCGTAAGGTACAGGTTCGGATGTTTTAGAATCAGTCACTTTCCCTCTTATGTAATCAAGCTGTTGACTATAAATCAGAGGATGACTAACAGAGAGCAGTAAACCAATAAAGATTAAGTGTCGTATCATCTCTTTTCAATTTAAGCGGAACCTATGCCTTATTCCTGCAGATTGATTACCTCACACCTCATGCCTCACGCCTCACTACTCGTACCGGAGAGCATCAACCGGATTCTTACTTGCTGCTGATACGATTGCCAGCTTACTGTCAGCAAAGCAATCAGTAAAGCAAGAACCCCTGCCAGAGCAATGTGGCGCTTAACCACGATTCGCACCCCCCCCCCGGGTAGGTAATTCGCCTTCAGCTTGCGTACAATTTTTCTCCGCGAGAATTGTAATAAGGTTAAACTATTGAAATATATAGATCTTATGCGCCGGTTCTGCGCGACGAGCCGAAGAAGCTGTCAAGCGGAGACCTGACGGAGGGCGTGCCCAAGCC
>CAVTDA010000042.1:0-58946 GCA_963733285.1 uncultured Acidobacteriota bacterium
TATGTTTATGTTCTGGCGCCTGACTACGACGTATTGCTCGAAATGGATGACTTTGCAGTCAAGCTCGGCGTGCCCAACATCTACGGCCTCATCCAGGGCCCGGCCAACGCCATCGCCGCCGGCAAGCGTCCTTTGAGTTCCATGACTCCAACCATCGTGATTGAAAACGGCAAGCTGCGCTACGTGCTGGGTTCGCCGGGAGGCGCGCGCATTATCTCCACCGTGGCCAATATCTTTCTCTCCGCCGCCGAGGGCGGTCTCAACATTCAACAAGCCGTGGACGCGCCGCGCTTCCACCACCAGTACCTGCCGGACACGCTCGACCTGGAACCGGGTTTCCCGCCGGAAACCATCGCCGGACTGCAGGCAAGGGGCTACACCCTCAATATCAAGAGAGGGAAACTGGTCAAACGGCGAGTGCATCGCCATCGACCCAAAGACCGGCGAGCTTGAGGGCGGACAGGACCACCGCAGCCACTTCGGCAAGGTAGGATATTGAGCGAGGCATGTCCTCAACCTCACATTGATTCCATCAACAATACAAAGATATTTTCGGTAGTGGGCAATTTGGCACCCGACTCAAATGCAATTCCAGAGCGAGCTTGCCCTATCGACCGGGATGATTTCCCCGCCTTCTGTGGCCTCCATCTCCCGCGTCCTGGTCAGCGTTCTCCGGCACATCAGCAGGCGTACCGTCGTGAAGAATCACATTCAACAGCGATTTGTGCACCTTGATGCCGCCGTTGTATTCGATAAATCCGAGCTTGCGGAAGCGGTTCATGAAAAAGCTGACCCGCGACCGCGTGGTGCCGACCATCTCCGCCAGCGTCTCCTGCGAGATCTTGGGAATCAACGTCTCCTGCTCGCCCGGCTCGCCGAACTCCGCCATCAAAAGCAGGATCCGCGCCAGCCGCTTTTCGCTGGAGTTGAAGAGTTGATCGACCAGGTCGGCCTGAGTCCCATGCTGCGCGCCAGCAGAAACTTCAGGAAGAGATCGGTGAAGGCTTGCTCCTCGCGCATGCACGCGGACCATCTCACCGCGCTCGATCTTCAGCGCCGTGCAAGTGACGATCGCTGCCTGCCGTGGCCATGCGCAGCCCGGCCGCGCTCGCAATCGACTCCTCGCCAATAAAGTCACACCGGTGTCAGCAACGGCGATCGTTGCCTCTTTACCCTGGATTTGAAACCACCGTCAGCTTCGCCCTTCCGCTTTGCAAGGTAATAGAGACAATCTGCAACGTCGCCTTGCCTGAAAAACCGCCCTCCTGGGCTTCACTTGCACAAGCTTCCTTCGTCAATCCCGCCTTGGCCAGAACCTCGGCGGAGACAGAGACGCTATCCATCACTTCAGCCATACCAATGGGCCTCTTTTCAATTCAGGTCCAATTGAGGGACCGGTACTGTAGATTTCCTCGAATTACACCACCCTCCACACCCGGTCTCCGGGAGGCGGTACAGGCCCGAATTCCCTTAAAAATCAATCTCTCGTTAAATTAGATACCCGCATTCTGTACTCTCTTTTGCACACTTTTTTCTTTGTATTCTTTTTAAATATTCTCGAAAATCGTTTGACCCTACCCACAACATGGAAAGACGCCGCCATTCGCCTCTGCAGCACTGCCCCGGCACTTCTTTCAAGCGCTGACCCCCAAGCCCATTTGTCCAGGTCGACCCCGTTTTGCAGGATGTTGATTTGCAAGAATGCGACAATACAAGCAGCGTTGGGCCGTTTCAAAACTCCTTCCCGGCGCCAGGAGAAAGCCTTGGTCATGCTGCGAGTTCTGTCGACGCACCTGTTCCTCAACCAGCGTCTCCACCCGGGGCTGCTGGAACTTGCCGGCCGGTCAGGCGCCGAGGGCGTGGAAATCTTTGCCGCCCGCCAGCATTTTGACTACACCAGCCGCGAGCACCTCACCGAACTGGCCGCATGGTTCCGTTCCAATCCGCTCCAAGCCTTCTCCATGCACGCCCCGCTTTACCCTGACCGCGAGATGGGCCGCGGCGGAGCTCCCGCGCTCAACGTGCTCGATCCCGAGAAAGCTCGCCGCATCAGCGCGATGGACGAGATCAAGCGAGCGCTCGAGGCCGCCGATTCCATCCCCTTTCGCAACCTGGTCCTGCATCTGGGAGTTCGAACGGACGGATGGTCGCCGCGGACCATCGAATACGCCATCACCGCGCTGGAGCACCTGGGCGCTTTTGCAAGGCCGCTCGGCGTGCGTCTGCTGGTCGAAAACCTCCTCAGCGAGCCCACCACCCCTGAGCACCTGGTGGAAATCCTGCACATCGGCCACCTGACCAAGGTTGGCGTCTGCCTTGACCTGGGCCATGCCAACATGACCGTCGGTGTCGCAGAGGCTATCGCCACACTGGGCAGCCGGATCGCTCGGTTCACGTCCACGACAACCACGGCGAGAAAGACGAGCACTGTGGCCCGGCGACGGCGCCATCGCCTGGCCCGCCGCGGTAGAGGCCCTGAAGGCCATCGACCCGGCCCCGGCTGCCGTGCTTGAAATCAGCCAGACCCTCGCCGCCGGTCTGGCCGCGCTTCCCCCTCGGATCGAGCAAGCTTTTGAGTTGCTCAACTGATCCCGCCCGGCATTGCTATTCTTGTTTCGCCGCTGCGCCCCGAACTCGGGCGCAACGAATCGTGGCGAGATGGAGAACAGCGATGAAGGATGCGGGTCGGGCTTGTGACCAGAAGAAGGCTGCTGCAAAGCGGATTGCTGGTGGCATCAGGCTGCGCGTGCGCGCAATGGGCCTTTTGCGAGGGCCAGCATCAAGACACCGAGGCGGGTCAAAGCTGGAACATCGGCAACGGCCTCATCGAGAGAGTCGTGGCTTTCGAGGCCGGGGCCGGCTTGTTTACAAGGAAATTTTCCAGCCTGAGTACCCACGCGGAGTTCATGCCGCCGGAAAAATCGGGCAGGCATCGGTCCCAGGAGTTCTCCTTCCTGTGCAACGGTCAATCGTGCGCGGGAATCGACGCGGCCTTCGACCTGCTCGGCGCCATCCCGGCAGCGCTCCCCAACGGACACTCGCTCACCGTCCGCCTGCGCCACAAAGATCTGCCTCTCGAAGTCGCCGTGGTTTACAGCGTCTACAGCGGACATCCCGCCACCGCAAGCACCTAGTCCTACGCAATGTTGGCGATCGCCACTCCACTTCGCCCATCTCAACATCGAGTCCTTGGCATCGCGCTTGGGCCTGAGAACGAGACCACGCTCCTCACCCAGTACGGAACCATTCCCCGCGAAATCTTCTACACCGGCCGCTCTGAAGACGCCGGTCTGCTCGTCGCCAACGGCCTCACCGGCAACGGCATCGCGGTCCTCAGCGAAGTCCCCGGCTACATGAAGCGCACTGAAATCGCCGGCTGGGACACGCCGGCCGGGTCCGCATCGGCGTCCTCTATGACACCGACCTCATGCCCTTCGAGCGCACCCTCGAGGCCGGCGAGCAGTTCACCACCGCCAGCGCCTCGCTCGTCACCTTCCGCAACGGCGACGGCTTCCACGATCCCCACTGGGCGCTCCCCTCCTACACCTCTGCAGGTCCTGGATGCGCCGCGTCAACGCCCAGGGACCCCCGTGGATCTACAACACCTGGGAGCCCTTCGAGCGCAGCATCAACCGCGACACCGCCCTGGAATTGATTGACGCCGCCGGCCGATGGGCATCGACATCTTCACCATCGACGACGGCTGGCAGCAGGACTACGGCTCAACACCGTCAACCTCACCTCGTTCCCCGGCGGCCTGCAACCCATCCTCAACGCCGTCGAGGCTCAGGGCATGCGCCTCGGCCTGTGGATTCCCGTCGCCGCCATCGCGACCACCACTGCCGAGTATCGCGACCACGCCGCCTGGGCCATGCGCGACATCGACGGCAAGCTCAAGACCACCGGAACCATGGGCGGCGAAATGGCCGGATGTGCATGGCCACCGGCTTTCCCCATGTAGTTGCCCAGCGCATCATCGACGCCATCGAGCGCTTCCACCTCGCCTACGTCAAGCTCGACCTCACCACCATCTTCAACGCCTATGGCGAAGCCCCCGGCTGCTGGGCCAAAGGCCACGACCACGGCACCTGGGCCGAGTCCCTCAACGGATCTACGAAGGCCTCGCCGCCATGACCGCCCTCGTCTACCAGAAGCATCCTGAAGTCCTGCTCGACCTCACCTTCGAGCTCTGGGGTCAGAAGCACGTCATCGACGCCGGCCTGCTCGCCGCCGGCGACCTCGACTGGATGAGCAACGTCGAAGACCGCCAACCCGACTCAGCCGGCCCCTTGCAAGCTCGGCAGCTGCTCTACCAGCGCGCCGCCTCCATGCCCGTTGAAGCCATGCTCATCGGCAACATGCACGCCGACCTGCCCTCCATCCACGTCGCCTTTGCCACCGCCATCGGCTCCGCGCCCCTGCTCCTCGGCGACCTGCGCAACCTCACCGCCGCCGACCGCCAGTGGTACCGCGAAAAAATCGCCTGGTTCAAAAATCTCCGCCGCACCACGCCGCATCAGCCAGAGCTTCTTCCCCCTCGGCAGCTGGCTCCAAACCACCCCCGCCGCCTGGGACGGCTTCGCCCGCCTGGCCCACACCGGCAACGGCGTCATCGCCCTCTTCCGCAATAAGTCCGACGCCGAGGAAGCAACGGTTCAGTTACCCCTCCTGCCCGCTGGCAAATATCAGTTACGGTCAGTCATTACCGGGAAGGACCTTGGCGTCGTGAGTAACTCCGATTGGGCTCGTGGCGTTCCGGTCAGCTTTTCAGGTGCGGCACTTGTTGAAATTCTGGAGGTAACTGCGGCCAATGGATGATTGCGAAGGTATCAGGCCCTGCAACTGAAAACCCGCTTTGAGTGAATTGGCTGATCCGGGCGCCCGGGATCTCGCCTTTGAGACATCGGAAACGAAAAATCTCAAATGGGCAAGCGGAACCGTCAAACCGCCTGTTCAGAGGCTTCTAAGGCCCTGTGACCGGGGCCACAGCCGTAAAAGACTGCCAAGCCTACTCTTGCCTCGCGTGCCCATCTTGGGTGCACGCATCAGTGAACCTGGCCAGTATTCGCAATTCATTACGACCAGCAGGAGCGGATCGATATGCGCGTCCTCGTTACCTATGCACCTCGGCGCGAGCGAGTTGGGCTCCCTGGATCGCTGGGACTTGTTCGGCTTGACGGCCGTGAACTGGGGGGCGAGCTCGCGGTCCTGGCCCACTTCAGGAACGAGTTGAACGCCGCGACCTTGCGGTTGACCGTCGCCGTGCTGGCCCGCCCCGATCGGCCGCCGCTGTCCTCGACGTCCTTCTTCCAGGCCACGACGTCGCGCTTTGAGAGGTCCGCGAGCCGGGGATCCTCGCCGTCGTGCTGGCCCCGGTACCAGCCGGCGAACGCCATGAGGTCATCGCGGTAGTTCCTGCATGTGTGCGTGGAACGCTGTTCATCCTCGAGGTGGTCGATGAACTCGGCGACCCGATCGGACCATCCCGGGAGGTCTGCCCTGGCCATGCTGGATTTTCTCCGGATATTCTATGCACTGGAAATGGGGCTCTAACCGCCCCGCGGACCCCCTCCTAACGGCATTTCCGGGGGTTTTGCTCCATAGAATACCAATTCGATGCAGTCGCGGCGACTGGAGTCCAGGCCCCGACCGGCCGCCTCATCGCCCCCGGGGCCGGTCCTGCCCGCCCTGCCGGTCGTAGGGCCGCCGCGCCATGCCGCCGTTCCCGACCGCCAGCCATCACGCCCGCCACCGTGGAAACGGTGGGAAAACGGTGCGGGGATGTCGCGGCCCGGCCGGGCCGCCGGTTCCCGGGATACCCCGAGCCTGCATGGGGGTTTGGGGGATGCTCCGCCCAGTCCGGTCCGGTCGCATCGGTGAGATAAGGCGTAACGGATATCCGGATTATTCGATGCCAAGGTTGGCCGGATTGCTGGCCTATCCGACCCTTTCGGCTCCATAATGGAGGTATCCCCTTTTTTCTCTTTGGGGGACTGGGGACCCGACCTCACACTTCGCTGAACTGGCGTCCAGATGGCACCGCAAAACCGCTTCGACTGGCTCAAGACGAATCACCTGCGCCGGAGTGGTCTGCGGGACATCGAAGCCGCGGTGCGGGCGGGCCGGCTATCCGGGGATGCGATGGCCGACCGGCGGGCCGAGCTGGTGGCCGCGCTCCGGGAGCTGCTCCAGGACCCGGAGCTACGCCAGCGCGAATCGATCCGCATCGGGCGGATCTTCACCGCGTTCAGTGAGCAGGATTTGCAGCAGCAACGGGAGACCGCGACCGCCGGGAGTGGGAATGGGGGTGGGGGATGATGTACATCACCACCGCCGCCATCGAGCCGTGTGCCCCGGGAGAGCCGCCGACCACGACGACGGGGCTGGTCTGGCGGATCGCCGACAACGGCACCGTTCAGCCGTTGGGAGAGTGCGTCGTGATCAACCCCGACACGGCCAATTCCAACCCGGCCGGGACGCCCGCAGTCGTCCGGCCCTGCGCCGGTCGCGTGACCGGCCCGACGTTCGCGCTGGCGGGCAACGTGGATCGACGGCCGTCGGTCGCGACCTCGCGACCCGGACCAATTTTCATCCAGTGAGTGAGGTTGATATGACGTACACGGCGATATCGCCAGGGGTTATCCCGCCGGCAACGGCGGCCGGGCCGACTCCGTCCAGTTCCACGGCGGTCGTGAGCCGGACCGACGAAGGGGGCAATGTGTCCTCGCTGGGGCCGTGGACCATCTACAACGTGGACCGGGCGACTGCCGTCCCGGCCGGTGTGGTGTGCACGCTCGAGCGGAGCCCCGGGGGTAATTTCTTCGTCAGGTCCGCGCCCGACTGGCAACCCGTCGATGAAGGAATCGGGCCGAACGGCGTCCCGAACTCGACCTCATCCGCCCTGGTCCCCGGGCCGTTCCAGTGGGGCGGGCGGTTCTGACCGCGGCCGGGACTTCCGACAACCACCAAGAGAGGTAGCACCGTGAGTGAGCAAGAGCAAGATCAGGACGTGGACGCGATGATCGCCGCCGCCGGTCGGGACTTCCGTAAGAGGGCCGACGCCATCAACGAACGGATCGTCTTCCCGGGGCAATCGCGGGATCTGGCCGAGGCCCAGAGGTACGAAGCGTATGCCGGTCTCTGCGAAAAGGGGATCATGCCGGTGGTCGGCACCGATCACGACCTGTCGCTTCGCTATGGAAAGACCATCCGCGCGGCTGTCAGGTCCGGTAAGTACGCACGGCTCTGAGATAGCTTCCCGGCCGCCGCCTGGCGTCACTCCCTGCCGGGCGGATGGGACGGTTTGCCGGCCGACAGCGGCGGGTGTCCACGCCGTCGGAGGCCGGCCTTGAGTTTCACCACGCGGACATATGGAGCAAATCATGGGTATCGATGCAAGCAACGGGAATCGGACGATGGCCGTGCCCGCGGGGGCCGGCACCACCGTCGTCGCAACGACGCCGGGCCGGCTGTATCGGGTGGTCGTGACATCGCCGGGCACGGGAAGCGGCGAAGTGATGGTGTACGACTCGGGCACGGCATCGGGGCTGGCGATCGCCGCAATCCCCGCGACGACCGGGGTTGGTCCGACGGTGTTCGATGTTCCGTTCGCGACCGGATTGACCGTCCAAAACGTCGAAAATGGCCCCGGATTGACGGTGGTCTACTCCTGATGGGGCCGATGATGGGCGTCAACAAGAAGGACTTCGCGCGGCTGGCCAGGCGGGTGGAGGCGGTCGAACGCGGCGAGCCGATACCGGCCGACGAGCGGGAGGCCGACGAGCTGGCCGAGGGCCTGGAGGAATTGACCCGGGCCAACTGGACGAGCTGGCCGACGAGCTGGCCGAGGACGACGACGACGATTGCGGCCTGGAGACGATGGAGGCCGAGCTGGATCGATTGTCGCCGGATGAGCTGGATCTCCTCGAGCTGGAGATGCTCGAGCACGAGTTGGGAGACGACGACCTATGACCCCGCAAGCATTCGACAACATCGCCCTGGTTCTCGCAATCGCCGCGATCGTGCTGCGCCTGATCGACCGCCCGTCATGGTCCGCCCTGGCCGGTACCGTCAGCCTGCTGTCCTCGACCGTCGCCGGATCGCTGGCCAGGCGGAAGCGCGTAAGGCCCTGGAGCTGATGCCGTGAACACCGTGGATTTCTCCGGCCTGGACCGTCTCCGCGCTCGCCTCAAGCGGATCGCGGAACCCGACGCCGCTCCCCTGATGTTGTCCTGGATGAAGACGATCGACGAGGATAATCGCCGCGGCATCATGGCCGGTCTCGACAAGGATGGCAACCCGATTGCCCCGGTCACATACCGGCCCAAGCCCACCGCCTTGCGACCGACGTCGAAGCAACTGAACAATCCTGCGAAGGGTGCAAGACGCGGTCAATTCGCCGGACTCGGCGCGCACCCGTCTGGGATGAACAACAACCTCACCTCGGCCGAGTACCGTCGCCTGGCCGGGCCTGCCCTTGCACCCCGCGGGATGTTCTCGCGAGTAGTGACCAACCTCAAGTTCCGGTATGGCCGGGTCTCCGCCGGCGTGTGGGAAGCGGTCGGCTATTGGGACCAGGTGGTCAACGTGCGGGGGCAACGGTTCCTGCACTACCTCTTTGACGGCAAGGGCCGATTCGGGGCGATTCCGAAGCGGGATCTCCGCGGAGTGAGGCCGGAAGGGGTGGCAAAGGCAAAGGCCAGCCTACGGGCCTGGATGATCGACATCATCAGGAGCAATAGCTGATGGCCGCGAACGACGAAGTGATCAAGCTACTCCTCGATATGGGCGTCTCGAAGGAGAACGTCCAGGCCGTCGTCGGCAAGCTGGACGAGCTCCATGCCGCCGGCAACAAGGTTGCCCCGGCCATCGACAACGCGACCAAGTCCAGCGCCAACCTCGGCCAGTCGCTCCTGCAAACCGGCCGCATCACCCAGGACTTCGTCCAGGGTGGAATCGGTGGCATATTAAATAATATCGAAGGGTTCACGGCTGCATTGGGGCTGGGCTCCGGGCTGGCGGGCCTGTTCACCGTCGTCGGAGTGGCCGCCAGCTTGGCCCTGCCCAAGATCAAGGAGATGCTGGGGGGCATCAGCGGAGAGGCCGCGGAGAAGGCCAAGGAGAAGCTCAAGGAGCTCCGCCAGGAAATCGAGAACCTCCACAAGGAATTCGAGAAGCTCAAGAACGCCCCGACGGAGCTGGAGCAGACCGAGGCGGGCGAGTTGACGAAGTTCTTGAAGCAACGCCCGAATGCCGAGGAGGTCAAGAAGGCACTCGTCGATTCGATGCCGGCCGGTGGCAAGTCGGTCCAGGAAGCCATGAAGGCCAACGGTGCCCGCGACGAGTGGGGCAAGCTCGGTCCGGCCGCCGGCATGAGCGACGAGGAGATCGAGCGGCGGGCCCAGAACACGGGCACCCAGGTTGCGCGGAATTCGCCCGGCGTGCCCGGCAGGGTGCGGCGGCCGAGGCCGAGACGCGGGCCCGGCTCCAGAGGGAGCGTGATGAGGCCCGCAGTAAGCGATTCCAGCTTGAACGCCAGGCGAAGGACGAGCAAGCCGAGCGGCTGATCCGGGACGCGCAGGTTGCCGGCCCCGCCGGCGATCGGGCCAGGCGCGAGCTACAGGGACACCGCGGGCCAGGCCGTGCCGGGCCTGGCCGATACGACCGAGGAGGCGATCGCCCGGCGTCAAAAGGCCGAGGAAGAATTCCGCCAGATGGGCAAGGAGCACGATCGGGCACTCCAGGCTTTCGAGCGTCAGCAGGCGCAGGCGGCCCACGACGCCGAGGCTGCCGGCCCGGAGAACGAGCGGATACGGGCCAGGTGCGGGCCAGGGACGCCGCCCGCAACCGCCCGCAAGGCCGCCCCCGGCGATCGGGCTTTGATCTGCACAGGGCCAACGAAAACCTGATGATGGACCAGTCCGCCAACCTCCAGGCCCAAGCCATGCAGCAAGGCGGTCTGATGCCCCGCCAGCAGGCCAAGTTGCAGGCGGTCAACGCGCAACTCGGGAACAAGGCCCCGACGCCCGATGAGGTCATGACGGTGATGCAGGCCGGTCAGCGCAGTTGGTGAACAATCAGGCCCACTTCACCCAGCAATTGGCACAGGCCAAGGCGATATTGGATCAGGCCCGACGGATCGGCCAGGATGCCAACGAAATGAGCCGGCAATTCGAGCCAACCCGCCGCGACCCAGGGTTGGTGACCCGACCTGGCCGCCCCGCCGGTCAGGACCCGCCGGCCTGAGACCGGCCACGCCACGGATTCCGCCGTGCCCACCCCGGCCACCGCGATCGGCCGTCCGGCCAAGGCCATAGGCCGACGGACAGGGCCCACCGCCGGACCCGCCCCGCATCGCGCTGGCTGACACCGGCCGCCTCGACGACGTCCGCCAGGGTGACGACCTGGCCGGGCTCATGCTGCGCCGCCACCGCCGCCAGGACGGCATCGGCCCGGACAGCTTGGTGATCGGCTCCATGGTCAGGACCCGGGCTTGGCCGTCTGGCGGATGATGGTGTCGAGCTGCTTTTCGACCTTCTCCGCCGATGCCTCTTGGCGTTGCTCGATCTTATCGAGCCGCAAGCCCTGATACTTGACCTCGGCGACGACGGCCGAGGCGTTCCATCCCACGGTGGCGGCCCACCACGACGGAGATGAACACGCCGAACAGTCCGCCGACGAACCATCCCCCCAGCTTGCGGATGAGCCTAAGCTCGGTTTCGACCGAGGAGCGGAACCCGGTGAACTCGTTGCGCAAGGCGTCTATGCCCCGGCCGAGGTCCTTGACCTCTTGGGCGAGCTCGCCGAGGTCCTCGTCAACCGACTTGGCCGTTACTGAACGTTCGGTCATTTGCCGTCCCCTTCCTCGACCTGGACGATCTTCTTGAGGACCTTCCCCCAGTCCCGGTCAATCTGACCCTGGATGATCCCTGAGAGGTAATCGGACAGGGGAATCCCCTTGTCCTCGGCGATCGTCTTCGCCTTGCGCCAACCGCACATCGATCTTGACCGGAGTCGTCTTCAACTCCGACTTGCCCTTTTGCTTGGCCACGTCAGCACTCCGCCGCCGGTTTGCACGGTTACCTCCGATCCCACTGAAACCCAGTCTATCACCGGCACTGAATGGCCGCCAATGAGCCATTGTACACCGGTCACTAACAAAGGCAACGGTTCCCCAGAAAAACATGGGAACCACTATTGAAGTTGGTAACCAAGATCGGTATAGTACCTCTGTCGGGTCGGTCGTGCCGACCTGGCCCCGGCCGCGGCGGTCATTCACTCGCCGCCCGGCCGGGAATCTCAGATGGTCCCCGGGGTTGCCAGTGCAACCCATGGGGACGAAGTGTGGAGCGACCCGCCATGACGACCGCCAAGAAGCGAGAGGCCCTGAGCGATCTCAGGGACGCCGTGGTCGAGATTAACGACGAGATCGAATCGGCCATGGACGAGTTGAAGGAGCTTCGCGAGCGGATCGTCGCCCTCAAGGAAGGGAAGAAGTGGCCAGTCGAGGCGATCCGGTTCCTCAAGGCCGGCAAGTGACAGGAGCTTGACCGATGTGCATGGCCCTCGAATTCCTCGCTGCCGAGGCCCTCCCCTCCGAGCGATTCTCCGACGCCGCCCTGGACGAGATGCATCGCACATGGCTTGACCTCAACGCCGCCAAGCCCGTGCCCGATCCCGTCTGCCGCGTGTGCAACATGCCCCACGACGAGCTGGATACCCATCCCGTCATCGAAGGGACATGCGAGTCATGCGGTGGCAACATCCTCGAGCGACTGACGCTCAACTTCGTCTTCGCTCGCAACAAGCGTGCCCGCCGTCGGGCCGCCGCCACGGCATCCGTGCGCTGGCTTATGAGTCCCGCTGAAATGCAGTGGGCGGGCCTGGTGCTAGTAACACCGGCCCGCCCGATTGGTCCTTACCCCGCACCTTCCAGTTTGGAGCATCAGTCCAATGATCATGATTTCCGAAGCCCACCCCGGAGACAGCCGAACCGGGTAACTCTCGTCGAATTGGACGGGACGCCCGTCCGCCAGTCGGCCGCCGACTGGCCCGCCTGGACCGACAATTGGTTCTGGGACACGACCCCAGACGCCGACCTCGATGACCACTTCGCCGCCGAGGCCCCCGACGACATCGACGGCGACGGTGAGGCCGGCTGGGTTCAGGCCATGGTGGAGGCCAGCCTACCCCCGCCCGGTTCGAGCCGACCGCCGAAGATCTCGCCTGGCTGGCCGCCCTCGAGGCGACGGAGGCCGCCGAGAAGGCCCGCGTAGTGGCCGCCTATCGCCCCCTGCCCGACGACCTGGCGGAATACGCCGGCGTGGTCCGAGGCCCTCGACTCCGGCATGTTGCCCGCGTCGGCCGCCGGCCGGTTCGCGTTCGGGGAATACGACGCGATCCGCTCCGGCCAGGTGACCGAGACGGAACTGGCCATGCAGGCCGCCGGCATGGCCCTCTGACGCCTTCAGACGCCAGCCGACAGCCGGTCCGCGGTCATCAGACCCGGGCCGGCTGTCGGCGTTACGGAGGCACCATGGCCACTACCACCGAACCGTCAGTCTGCGTCAAGATCCGCCACGCCTCGGCCGATGCCGCCCGCCGGCATCAGGCCGCCCTGGAGCGATATCACGCCCGCCACGGCGACCGCCGGCATCCCGACCCCCTCCATTGCTACCAATGCCCGCAATGCTCGACCCCCAACGCGCCGGTCTGGCACGTCGGTCATTCCAACAGGAGACGCCCATCATGATCATCGACACCGATAGCATCAGCCTCGACGAGCTGGCCGCCCTGACCGTCCGCCGGATGCCCTGGCCGGAGTTCTGGGCCGAGATCAGGCCGGCATCCAGAGGCCCATGGTCAGCCTCAAGCATGAGCGGAAAGTCTCCCAAGTCATCCGGGAGCTCAAGGCCCTCGGCATCGAGACCACGGCCGACCTCAATCTCGCGCTGGTCGGTCGCTACATCGCTTCCAGGCCGGACGGGCAATCGGCCTGGACGCTCAAGGGCCATCTCCAGATCATCGCCACGATCTGCAACATGGCCGTCCGCGCCAGAGTCCTGACCGTCAGTCCGTTCGCCACTAGGCCAATCTGCAAGCTGGTCCGCACGGGTCCGCCGGAAGGGAAGCGGCACTACAGCCTCGACGAGATCCGCCGATTGCTGGAGCTGCTCCAGGCCGACGTCAACGCGAAGAAGGGGTGGCCCGCCTGGCGTGCCCGGAGACTCCAGGCCGTCGCCGCCACCGCCGTCTACTGCGGGTTGCGCACGACCGAGCTGCTCCGCCTGCATGCCGCGGATCTCGACTTCGACCGCCATGTCGTCCGCGTGGTACCGAGGGGATCGCGTGGCATGGGGCTCAAGACCAACGGCGCCGGCAAGCCCGTCGGCATGCCACTTGCCCTCGAGCCGATCCTACGATCCTGGCTGGAATGGCGACTGTCCGCCCCGGCGGAGCTGGCCGAGAAGTTCCCCCGGCCGAGTCGATGCCGTTCTTGTTCCCTTGCACGCTCCAGCGATGGAAGCCATGGACGGGCGGGCCGCCGGGAGAGAAGCCCCTCGACCAGCTTGCCGCCGCCGGCCGACGTGCGGGGATCCCCGACCTCACGTTCCACGGGCTGCGCCGTAGCCTTGCCACCGCAATGGAAGCATTCGGCATCGGTCCGGCCATGATCCAGCACACCCTTCGGCACTCGCGAGCCCAGACGACCGAGCTGCACTACCGCAAGGCCGATGAGGTCAACATTGCGCGTGCGGTCCGGGACATCCGTTTCGACCAATGAAACTGATCCGCGGAAGACTGGTCCCGAAGATCAAGAGCCTGGCCGCCGCCGGCATCGAGCCGGCGACGATCGCCAGGCTTTGTCGCTATCGCCCCGAAGACGTCGCCGCGTTCCTGTCTCCCCCACCGCCACCGCCGCCAGACCCGACCCGACCGATACGGGGTGTCCTGGCCGGCGAGGTCCGCCGGCTGCACGCCGACGGCCGGTCCGCCGCCCGGATCGCCGCCGAGCTGGCCCTGGACCCGGCCGCCGTCGCCGAGCTGCTCCGCCGCCTCGACGCGCCCGACCCCCGCGGCCCGGCCGGTACCGCCCTCGACCCCGGGCCGCCTCGGAGTGGGGGCCGGTCCGCGGCGACGACGACCTGGCCGACGACCTGGCCACGCCCCCCCGCCGATCGCGATCGATCCCGGGCCGGATATGGCCGCGCAGTCACATGGCCCGGCCGCTGATGCCGCAGTTCGCCCGAGGCCCTCGACTGGGGGCCATTGCAGGGGCGATGGGCGCGGGGTGGGAAGTGCGGAGCGTCGAAGCTATCCGACGACGACGCCCGCCGCGCCCGGGAGCTGCGGGCCGACGGCTTGACGCTCCGGGAGATCAGCGAGTACTTCGAAGTCTCGATGGCGACGACGAAGCGGCTCTTGCGGGGGGAGACTTACCGCGATGCGATGCCGCCGCCCGAGTCTTACAAGGTATCTCGACCGTCGATTGGCCCGCCCGAAATCGCGTCGGGACCCGCAATCCGGCCCTGGATTGATGAATAGCACATATGACCCGACGCTTGATAGTGTCCGGTCCTACCCCTCCCCTGCTCCGGCGATAGGACCCTCGGCGCAGGCCTCGGCGCGCGCCCTCGATACAACCGGACCGGTCAGGCCGCTTCCTCGGCATCGCTGCTTACCCCGGATGCCCCGCCTTGCCGATCATTAGACTCACCGGAAGCGTCAGGCTTTACCCTGACGGCCCTCTCGGGCTTGAACGAGCTGAGGGCTTGGAAGAGGTCCGGCTGATCTTTCTTGAGCCCCTGTTCGATCAGTCTGGCCGCAAGTGTGGATCGATCCAGGCCCCGATAGCTGGCGATGCCGGTGAGCAGGAAGTCCAGATCCCGGCTCATCACGATCGTCGCCTTGACGGTCCCTGCCGCTTTCGGTTGATCCGTCTTTCGGGATTTCGCCCCCTGGCGCCTGCGGCTTCTCGGCATCGTCGCATCTGCGGCGTTCGTCATGGTCGTTTCCATCGCGGTCTGACTCCGGGTTCTCATCGGACTCATTCTTGTTCGTTTATCGAGCCGTCTCCGTGGTGACTCACGGGGCCGGCTCTTTCCATTTCGACCCCTGCCGCGCTCCGCCTCGACTGCCGTCCGTCTATCCATCTCGACCGCGGTCCGGCCACGCCGATCCCGGGCTATCTGCCGATCGCGTCAACCCGGAGCAGGGGGCCGCCTATACGGCCGCCAGAGCGACGGTCCGCCCCGCCCGCTGTTCGGCCCGACCCGGCCGCCGCCGCCGCCAGGACGGGCCGACTGGACGGCCGCGGGGCCGGTCCGCGGGCTGCCGGACGTGAGCGGCGGGCGGAGCTGCGCCGGCCGGATTAAGTCATTACATGTATCGCATTGGTAATACAGGAATGGCCAAGCGAGGGGGTTTCACGCCATATTCGCTACGTTTCACGCAGTAATAAGCGTTAAGGATTCCCGGACCCGACAATAATCCGCAGACGTAACGGCTTTCGCAGTTGCGTTCATCCCTAGAGGCGCTAAACTTCCGTCGATTATTCTCCGTCGCTGACTCGGCGCAAACGCCGATGGGACAACGCCTGACGGCTCAGAGCCCATCAGTAGCGCTAACAGTCGGTGGGATGAGTAAAGTCCATGGCAGCCGGCCGCCAACCGGGCTCGCGATGGCGAACCGGGAGTCGGGTCAGCGATTCCCTGATTTCGATCAGGGTATCCGCGCCCCGTTCCCAGATTGCTTCGTGCGCCTCGATGAGCGTGGCCGGCTTTTTTCGTTTCTGTCGTATCAGGAGGTCAACATGCCACGACAGTTAGACCGGACCAGTGATTGGCAGACGGCTCACTACATGAAGGCCCATTTCGGGGTCGGGCCGCATCTGCTGAAGGGGCTGGCCCTGGACGGGGTTGTCCGCATCAAGAGCGACAAGAGCAAATGGCCGAGCCATTGGTACTCCGTCACCGACGTGCGGGCCTACGTTGAGGACCAAGTCAAGAACGGCATCCCCGACTCGCATCCCATGGCCCAGGCGATGGCCAGGATGAAACCAGAGCTGGCGGAAGCAAAGTAATCAGGGACCCCCGGCCCGCCCTGAGAAAGTTGGCCGGAGGCCCCTCCAGACACCTGAGACGAATCCCCCTTTCGCCGCCGGACGGTCCGGCGGACCCAGGGAAAATCCAGCCACAGGATGCACGGACATGTTGCCCGAGAAGCCTTCGACACGCCATCCCTTTGGCGATCCGGGCCCGGATTTGGCCGCTCTCGCCTTGCGTCCCATACATAGGTATGGGACGATGGGAGCTGCACAAATGGAAACCCCCGCCCTTCGACTCGCGGGGGTTACCGAAGATCAGGCACCGACGGAACCGTTACAAACCGTCGGCCGGTCGCATGCGCTTTTTGCACAGAAAGGACGCCGCTTGTTCCTATCATACACTCCCGTCCACGTCCCAGCTAGGGACGTCGTAGCGCCGCGCGATACGAGCTGGCCCCGGGCCGGGGGGGCGATATGAGCCCCGCCATGCCTCTCCCTGCCCGCGCCGGCAGACTCTGGTATCGATGCCCCCTCGGCACCGACGACGAGCCCGGCCAGGACCAATGGCCGTCCGCCGCCCGCCGGACCTTCAAGTTCATCGCCTGGCACTTCAGGATTTACCGAGGGGGCGGGTCAGGCATATACATGTGGAATTCCCCCGGCGGGTGCGTGTGCTCAAATTGTATCGTCGTGTGATGTATTCCGAATTCATGGGCCAGGACTTCGCGCACCTGGTGGGCGATCTGCTCGCTTTCCGACGTGGGCATATCCAGAATGTGGACGTGGCAGGAGAGGGCCTGGGAATTGGAACCCAGGCACCAGATGTGCACGTCATGAACTTCCTTGACCCCTTCCACGCGCAGCATGGCGGCCGCCACGCTCTCCAGGCTCATTCCTTTGGGCAGGCTTTCCATCAGGATGTTGACGGAGTCGGAGATGATTCCCACCGCCGACCACAGGACCAAGCGCTGCAATCAGGAATCCCAGGACCGGGTCAATGATCGTACGCCCGGTCGACGCGAATGACCCAGGCGCCGGCGATGATGGCCACATTGGAAAGCGCGTCGCCCAGGTTGTGGATGAACACCGCGCGCAGGTTCAGGTCGCTCCGTTCGCCCAACAATCCCCAGGAGATTCCGCCGTTCACGACCAGCGCGATGATGCCGACCACCAGCATGGCGCCGGAAGCCACCGGCTCCGGACGCACGATTCGCTGGTAGCCTTCGTAGAAGAGATAAATCGCCCACCGCCACCAGCAGCAGGGCGTTCACGAAAGCTACCAGCACGCCGGCCCGCTGATAGCCAAAGGTTTTCCGCTCGTCGGGCGGCCGGCGCTCAAAATAGAGGGCAATCCAGGAAAGAATCAGCGAAGGAACGTCGGTGAGGTTGTGCCATCCATCGCTGACCAGCGCCAGGCTGTGCGACATCGAGCCGACCACGAATTCCGTGGCCACCAGAGCGAGCGTCGCCACCAGCGCGATTTTTACAACCCAGGTCGCGGTCAGCGCACGTGGTGGTGATGATGGTCGTGTGAATGCACGATGTTCTCGGCGTGATCCACGCGGATTTCTCAGGCCGCCGCTTGAGAGGCCTGGGAAGCTGCCAGTAGTTGCGGAAAAGCCGCCGCCCTTCCCCAATGCACGAATCTCTGCTAGACCAGCTTGGCGTTCAAACTGATCTGCGCCGCCTGCCAGCACCTTGGACACCGGGCAGCCTTTCTTGGCGTCATCGGCAAACTTCGCAAAGGTCGCGGCATCGATGCCGGGAATCTGCGCTTCCGTGTTGAGATCAATCCGGGTGATGCTGAAGCCCTCACCGACTTTCTCCAGGTGCACCGTGGCCGTGGTGTGAATGCGCGTGGGCGTAAAGCCGCCCTTGC
Source organism: uncultured Acidobacteriota bacterium (assembly GCA_963733285.1). GTDB lineage: Bacteria > Acidobacteriota > Terriglobia > UBA7540 > UBA7540 > Bog-366. Next base: position 17,925 of record CAVTDA010000042.1, read on the forward strand.
CCAGTCCGGCGGAGAGAGCCATGGAGAAGCACCCGGCGTGCGCCGCCGCAATCAATTCCTCGGGATTGGTGCCCGCGCCGCTCTCAAACCGCGAGGAAAAAGAATACTGCCCTTCGTAGGCGCCGCTTCCCAGCTTCATCGTCCCTTTGCCATGAAGAAGATTGCCCTTCCATTCCGCTTCTGAAGTCCGTGCTGCCATGCTGTTTTGCTCCTTCGATGAGAAGTCGAATTGCAATCTCGCCAGGACAATTCCACTGCCGGCGCATGATCGCGCGCCCGGTAATGCCCCCACGTGGAATCAATCCTGAGTGTTCAGTATAGCACCGCTCGCGGGGATGCCGGGAATCCGGGCAGGCTGAGGAGGATAGGGACCTACTGGAATTCAAGATTCAAAATTCAAGATTCAAGATTCGGGTCAATATTCAGGATTTCAACATTCAGGATCAAATTCATGATTCAAAATTCAAGATTCAAGACCTGCCAACAAACTCAAGCGGCGGGCAGGCCGGTGATTTTGCGCGCTTCGGCGGGAGAAGCGATTTCGCGCCCGAGCTCGCGCGAGATCTTTACAATTTTCTCGACCAGTTGGGCATTGCTCTTCGCATACGTCGCGCCGCCGTCGACGAAGGGACTGTCTTCCATGCCGACGCGCACGTGGCCGCCGAGCAGAATCGATTGCGTCAGCACCTGCCAATGCGTGGGCGGGTCCATGACGCTGACGCTGTAATTGAAATTCTCCGGCTTGTGATCGTGCATGTATTGCAGCGCCTTGACGGTGGGCGGAGTCCAGCAACCGCCCGCCCAACCCAGGAAAAACGTGGTCCACACCGGCAAATCAAGAATGCCCTTTGAAATCATTTTATTCGCATTCCAGATTGCGCCGTAGTGGAATGATTCCACTTCCGGCTTGATTCCGTACTGGCGCGTGTAGAGGCAATATTTTTCCAGCTCCTCGCGGTCGTGCAGGCCGTAGAGTTCCACCGGCGGGTAGTTGGGGTCGGGCTGAAAGCATTCGTCGTGGGCATTGAAGCAGATCGACATCATGTCGGGCCGCTGCTTCATCAGCTCGACACGCTGCGGAAAGCGGCCGTTCGCGATGCCGAACTGAATGACCGGCTTTACCATGGTTTTGATGAGTTCGGTGAGTTCGAGCCATCCGGGAAGGAAAAGGTCGGAGAGCTTGGTTCCGTCCGCCTGAATCTTCTCGTCCACCGTGTAGGGCCCATGCAGGTGACAAATGGATGCGCCGGCATTGACAGATCGAATGTACTCCTCCGCTTGCGCGGGGACTCCCTTGGGATTGTGGGGATTACGCGGATACGACATCGTGGAGTCGCAGGTAATTGTAATGACCAGTTTTTCCATGAGGGTTGCTCCCGTATGAATTCGAATAAAGTTTGGCTCGCCACGCGCCGCATCCTCATATTCGCGGAACGGGGGACTACTCCTTTACCACAACGACTACGCGTCCCGATGCGCCATGGCGGACAGCGTCGTAAGCCTCGTTGATTTCTTCCAGCCGGAATCTTTGCGCGATAGGCGGATTCACCACTCCAGCCTCCAGCAGCTTAATGGCCTCCACCGTGTCGCGACGCGTGCCATTGCGCGAGCCGATGATTTCAAGTTCGCGCTGGGCAATCTCAGTCGTATTAATCGGAGTGTCGTCGCGCTCCTCGCCAATCACAATAATCCGGCCGCATCGTATCACATAATCGGCGGAGTCACGCAGCGTCTGGGCGCTTCCCACACAATCAAACACGCATTGAGCGCCGCCCGTTCCTGTGAACTCGCGCAGGGTGGAGGCGGTTTCGGGTTCGCCCGACCGCAAGACCAGATGAGCCCCGCATTCCCGTGCCAGGGCCAGCTTGGCGTCGGACCGGCTGACCGCCACAACGCGAATCCCCCGCGAGCGGAGAAGTTGGATCAGAACCTGGCCAATTCCACCCGCGCCCAGCACGACGGCGGTTTCGCCGGCTTGAAGTCCGGACCGCCCCACGGCATGAACGGCGGTGACCACGGCGTCGGCGACCAGACCTCCAACATCGAACGGAACCTTCTCGGAAAGCGGGAACAGATTCACGCCCGGCGCCTTAAAATATTCCGCAAACGCTCCCGGAGATAACACGCCGAGAAGGCCCTGCAAGTTCAGGCACTGCTGATCGCGTTCGGCGCGGCAGTAGTAACACTCACCACAAGTGAAGAAGAGATGAGGAACCACGTGGTCGCCGGGGCGCAGGTGGGTTACCTTGCTGCCGACTTTCGCCACTACGCCAGCAGGCTCATGGCCAAGAATATGCGGCAATTTTGGGACGTACCCGAATCCCTTCAAAATGTGAAGGTCGGTGCCGCAGATGCCGCAGCAGCGCGTTTCCACCAAAACTTCTTCCGGGCCAATCTCCGGAATTGGGACATCCTCAATCCGGAGCGGCTTGCCCACTTCGTGCATGACTGCTGCCTTCACCGTAATCCCCCTTGTGCTGATTTGAAACGCCCCAGCCGACTACTTTACCAAGTTATTGCCGTGCGCGAGGATGACCATGGCGGCCACCAGAACCGTGAGACCGGCAAAGAGAACCCGAGTCGACTCCCTGGGCGCGCCCTTCCACTCTTTGGTGACAAATCCGATGATGTTGGCAACCAGCAACGATAACGCGATGTTGACCACCCAGCCCACCGAGGTTCCCAAAGCACCAAGGTAATAGGCTCCCATGCCGTAGGGGATCTGTGCAAGGAAGTGGCAACACCCGGCAATCAGCGCAAAGGTGAAGTCGCGTCCGGAACCGGCCTTGAAGTAGTTTCGCCAGGTGCCTTTCTTCAACAAAGTCGACCCGGTGCCAATCAGGATGGCCGCAAAGCCGCCCCAGTAAACGGTAATCCAGCGGCCAATGGAAGCCGCGAGGGGACCGGCGCCGAGGCGCTGGGCTTCCACGGCGACCCGGTCGGCATAGTCAAATCCCAAATTGGCGCAGGCACTGAGGAAGCCGGAGAGAACGCACCAAGCGAGGCCAATCAAAAACAACCGCATGGGCTTTTTGAGTGCGGACGAATCGCTTCCGGCGGACGCGGCCCGCTCACGCATCACGCCGGCACGGCCGCAGAGCGCAACTCCCGCAAGGCAGGTGGCGATGCCGAGCAGGATGAAGAGACGCGCATCACTCGGAATCCGATCCCACCGCCGGATCATCGGGATAATGGAGCCGACGGCGGTTGCGAGTCCCATGATCGTGGCGTACCCGAGCGACATCCCAACGGAGGAAATGCCGATCGCGAACGTCACCGCCCCCCAACCCCAGAGGAACCCAAAGCCCACGGCAGCCAGGACCGTGCCGGTGCCGGCGGCGGCAACGGCCTGCCTCCACACCGGCAGGAAAATGGTGACCACGGTGAACGGGATGCAGATCAACGCGAAGAAGAACGTCAATAACCAGGTGTTTTCCCACGAATACTGTTTGTGGACCCGCAAAGGGAAGGCGAATGCGCCACCCGCTACCGCCGCCAGGAGAATCAATCCAAAACCCGGGATTTGTGGGTTCATCAATGACCTCTTTCCGATTCTGCTTGGGAGCTTACTGGCCCTGGTTTCAAACTGCGGCGAGACTATAGCACGGCCTGTGAAAGGTTTCACGGATTCTAAGCAGAACATCTGGCGATGCCAAGGTGAGCGCGGTTCTGCCTTAACAAAATCGAATATGCCACGGGCGCGTCTGCTATATAATCCGGGCGCAATTTGACGAATGCGCATAAGGAGATGATCGCCATGCCATCCAATTCCGAAACTCCAAGGACCACGCAGGACGATTTCCAGAAAATGATGAAGGCACTTTCGAATTGGGGGCGTTGGGGAAAGGACGATCAGTTGGGGGCGCTTAACCTGATTACTCCACAAAAGCGCAAGGAGGCTGCGGCGCTGGTCAGAGAGGGAGTCTCAATTTCGCTGGCTCGCAACGCCGTAAAGGTTCGAGTGGGCCCCTCGGCTCCCTTCGAACATCGCATGACGGATACCGGTTTGACCCCCGGGTCGAATTTTTCCGGCGACATTTTTAGTGTGCAATTCCACGGCTTCACCCATACGCACATTGACGCCCTCTGTCACATCTTCCACGAAGGCCGGATGTTTAACGGCTACTCGCAAAAGGAAGTGACGGAAAAAGGCGCAGGGCAGCTCTCGGTGCTTGCCATGAAAGATGGAATTTTCACCCGGGGAGTTCTGATGGATTTTCCCCGTCTATTCGATGTGAAGTACCTGAAAGGCGATCGCGCCATTTATCCCGAGGACATTGAAGCGTGGCAGAAAAAGACCGGAGTCGCAGTGGGCTCCGGCGATGCGGTGATTATTCGTACCGGCCGCTGGGCGCGCTGGGAAGCCGAAGGCGACTGGGATATCGAAAAGGGCTCGGCAGGCGTGCACGTTTCCTCCATGACCTGGTTCAGGGAGCGGGATGTTGCTCTACTGGGCAGCGATCTGGCGATGGACGTGATGCCCTCGCGCGTTGACGGCGTCTTTCTGCCTGTTCACTTGGTCGCGATCGCCGCAATGGGAGTTCCGATCCTCGACGTCTGCGATTTGGAACCCGTCAGCAAAGCCGCCGCGGAACGGAATCGGTGGGATTTTCTGCTGACGATTGCGCCGCTCGCCGTCGAGGGCGGAACCGGTTCGCCCGTTAATGCCATCGCTACGTTTTAACGCCCCTCAACCTCTCACGTGGGTTGCCAGGATTACTCCGCCGAACATTACAACGGCTCCAAGCATGTTTACCGGGGAAATCCGCTGGATGGGCGACCCGAGCCAGCCAAAGTGGGACAGGATCATAGATCCCACAACCTGTCCGGCAATTAGCGTAATAAACACACTCTGCGCGCCGACACGTGGAATAATCCAGGCGATCGCGAAGACCAGGCAGGCACCGAGAACTCCCGCCGTAAACAATGCGGGATGCACATTCCTTACACCATCAAGAGCTCCGCTCCGCCAGCCCGTGGCGCCGATAATAACCGCCGCCGTTGCCCCAATGCACCAAAACAGGGCATTCGCGACTCGTGGGTTTCCGATGATGCTTCCCACTTTGCCGTTCATGGCGAGATGAACGGCAAGCACCACACCCAGGATAATCACAATGGCGTAGTCGGAGATCTTCATCGCTCACCCCAGTACCTTAAGGAGATGTAAAGTTTCGCAACAAGGCCACAAGCGATCGTGAAACTTCCCATCGTTTCCGGTGGGGGTTCCCAAGTGCTGGCGCCAGCTCACGTGCGCGTATCTGTCAATCCCGCCCAATTTCGGTACGAAGGCGACCGCGCGCACCCATGATCCGTCACCTTCTTTCAGGTTGATGGGCATCGCCAATACGTACACTTCTTTGCCGACAATCTTGTCGAGGTTCGTCAGCAACTCAAGGATGATGGGGTATTGCTCGATGTTGTCGAAGACGCGGGGATGGTCGACCAGCGTGGGGTCGGTGGAGGGCACGTCCATGCCGACGATGGAAAGCTTTTTCGCGGCAATGAAATCCACGCCGTCGGCGGAAAAGTGCGGATGCTTCAGGTTGTAGTATTCGGGATTGAAGGGTTTGAAATAACGGTCCCAGCCGGTGTGAATCAGGATGCCATCGCCCTCCTTCACGCCGCGCTTTTCCAGATCGGCGGCGGTGAACAGATCCCCCGCTTTCTTTTCGGTGAAATCCAGAACCTTGCACCAGCCCATGTAGCGCGAAAGGGGAATGGTGTCCAGCTTGTGGCCGTTGTGATTGAAATGATACGGGGCGTCGGTGTGCGTGCCCTGGTGTCCGGACATGCAGAAATACTTCATGTTCAGCGGCTCGCGCGTGCCGTGGCAGCGGTCCATGACAATCCATTTGCGGATGATGGGGCGCGGCTCGCCGCTCCAAATGGGCATGTCGTCGTAAAGGGGAAATGAGAGGTCAACCATGGTCATATTTGCGAACGGGTCGGTTTTCATTTTCAATCCTCCTCCAAAGCGGTTGCGGTAGATTCGTTCCTTGCGTTCAAGTAACTTTAAGCGGGCAAAACTAAGCCACCGGCCAATTCACCCCCAGCGTGCTCGCAGTATTCAAAATGGAGCGCCAGGTCGCATCGTCCAGTGGAATCCCACTTTCCTTCCGCGTCTTGGCGGTGCGGGACTCGGGTTCACCCGGCGTCAGCACCTCGTCAAATCCCTCGGCGGGTTTACTCGATTTCACGTAATCGCGGATCTCTTCGATGCGTTCATAGAAATCCCCGGCCGGCATGAAGGCCGCGGCATTGATCACGAAAAAGCCCACGCCATTTCCCGGCTGCACCTCCCGGATTTTCCGGCCGGAAAGCGCGCCACTCATTACCTCGACGAGCAGGGAGAGTGCGTACCCGCGATATCCGCTCTCCCGTCCAAATGGCATGATCGCGCCCATGGGTGGTCCATAGAAGCTCGCGGGATCGGTGGTGGGCTTTCCTTCCGCATCCACAATCCAACCTTCGGGCAGGGCCTTTTTACGGTCTCTGAAGACGCGAATTTTTCCTTCCGGCGTAGCCGAGGTTGAGAAATCCGCGACGATGGGGTCGGCTTCACCCGCCGGAAAGGCAAAGGAAATGGGATTGGTCGCGAGGCGCGGCTCGCGGCCCCCCCACGGAAGCACAAAGTGGCCATGGATGGCAGAGTTGCAAAATCCCAGCGCGAGAAATCCCTGGCGGGCGGCGAACCCGGTATATGCCCCCAAGCGTCCGATGTGGCCGCAGCGTTGGGCCACGACGCAGGCGGTGAAGTGCTTCTTCGCTTTCGCGATGGCAACTTCCATTGCGTGCATCGCGCCCACCTGCCCAAAATTCCAACCGCAATCCACGGTCGCCGTGGTTTCCGTTTCTTTCGCCACTTTTACGGGCGCGGCCGGATGAATTTCCCCTTTGCGAATCTCCGTCACGTATTGCGGAATTCGAATGAGGCCGTGGGAATCGACGCCCAGCAGGCTTGCATCCACCAGGTGATTGGCCACAATTGCGGCGTCAACGGCGGGGGAGCCGCAAGCTTCAAAAATCTTTTGCGCAAATTTCCTTAAATCCGTCTCTGGATGAGTAGGCATACCAAATTATCCTCGCCGTGGGGTCTCGCGCTTATCTCTTGCCGGATGCGCGGGCTGCGGCCTCCCTGACGTTCAGGGTGTGTTGAGCCTGGCAATTTCATCATCGCTGATCAACGACAGCGGACGAATTGCCATCCCGCCGTCAATGGTAATGTCCGTGCCCGTTGTATAGCTACTGAGTTTATCGGATAGCAGCAGGACTGCGGCCGGACCGCATTCGTCCGGATTTCCAAACCTCCGCAGGGGAATTTGGGCCTTGAGTTTATCCTCAATGTGCGGCGGAATTCCCGAGGTGAGCCGGGTCGGGTAGTGGCCGGGGGTCAGCAGGTTCACGCGAATGCCGAAGGGGGCAAGCTCAATCGCCAGAGTCTCCATCAGCATCTTCAAACCCATTTTGGAAATTCGGTAGGAGGACTCCCGATAGGCCGGGGCATACCGCACCGTGGAATTCACGATCAGAATGCTGCCCGAGCGCCGCGCGATCATGTGTTTTGAAATCTCACGCCCTGCCCACACGCACGAGGTCAAGTTGGTATTGATGGTGTTGTAGAACGCCTCGCTGGTGATCTTGGTAATGGGTTGGTGCCACGCACGGGCGGAATTATTCACGAAGAGATCAATATGCCCGAGTCTGTCGATGGCCTCCTTGACCATCCCGACCGCCCCATCCTCCGCGCTGACGTCGGCATTGATGGCGATGGCATGTCCACCCGGGAGTTGCCCAAGCTCCGTCATCGCTGCGGCATCGGGATTGCGGCTGGCCACGGCAAGCTGGACGCCCTCCCGAGCCAGCGCCCGGGCAATCCCCAGCCCGATTCCGGTCGATCCTCCCGTGATCAGGCAGGTCTTACCCGCAAGGCCGCTGTCGAGCATGTTGGGACTCCCTTCCTTGTGGTTGGCGTAATGGCCAGGGGCAAGAGCGGCCGACCTAGACCGATTCCATCGGTACTCGAATTCAACATGCCAGTCCCAGAAATTGGCAGGCCTCGTTCACTTTCGAGGCACATTGTCGCGCCGAATAATCCGGCGTGGGATTGCCGTAGAGATCGAGCGTCAACGTGCCATCGTATCCGATAATTTTGAACGCCTGAAGGATAGCCTGCAAATTCATTTTTCCGGTGCCGGGCGCGTAGTGAAGTTCCGAGGTGACCTGATCCGAATCGGAGTAATGAATGTGCCGGATCCTTCGCCCCAAACACAAAACCGCCCCAGCATAATCCGTGGGTTGCCCCACGCCGTAGTGGCAGCAATCGTAGAGAACGCCGAAGTGAGCAGGGTCCAACGCGTCACACAAATTAATCAAGAACTGGTCATTCATGCCCACAGTGAAAGGATGCGGTTCCGTAATAAAGCGCACATTGTGGGGCTTGGCAAATTGGATGACCGATTGAAACATTTCGATCAGCCGTGGCAGAAGTTGCTTTTCGCACTCCAAATCGGAAAATCCTTTGGGCCGCACGCCTTCCCAGATCAATACGTCGTGAACACCCAGCGATAACGCCAGGTGCATGTCTTCCTCCAATCCTTCGAGGGTCGCTTTGAGTTCTTCATCGGAGCCGAAGGGCTTGAAGTAGGGCTCGCCCACGACGTTCAGAGCGCCCATCTCGAGACCGAATTCTTCCCTGGCACAGCGGACGAATTCGCGGCACAGGGTTTCGGTTCGGCAACGCTTGAGGTGGCCCTTCCACATTTCCACTCGTGAGCAGCCGGCGGCGCGCATCAGCCGCAAGGCTTCTTCGACGGGGTAATCTTCAAAGGAAATTGTACTTCCCCACATTGAATTCACGCTCTTTCCGAAGCGGCCGCAGCCTGGCGTCACGAGGAGCGGGTGTAGCAGCGCCAGCCAGCGCTAAGATCTTGGGAGGAACAGGACCCCGGACAGGGTAGCTTTATATTCACTCCCCGATGCCTTGTCAAGCGCATTTGGGGATCGAACGAAACGTCTAAATTTCCGGCGCCCGCCTTGAATTCGCGCCGGCCCTTCCAGGCAAAATGCCACTTGCGGGAAAAGGCCTCGTCTCCCTCTCAACGGCCAATCATGCGTCCAGCAGCGCGCACAAGTCCATCCGGATTGAGCTTGACGCTGTTTTCACTCGTGGGCTAACTTGGTAAGGTTACGGTGAAGCCCAGAGCCGCCGCCTTACTCTCAACCAAGACGTCTCTCGACATGTGTCCGGACAAGGAATCTTATGCACCTTTTTGAACTGACCAAGTAGCCTGGTCAACATGGCGTCTGTCACCGGCCATGAGAAGGCTTGTGCGGAATTTGTGAAAGGGCACCTGTCGCGACTGGGTTTTCAGGCGGAATTGATGCCGGTGTCGCGCGACCGTTCGAATGTTTTCGCCACCTGGGGAAAGCCGGACATCGTGTTGAGCACCCACATGGATACCGTGCCGCCCTTTTTCCCGGCGCACGAGGATGCTGAGCACATTTACGGCCGCGGTTCCTGCGATGCCAAGGGGATTCTGGCTGCGCAGGTGACGGCGGCGGAACGGCTGAAGAATGACGGCGTCGAGGATTTTGCCCTGCTCTTCCTGGTGGGCGAAGAAACGGTCAGCGATGGCGCGCGGGAGGCCAATCTGCACCCGCGAGGTTCGCGCTACATCATCAATGGCGAGCCCACGGAAAACAAGCTGGTGATTGGCAGCAAGGGCAACCTGCGGTTCGACATCCGCGCGCGCGGCAAGATGGCGCACTCCGCCTATCCGCACCTGGGCGTGAACGCCATTGACAAGCTGTTGGACGTACTTGCGGAAATCCGCAAAATTCCCCTGCCGGTCAGCCCGGTTTTGGGGCCCTCGACCATGAACATTGGGGTGATTACGGCGGGCCGCGCCGCCAACGTCGTGCCCGATGAAGCCGTGGCGCAAATCCTGATTCGCATCGTGGAGAACTCCGACACCCTGCGCAATAAAATCACGCAAATCATCGGCGACCGATGCGAGTTCGTGATTGTGCGTGATACGCCGGTGCTGTTGATGGAAAAGCTCGACGGCTACGAAACCGATATGGTGGCGTTTACAACCGATTTGCCCTCGCTGACCAATTGGGGACGTCCCTTGCTGCTGGGGCCCGGCTCCATCACCACGGCGCACACCGAGAGACGAATGCGTGCGCAAATCGGATCTGACGGCGGCAGCCGATCTCTACTACCGTCTGGTGCGCGACCTCAAAGAGCAGGAATTAGGGACGGGATAAGTTGTAAGGGATCGGGAATCGAGGAGACTTGGATCAGAATTCGGGATGGTTAGAAAGAAAGGAGCATGGTGGAATCGAATCCGCCGTTCGATTGTCGAGTAATGAAGAAAATTGAAGTCGGATATTCTGGGAGCCACGGGAATGGTGGGGCAGCGCTTTGTAAGCCTGCTCCAGCATCACCCCTGGTTCGAAATCAAATGGCTTGCCGCCTCGGAGCGGTCCGCGGGCAAAACCTATCGCGAGGCCTGCAACTGGCGCCTGCGTGACGCCATGCCGAAGAGCGCTCGGGATCTTCCCGTGCACGAGTGCAAGCCGGGAGACGCTCCGCAGGCTTGTGTTCTCCTCGCTCGATTCCAAAGTCGCGGGCCAAGTGGAGCAGGAATTCGCCCAGGCCGGCCACGTCGTGGTTTCCAATTCCTCCAATTTCCGCATGGAGCAGGACGTCCCGCTGCTGATTCCGGACGTCAACCCGGATCACCTGGCCTTGATTCGCGAGCAGCAGAAGTTGCGCAAATGGAAGGGCGCGATCATCACCAATCCCAATTGCACGACGATCGGCCTGGTGATGTCGCTTGCGCCGCTTGCCAACCAGTTTGGCCTCGAAAAGGTCCTGATGACCAGCATGCAGGCGGTTTCGGGCGCGGGCTACCCGGGAATTCCGACGCTGGACATCCTTGGCAACGTGATTCCCTACATCGGCGGCGAAGAAGAAAAAGTCGAACGCGAGACGCAGAAGCTCCTGGGCAAATTGGCGGACGGAAAGTTCAAGATGGGCGATTTCATCGTCAGCGCCCATTGCAACCGCGTCATGGTGGAAGACGGCCACACGGAAACGATTTCCGTATCGTTGAAGACCAAAGCCAGTTTGTCGGACATTGCGGACGCCTGGCGCGCCTATCGGTCAGTGCCGCAGGAGCGCAGCTTGCCTTCTGCTCCAAAGCATCCGATCATTGTGCGCGAAGAGCGCGACCGGCCGCAGCCGAAGTTTGACTTGAACGCGGAGAACGGCATGGCCACCGTCGTGGGGCGTCTGCGCGAGTGCCCGGTCTTGCAATTTAAATACGTCGCGCTCAGCCACAATACGATTCGCGGGGCTGCCGGCGCGGCGCTGCTCAACGCGGAACTGATGAAGTCAGAGGGCTACCTCGACTAACGAATTCCCAATGCAGTTCTGGTTTGCCGCCGGCCAGGGATCCGCTTATCGAAATGTTCCAGCAACAATTCCTGCCAAGGCGGCAGGCCGGCTCGGTTGATTACTAGTGTGACAATTAGTCCATTTATATTGCGTACGATTGAAAACTCGCCAGCGTCATGGTAGAAATGCCTCGTACCTGATTCGGGTATCTGGCACAGGTAGTCTTGCCACCTCCCTCTCCTCCTACCCCCACAGGATTTTTGATTAGGTTGACCAAAGTGGACGCATTCCCTGAATCCGGTTGCCGGCTGGAAGCCCCGCGGAGGCAAATGTCATGAGGTTGCGATTGGCATGGGTGCTGGCAAACCTAATGGCTCTTATTTCCCTCGTCATTTTCCCAATTTCCGCCCAGGTCCCTCCGGTGGGCGTCCAGCTTGAGAGACGATACCGGTTGACCCAGTTTGATGGCAGCGGGTTCTTTGTTGGCTCGGTGCTGATTATCCTCAAGGACGGCCTGGTCGGAGGCCCTGCCCTTGTTCCGGTAAGCCCAACCGCAACTTACAAGAACGGGCAACTGCACTCGCCTGCGGGCTATGACCGCCAAACCGGCAGTCAAACGACTCAAGCTTTCGCAAAAGGGGCAAAGGTCTACGTGCACCAGATTGACGTCGACGTCCGGGGGAATTCGATCGAGTTCTTTCTGGTGTCTGGATACACAGCCAGCAGCGCGATATCGAAGAACTACTACAAGTCCGCGCTGAAGTTTGAATTTCCCAAGGGCTATTTGAAGACTCCGATCGTTCCCGATATCGAAGAAGCGATCGATAGTGTGTTCAAAATTGACCCGTCTTCGGACGAAGCAGAGGGCCCGGCAAGTCCCTCTTCGAGGCCTTTTGACCCTCGCCCAGTTTTGAACAATGAAGACATCCTCAATTTGGTCCAGGCTAAAGTCTCCGACGTGGTCGTCATCAAGAAGATAAATTCTTCCCGGTGCGACTTTGACACGTCGCCGGGGTAGCTCGCCCGCCTTAAGCAGAGCGGGGTAAGTGACAATCTCTTGCAGGCCATGTTGGACGCGTCAAATCATCAGCCCATGGGTCCGAGCGTAGTGCCCCCGCTCGGCTTCATGGATAATCCGGGAGTTCAGGGAACGGTGGAGGAATACTCCGCCCTTTTGGAAAAGTCCCCGAATTCGGCCTTGCTCTATGAGCAACGCGCCCAGGCTTATCTGGACGAGGGTCAGGTTGGAAAGGCCATCGCCGACTACACCCAGGCTATACAGATCGATCGCAAAAAATGGGATTCCTATATCGGCAGGGGCAGGTTGTTCCTTCGAATCGGTGACCTCAGAAGTGCCTTCGAGGATTTCACTCGAGCCATTAATCTTGCTCCGAATCCATCGTTAGCCTATCAAATGCGCGCGATGACTCTTGGCCGGGAGAATGATACCCAGGGTGAACTTGACGACCTTGATCGGGCGATCCAAGCGGACCCGCAAAATCGAGCCGCGTATTTCGCGCGCGAAAGGGTGCTCCAGGGCAGGGGAAGATCGAGCCGCTCGGCCGGCGATCGGGTGCAAGAATTTCCGCCAAGCGGCGGTATTAGTGGAGCCCCGCCGGCGCGCGCCAGGAAACCAGCGACAGAACTTCCCCGGGAAATTTATACGATCGACAAGGATATGACCGCTCCGGCGGGATTCGCGACTCCAAATGCGCCCTATACTCCCCAAGCCCGCAACGACGGAGTCCACGGAATTGTGAAATTGGAAATCATTGTGGATGCACAAGGCAGCGTCGTCGATGCCAGGGAGATTTCCCCGGAACTTGGATGCGGCTTGGATGAGTCGGCATTGCATACCGTCCACACGTGGAAATTCAAGCCCGCAACCAAGAACGGGGTCCCTATCGCGGTCCGCATGGTCGTGGAATTCACTTTTGGCCCATCCTGATTTCCTGCCGCCTTCCCAATCACCTCATTATGCTGGCGGCGACAATCTTCTTTGGGTAAAATTCCAAGGGTCAGCGCCAAAGAACAAGACGTAGGCGGGCTTGCACGGCTTATCGGCCTGCAGCGGATGCGTTTATTCGGGGAAAGTTTCTTAGGGTTATCACCTTCCCAAACCGATTGCTTCCAGCAAACCCGGAGTTGCAATTCTTTGCGCTTACCTTTACCTTGAACCTTGCGATTTTGGGCAAATTCGCAGAATGCCCAAGTTCCTTTCCTGAGGAAATATGACCAACCTCGCCCTGCTTGGTTACGGCAAAATGGGGAAGACCCTGTCGCAGCTTGCGCCGCAGCGGGGCTTTGAAGTGCGCTTGGTAATGGACATCGACGCAAACGCCCAAGGCCATGGGATTACCCGCGAGAAATTCAAGGGTGTTGATGTCTGCATCGATTTCACCACGCCCGAGGCCGTCGTGGAGAATGTCCACCGCATCGCAGCGCTGGGAGTGAACATTGTTGTGGGGACTACCGGCTGGCACAAACACCAGGCGGAGATCCGCAAAGTCGTGGAGCAGGCCGGCGTCGGCATGGTCTACGCCGCCAATTTTTCCATCGGTGTGAATTTGTTTTACCGCCTGGCGCGTGCGGCGGCGGAAATCTTTGCTCCCTTCCCCATGTACGACCCTTTTCTCACGGAGTCGCATCACAAGCTGAAGAAGGACGCGCCATCGGGCACGGCACTTGAAATCGCGCGCCAGATTCAACCTTATCTGGTGGATCGTGATATTCCCGTGGCCAGCGTGCGCGCCGGTTACATCCCGGGAACGCACGAACTGGGCTTTGATTCCGAAGCCGATTCCATTGTTCTGACGCACACCGCACGCGGCCGCCAGGGCTTTGCCGAAGGCGCCCTTTACGCCGCCCGCTGGATTGTGGGAAAGAAAGGCTTCTACAGCTTCTCCGAAGTTCTGGAGCTGGGAGGGGGAAGCTGACGGGAAAGAAGCAATTAAGAATTAAAAATTAAGAATTCAAACTGAGCACTTTGTATGATGCTTATCGGTGTGGAGCTTGAAACTTTAACGTGCTTCAATCTGCTGCTTTAAATTCTTAATTTTTAATTCCTAATTGATTTTGTTCGCCGTTGGAGGTTGTTATGGGTTTGGAAATTCGCGGTTGCGGCACAGCCCTCGTTACGCCCTTTCGCCAGGACGGTTCAGTGGATGAACCCGCGCTGCGCAAGCTGGTTCAATTTCAGCTTCGCGAGGGCATCGACTTTCTTGTGCCTTGTGGGACGACCGGCGAAACTCCCTCCCTCGAGCACGGCGAATACCTTGGCGTAATCCGCCTGGTGTTGGACGAGGCAAGAGGGAAGGTTCCCGTCATAGCGGGTGCGGGCGGAAATAACACCAGGAAGGTTTGCGAGTTGGCGGTTCAAGTCGAGGAACTGGGTGTTCAGGGAATTCTCTCAGTCGCGCCCTATTACAACAAGCCGACGCAGGAAGGTTTGTACCAGCACTTCAAGGCCATTGCTGATTCCACCGATCTGCCCGTGATTCTTTACAACGTGCCGGGACGTACTGCCTCGAACATCGAGCCCGCCACGGCCGGCCGCCTTGCGCAGATTTCGAACATCATCGGAATCAAAGAGGCCTCCGGAAGCATTGTGCAGCAGATGGAAGTATTGAATGCGGTGCCGCCCAGGTTCCATGTAATCTCCGGTGACGACGCATTCACTTTGCCGTTGATTGCGGTGGGTGGCGTTGGAGTGATCTCGGTGGTATCGAATGAAATCCCCGGCCCCATGGCAAAGCTGACTCACCTTGCGCTGGAAGGGAAACTCGATGAGGCGCGGAAATTAAACGCGCAATTGCTGCCCCTGATGCAGATCAATTTTATTGAAACGAATCCCATCCCCGTCAAGGCGGCGCTCGCCATGATGGGCATGATCGAGGAAGTCTACCGCCTGCCCATGGTCCCCATGCGGCCTGAGAATCGCGCCAAGCTGGAGAAGGTTCTCGCCACGCAAGGATTGCTCTCCAAGAGCGCCGCCGTCTGATTTATCCTTCCGTTTGATTTTGCCGCAACTCGCTCCGCGGGGATGTTCATGAACAACTTCGTCTGACTCGCCAACAGCCTTGGGCTAAGGGATCAACTCGCTCCCCCTGCCTCTGCGTGAATGTGATTGACTTCGTTTAAAATCTTAATATAATCAATCACGACCGAGCATAAGGATTTCTCCCCATGGCAGGCTCTAAATCCCGGGATCTGGCGCCGAAACGGCTGGAAGAGCTGCGCAGCATCCTCGGCCAGGACCGCGTGGTTCGCGTCGAGGAACTCACCGGTCAGCTTGGGGTTTCCGCGGCCACTATCCGCCGCGACCTCGGCGAACTGGAAAAACTGGGCGAAGTGCGGCGCGTTTACGGCGGGGCCGTCAGCACCGGGGGCCGTCTTGACGAACCCTTGTTTGACGACAAGACCTCGGTGGCAGCGGCGGAGAAGCGACGCATTGCGGTGGCCGCGGCGAGCCGTACATGAAGCTCCCAAGGACACGATTTACCTGGACGGCGGCAGCACGGTGCTGGAGCTGGCGCGCCTGCTGAAGGACCGGTCCAACATCACCATCGTCACCAATTCGCTGCGGGCGGCGGTGGAACTGGCGGGCCGCGGTCCACGCCTGATTCTGGTGGGAGGCGAACTTCGCCGCCTGGCGCAGACCACCGTGGGGCCGCTTACCCGCTTCATGATTCAAACTTCACGTTGATAAGGCCTTTATGGGAACTATCGGCCTCAGCCTGGAGGAGGGCCTCACCACCACGGACCCCACCGAGGCTTACACCAAAGAATTGGTCATGGAGCATGCGCGCGAAGTGATCCTGCTGGCGGACAGCAGCAAGGCGCACAAGATCTCGTTCACCCGCGCCGGACGGCTGGAAAAGGTCCAGATGCTGATTACTGATCGATCAGGTTCGACCGAAAGTTCTGCAAGGAAATGCGCAAGCGCGGAATTGAAGTCGTGCTGCGTATAAGGCAATGAATGGATTGGCAGACTGAGAATGAACGAAGCAGACTTCCCTAGCTGGTTACTGTTTCCCTACTTGGAGAAAAAATGACGCCAGTTTATTTGCAAGATCGAGGCCTGATTTTGCCCCCTTTGAGATCGATTGCGGAACCATTCCCGCGTTTCGTTACCAGGGAAACCTGCGGAGCGAATTGGCGGCTGGGGACGCATCGATGGCCGCCGCGCATCGGGCTTCTGGAAGACATGCTGATGATCCGCGAAATGGAGGAGATGATCGTCACCGTGCGTTCCGGCGCCTACGAACCGCTGGCGGGCTACAACTATCGCGGCCCCACGCACGTTTCCATTGGCCAGGAAGGCGCTTCCGTGGGGGCGTGCAGCGCCCTGGTGCTGAAGGACTACATCACCAGCACCCACCGCGGCCACGGGGACAGCCTGGCGCGCGGGTTGCTGCGCCTGCGCCTGATGACGACGAGCAGTTGCGAAGAGCGCGTTCCCGCATCGACCGCCACCACCACGAGGAACTTCTGGAACAGGCCCTCGAAGACCACGTCTATCGCACCATCGCCGAATTGTTCGGCAAGGACGATGGTACTGCAGGGGGCGCGGCGGCGGCATGCACATTGCCGACTTCACCGTCGGCCACCTGGGGGCCAACGCCATCGTGGGCGGCAGCGTGCCCATCGCCACGGGCGCGGCCATGGCGGCTGCGCTACCTGCAGGATGGCGGTGTGGTGTGCTGCTTCGCCGGGTGACGGCGCCTATGCAACGGCGTGGTGCTGGAATCGCTGAATTGGGCCGCCCAGGTGCAATTCACCAACGAAATCGCCGGCGGACCGCGCGTTTGGCGTGCCCATCATCTTTTTCGTTCTCAACAATCACTACGCTATGACGGGGCGCTCGGATAACGAAGTGATGGGCGTCAGCCACCTGGCCCGGCGCGCCGCCGGATTTGCCGACAACCGCATGCACGCGGAAATCATCAATGGCATGGACGTGCTGGCCACGCGCGACGCCGTGCTGCGGGCGGCGCAGGGCTGCCGCGAGGGCAGGGGCCTTACTTCTTCGATGTGGATACTTACCGCTACTTCGGCCACTCGCTGAGCGATCCGCGCAACGAATATCGCACCCGCGAGGAGGAGGCGGCGTGGAAGGCCGTCGATCCCATCGCCACGTTTGAAAAGCAGCTTCTCGACTGCGGCGTTCTGGACCAGCAGGGCATCGCCGCCTGAAAAGCGCGTCAAGGATCGCAACGCGCGCGCGGCGGTGCGCGCGGCCCAAGCGGCCGATCCTCCCCCCGCCGATGTGATCAAGTACATGTACACGGATACATCGTCGAGAAGGTGCCGCCGGAGTTCTCCAAGGTGGAGGTTCTGGACGCCGCTTCCGCCCGTCAAGCGCGTCAACGGCGAAATCACTTACCGCGACGCCATCAAGGAAGCGGTGATGGAAGAGATGCTGCGCGATTCGCGCGTCATCTTCTACGGCGAAGACGTGGCCGAGTACGGCGGGGCGTTCAAGCTCTCCAAAGGATTGCTGAAACGTTCGGCCGCGTGCGGGTTTTCAATGCCCCGATTTCCGAAGCGGCCATCTGCGGGACCGCGGTGGGCGCGGCCATGATCGGCCTGCGGCCGGTTGTGGAATTGATGTACATGGACTTCCTGCTGATGGCGGGCGACCAAGTCGGAAATCAGGCCGCCAAGTGGCACTACATGTCGGGCGCGCAGGTGGAGGTCCCATGGTGCTGCGCGTCTCGGTGGGCGCGGGCAAAGGCTATGGCGGCCAGCACTCGCAGACCCTCGAGTCGACGGTCGTGCACATTCCCGGCATCTACGTCGTCTATCCTTCCACGCCTATGACGCGAAGGGCATGATGAAGTCCGCCATTCGCGACAACAATCCTGTCATGTTCGTCGAGTCGCAGGGGCTCTACAACGAGAAGGGGCCCGTGCCGCAGGAGGAGTACCTGATACCCCTCGGCGTGGCGGACGTGAAGCGCGTGGGCAGCGACATCACGCTGGTCGCATATGGACCCGCGGTTCCGCAGGCTTTGAAGGCGGCGGCTACTTCAGGCGGAATCGGCGTCAGCGCCGAAGTGGTTGACCTCCGCAGCCTGGTGCCGCTGGATATTGAAACGGTGCTCATCGGTGCGAGAAGACCGGTGCTGCGTGGTGGTGAGCCAGGCCGTGAGCATGGGTAGTTTCACGGGCGAGGTGGCCTCGACGATCAGCAGCGGGCATTTGATTATCTCGATGCGCCCGTCGTGCGCCTGGGCGCCAAAAACGGCATTGCCCCCCAATCCCACGTCCTGGAATCTGTTTTTTATCCCCGGGCGGAAGATATTGTCGCGGCGGCAAAATCAATTCTGTAAGGCGGAACGAGAAGCGAGGAGTCAGAAGTTAGGATTTTCGAAACTCCGTTTCGACCTTATTCGCTGGCGAGGTGGCTCAAAAATCGACGGAGTGAATTCCAACCTCTCAGCTCCTATTTTTCAATTTCTGCGTACTCAAGGAAATATCGGTATGGTTAAAGCTGTGATCATGCCCACAATCGGAGAGAGACGGTTAAGACGTCAAATCCACAAGAAGTTGGGAGAAACCATCGCCAAGGGCGACATCATTTTTGAAATCGAGACCTACAAAGCGGTGCTCGAAGTCGAGAGTTTTTACGAAGGCACCCGGCCGAAGATTGTCCGGGGGGAAGGTGTCACCGTTCCGGTGCAGACGACGGTTGCTTTCGTTGGCTAACCCGGCTAGTCCATTTCGGATTGGGCGCCCGCTCCCGTTCCTGTACAAAAGGCTGCGCCCGCCCCCGCTCCAGTCCCGACTCAGCCCAGCGCAGCGGTCGAGCGCAAGACAATTCCCGCTGTTCTCTGCTTCGGCCTCATTTGCTGCCGCATCAGCGCCGGCCGAGCCGGAAGTTTTCCCGCATCTGACCGCGCGCGGCCAAGCTGGCCAAAAGAGCAAGATAATCGACCCGAAGCCGATTGTGGGGACTGGTCCCAGCGGACGCATTGTTGAAAAGGACGTAAAGGGCCTATCTCGAAGCAAAAGGGCTGCAGGCCGGATTCGCATCACACCCACGGCCAAGAACGGAAGCGCGCGAAGGTATCGACTTGCTGGGCACTCGCGCCAAAAGAGGATGGCACCCAGATCCCGGTGGCGGATATCGTACAGGGGGGGGTGAGGGGGCCCAAGCCCCTGTCGCGGAAGGTCAGATCATCGCGCAGCAAGATCGAGAGCTTTACCCACGCGCCGCACAACATCGTGACCGTGGCGGCGGATGTGACCGAACTCGAGTCCTGGCGCGCGGACCTGAAGGCGCATGGTGCTTCATTTACGCTGACGGATTTTGTGGTGAAAGCCGTCGCACTCTGCTTTGGAACAATTTCCCGCCGTAAACTGTTCCCTTTTCCGACGGCAAGACAGTTCGCGAGCGCAGCAGGATCCACATTGGCCTCGCGGTGGCACTGCAGCAGGGACTCGTCGTGCCGGTGATTCGCAATGCCAACCAACTGACGGTGGCGGAAATTCCCACTCAGGCGCAAGAGTTGACGGCGAACCCCCTCTGGCCAACTGACTCCGGCGGACACGGCGGGCAGCACGTTTACGATTCCAATTTGGGCATGATGGATGTCGAAAATTTTACCGCCATCATCAATCCCGGTGAGAGCGCGATTCTGGCGGTGGCCGAGCGGGGTCAAGCAGCCCGTGGTGCGCAACGACCAAACGTGGTAACCCGCACCATCATGAAGATGACGTTTTCCTAGCGACCATCGCCTGATTGACTGGGCGTTGGTTTTTCGTTTTGCGAACGCAATTCGAAAATTTCTTGAGGAGAAAAAACCGGCGGAAGCGTTTCGCAGTATCGCTGGCGATTCGTGCCGCACGGGTGGGTCACATCCCGCGGCCATTTGTCCGGCGCAGTTGGGCGCGTCCGTGGCCCCAGTGGAAAATAAAGAGATGGGGGGCACGTGCCTCAACTGGGGCTGCGTTCCGACCAGGACCTTGATCGCCTCCTCGGAGCTTTGGCGCGCATCAAGACCGCAAGCGCCATGGGACTGCGCGTCGAGAACGCGTCGTTCGATTATGCGGTGATGTCGGACCGCAAGGACCAGGTGATCCAAAAACTACGAAACGGTATAAAGTCGCTGCTAAAGGCCAACGGGGTGACTGTGTTTCAGGGCAGCGCATCGTTTCAATCGCGCAACAAAATTCTGGTTGAGCCCTCGACTCCCGGCGGTGAGCCAACCGTGCTAAGCGCCGGCAAGACATCATTTCCACAGGTACTGCGTCCGCCATGCGGGCTTCTGCCCAAATATGAGCCATAGTTGAAAGCCGTGGCTTCCTGAATCTCCGTGCCCTGCCCGTAAGCGTCCTGGGGCTTGGTGGAGGCATCATCGGCTGCGAATTTGCTTGCATGTTGGCTCAGTGGGCGTGAAGGTGACGGTCGTGGAGCTGTTGAAAGATATCATCACGGTCATCGATGCCGACGTCCGCCGCGAACTGCGCCGTCATATGGAAAAATCGCTCGGTATTCGCATCCTGGCCGGCGTGACGCTGGAAGAGATCGCTGCCGACGATAAAGGCGTGCGTGGGCGCGCTTGGCAGGAAAAAGTGGAAGCGGATCTGTTGCTCGTCGCTCTGGGCCCAAGCCCGCCACGAGTTCGTTGAAACTCGAGAATGCCGGGCTCACTCCGAAGGAGCGCGGATCCCTCCCCGTCGACGGTTATGGCCGCACCAGCGTTGCCACGGTTTACGCCGTCGGAGACTGCGGGCGGGCCGCTGCTCGCTCACGTCGCAACCGCGCAGGGAATCGTTGCCGGGAAAACGCTTGTGGCCACTCATCGCAAGAATGAAACGCTAATTCCAATTGCGTCTTCACCACGCCCGAGATTGGAAGTGTGGGGCTCGGTGAACAAGAGGCTCAGCAACAGGGTCGGAAAATCAAGACCGGGAAGTATCCCTTCACCGCGCTTGGCAAGGCGATGGCGATTGGTGACACGTCCGGCTTCGTAAAGTGGGTTGCGGACGCGGAAACCAATCAGTTCCTGGGCGCGCACGCCGTCGGCCCGCACGCGACGGACATCATCGCCGAAGCGGCCGTGGCCATTCGCGCCGAGTTGACCGCCGCCGACCTCGGACACACGATCCACTCGCATCCCACGCTGGCCGAAGCCTGGATGAAGCCGCCCACGTGCTGATGGGCGAACCGATTCACTCCGCGCCACCGCGCAAATCGTCGTAGGGCCTGGGCTTGCTTTTCTGTATCGAGCATCGCTTGCCCTGCCCTCGCGGGGCGGGTGGACGACCGCCCTGTTGTTCCAGATTTCATCAACAAACTTCTGACTCGGGATAATGGCCGCAGGTTTCGCTTAAACCCTCTTATTCTCTCGTTATAGAATCAAAGAGCGCCGGGTGCCCTGGACGTCCCGGTATGGTTATGGAACTCCTCTTAAGGCCGCTCCAAAAGCTGCTGAACGGCGATCATTACTGCTCACGCGATTGGTGCTTCAACGCGGCCTGGCGCTGGCGTATCTCATCGCCTTCATCGCGGTCATCCACCAGTTCAAGCCGCTGCTGGGCGAGCACGGACTTTTGCCCGTGCCACGTTACGTGGAGCAAATCAGTTTCATGATTCGCCCAGCATCTTCTTCTGGTTTCCCAGGGATTTTGCTTTTGATTTTTTCGGCTGGGTGGGCATCCTCTCATCTTCGCCCTTTCCGGTTTTTCGGAGAGGTTCGGCAATTGGTCTCCGCCGCAACGTGGTTCCTTTGGGTCATCTACCTCTCTTATGTCAACGTCGGACAGATTTTTACGGTTTCGGCTGGGAAGATGCTTCTGCTGGAAGCCGGATTCCTGGCGATTTTTCTGGGCTGCCGAAAGACCACACCGCCGCGTCTGGTCATCCTTGCTGTACCAGTGGCTGTTTGTTCCGGCTGATGTTTGGCGCCGGGCTCATCAAGCTGCGCGGCGATAGTTGCTGGCGCGACCTGACCTGCCTCGACTATTTCTACGAAACCCAGCCCATGCCGAATCCCTTGAGTTGGTATTTCCATTGGCAGCCGGAATGGTTTCACAAGCTTTGCGTGCTCTTTAACCATTTCACTGAGCTGGTGGTTCCCTTCGCTTATTTCGCACCGATGCCGGTGAGCGCGGTGGCGGGGCTGGTGACGTTGTTTTTCCATGGCTGGCTTTTCGCCAGCGGCAACTTTGCCTTCCTTGGGTTTCTGACCATGGTATCGCCCTCAGCACCATCGGCGATGCGTGGTTGAAGCACATCCTGCGCATTAAGCCGCCGGCGTTGACGCCGCCCGGACGTGCGTCCTACCTTCTTATCGCGCTGGGAATCGGCGTGGCGGCGTTGAGTCTCTATCCCGTGCGGAACATGCTCTCCCCCGGGCAGGAAATGAACGCCTCCTTTGAGCCGCTGCACCTGGTGAATACTTACGGCGCTTTGGCAGCATCACCCGGCCGCGTTACAAGTGATCGTCGAAGGACCGATGAAGCGGGGGTGACCGACGACACCCGCTGGCGCGAATACGAATTCATCGGCAAGCCCGGTGACGTGAACCACACACCCCCGCAGATCGCGCCCTACCATCTGCGGCTTGACTGGCTGATGTGGTTTGCCGCTTCTCCTCGCCGCAGGAACATCCTTGGTTCATCAGCCTGCTCGGGAAGCTTTTGGAGAATGACCGGCCGCGCTTGGGACTTTTTCGCTACAATCCCTTTCCCGAAAGCCGCCGAAATATGTTCGCGCCCTGCTCTACGAATATCACTTCACCACTCCCGAGGAACGGCGCGGACGGGAGCGATCTGGAGGCGAAACTCCCGGGGTTTATTTTCCCGCGGTGTCACTTGACAACGAAGCCTTCCGCCAAATTTTCAACGAAATCACCTGATTTTGGCGCGACAATCTTTCACCACCGGTTGGGGACGCGTCCAGACTCATCTGAATCGGATTACAATATGGCGCGTCGCTGTCACCATGAAGTGGCAATGGACAAACTGGGAAAGGGAATAATTCCAAATGCCTCTTGATTTCGATGAAGGAGATGTTGGAAGACGCTGATAGGCGCGGTGACGCGGCGTGCTACTGCGAGTCTTGGAATCTGGAATCATTGCAAGGAACCGGGAAGCGGCGGAGTGGGAGAAGTCTCCCATTATTGTGGGATTTAATGGAGGCTTTCTGCTCAAGTCGGGGCAGCGGAGTCACGCAGCAGTTGGGTTACTACGCGTCACTGCGGGCGGCACGGGCAAGGCAACGGTTCCGGTAACGTTTTTGTTGAATGAATAGGACAGTTTCGAGCAGATCGCGCAGGCAATCGATTACGGCTTCGACGTAGTCATGCCGGAGAACGAAAAGTATCGCGAAGGGACGTTTTATCTGCAATTGGTCAAGAAGGTCGTGGCGAAGGCGCACGCCAAAGGCGTCACAGTCGAGGCGCAAGTGGGCCACCTGGCCTGATGCCTCCGGAGACACCCGAGGCTCAACCGACTGATCCGGAAGACGCGCGAACGTTTGTGAAAGAGACCCAGATCGATGTGCTGGGCGTCTCCGTGGAGTACTGTTTACATTCTCACTTCCGGCAAGCGCAGCCTCGACCTCTCGGCGCTGAAAATCAAAAAGGATTGCGCTGGCACGGGGGCACGGGAATCCTCTGGAACTCTCTGCGTTTTTCACCACATCGAGCTTGGCGTTGCCAAAGTAAAATTTCGGCACCGGCCTGAAATAGTGCAAACTTTGATGCGGTGAGGGAAAACCTTGGCCATGATAAGGAGCCCATGAGCCCGCATCCGTTCCTGGGAATGGGCTGGCGAGCACGATATCTTGATCGCCGGACGCGCCGCGGTGAAGGCGGAAGTGGCGAAATTGCTCCGGGCATTTCGCTCTTCGGGCTAGGCTTCTTGAAGTACTCTCTGGAGAGCCCATCGTCGGGTCACGGATTACCGAAGGGCTCGATGTCGACGTATGTTCTCAGCTTGGTGTAGAATCGTGCCCGCATGGATTTTCGCACCACATGTATGTTAAGAACAAGGTCGATACGAGCTTTATCGAACAGCACCTTGGATAAGAATTTAATATTTAAAATTTAATATTGAATATTGGACAAACGGAAAACGATTGTTCGGCGGCTCGTAACGGCTGCGTCGAACATAAGATGACAAACTAAGCGAGCAGAGTCAGCGATAAAACGAAATACACTGTCATAAATATTAAATATTCAATTTACCTATTCAATTATGACTGATATTCCAAATAATTTTTTAGGCCTTGAATCGGAATTCAGCAGCTTAGATACTCGCGGTTCGTCGTCTTGCCGATACCCTATGACGCGACGGCAAGCTATTTAAAAGGAACAGTAAACGGGCCTCGGCAATTATATCGGCCTCGCAGCAGGTTGAATTCTTTGACGAGATTCTGCTCGATGAATTCTATCAGGCCGGCATATATACGGCCGAGACCGTCAAGTGCGAAGGAGTCAGTGCAGAGGAATTACAGGACAGAATCGCTGCGGCGGCGGCGCCTTACGTACAGGCGTATAAATTCCTGCTTTCACTGGGAGGCGAACATTCAATAACGCCTGCTCTTGTAAAAACCGTCAGGCAGCGATATGACAATCTTTCAGTTCTTCACATTAACGCACACGCCGATCTGCGTGAGGAATATCATGGCACAAAATACAGCCGGGGCTGTGCGATGCGGCGGATATACGATATGAATATTCCGGTGGTGCATGTGGGGATGCCAAGTTCGATAAAGACCAGCATGATTTTTATTGTCAAGAATAAGATAACAGTGATTTAGCCCCGTCGCGATTGCACATAAGCCTGATTGGATCAAACACGTGTCGGCGGCCTTACGGATAATCGGTGAATATCAGCCTTGAAAGTGACGGGCCTTTGACCCCGCATACGGACCCCGCACCTGGAATGCTGGGAACCCGGCGGCCTGACCTATCAGCAGGTTGTAGATTTGATACTCGCCATCGGCAAAACCCGCCGCATCGTCGGCTCGTAGACATCGTCGAAGGATCCCGAAAATCCCCGGCGTGGAAACGGGTCTCTCAGCCGCACGATTAGCATACAAAATCATCGCCGCCGCACAATTTGAAAGACTGAGAACTTTATTTTTCAGCAAAAAAAAGTGTCAAATCATTGAAATTTTACAATAAATTTGATAAGTTATTAATGATTTCGAACTTTTTACTACATTAAAGTAATAATATATTCACATGACCAAAGGTTGGGTGAGAATTCAGAATTTAACGTACAGATTCAAAAATGGTTGTGGGGAATCCGCGGAAGACTGGTATAACTATTTTCTTTATGAAATTACTCCGTTCCATCGCTGGCAGCGAGCGCAAAATGGGTATCATTTTGCTGAATCGTAGGATAGCCCATCAAGTCGATGACTGGGGCGATCATAAACTAAGTTTTCTGCGTGGCTCTACCGAGTTTTTTGGGCACATTTTGCTGTCCTTAAAAGTCGTTTCTCAGTACTAAGAGGATGGCAAGGAGATTGTGGATTGTCAAATAGGTTTGTCTAACCATTTGTCTAATTCGTTGCTTTTTAGCCAAAACTTCAATTCTGGGCGACTGTCACTCGTTTGAACCGCTACTTAATGCATTTCTCGACATCCTTACGAATAAATAGCACCGAACTTCAGGTAATACAAAGAGCTTTGCAAAAAAAAAATATGCATAAATTTTGCCGGAGAATCCCTATGCAAATTGTATACTATATTTTATAGGTTCTCATTACTTTAGATATGAATTCATTTGATGCCAATGAATAGAATTATTAACTTTTCTGATTTTTGGAGGTCACAAAAATAAAACTGGAAAATGAAAAACCTTTTGCTGAAACCCAATGAGGTTGCAAAAAGCCTATTGTTGGAATGTTCCCCCCCTCACGAGGCAAGGGAAAATCCCGTGTGTACGCATAAACCGTTCGGTTTCGCTACGTGATCCGCGGGATATTGTGGAATTTATTAACAATCAGAAAAAACAGGAAAGCTGAACCAATTAAGGCCGAGCATAATTGTCAGCCGTTTGTCGGCGGGAGGTTAAATACTGATGGCAAGTATCACAAACTGCTCCGATGGCAAAAAAGCGATCCAATTGACTACGCCGACGGCAAGCGAAAAACAATTCGCCTTGTGCTAAGTTCCACAGCGTATTGCAGACTTTATCAAATTTCGAATTGAAGCTTTACTCAGTTATATTATTGCAGGCTGTTCGCCGGATGCTGAGTGTCAGGGAGATGGATCGGCTCTTTAGATGAAGTTATGTTAGTGAAAACTCAGCAAAGTCGGTATTAATTTCTCAAAACCATGTGGTTACAATCAAAAGCTTCGGTCGAAAGCTATACCGTTGGGGACCGACACAAAAGAAAAGGGAACATGGAATACACAAGGATACGCTTAAGAATTTACTTTCGTATTTCGGCGACAATAAAGGTTCTGAGGGATGTAACGTGCGGCTGACACGGGTGCCATTGGAGAATTTTCCTCATTATAAAGGGGTTATCTGAAAATACGCTGCGCCGGGGTGGCAAAACAATTTTTTCGGGCGGCAATGAATAAGGATATTATTGCAAAGAACCCGTTTGATGGTACAAAGGTTACCGTGCAGGCAAACCCATCAAGAATGTATTTTCGTCCCTATCGACGAGGCAAAGAAGGTCATGGATGCTTGCTCCTCATTCACAGTGGCGAGTTATCTTTGCGTTGTGCCGATATGGCGGCATGTGGTGCCCTTCTGAGCTTTTGACGCTAAAGTGGACAGACGTAAATTTGGGAAAAAGCCCGAATTACCATACATAGCCCCAAGAACAAGAACGCTATCAGGGTAAGGATATGCTGAAGATCCCGATTTTCCCGGAACTGCGACCTTACTTGCTTGAGGCATTTCGTATATGGCGGTGCGACAAGTTGGGTTATGTTATACTTTTCTGCCGCAAGAAAAATACCAACCTGCGGACACGCTTTTAAGCGAATAATCTGTAAAGCCCCTTTGAAACCTTGGCCAAAAACTATTTCAGAGTTTACGCAGTAGCCGAGAAACAGAGCTAACAGTTATCCTCCCGCTGCATGTTGTTTGCGCGTTTGGCTATTACCCAGCTCATGCAAACAACATGCAGCGGGAATTTCTCTGTCAGCTCTGTTTCTCGGCTACTGCGTAAATTCTGAAATAGTTTTTGGCCAAGGTTTCAAAGGGGCTTTACAGATTATTCGCTTGAAAGCATGTCCGCAGGTTGGTGTTTTTCTTGCGGCAGAAAAGTTATTACATCACCCTACTTGTCGCTTCGCCAGATCCAAAATGCCTCAAGCAAGTAAGGTCGCAGTTCCGGGAAAATCGGGATCTGCCGCATATCCTTACCCTGATAGCGTTCTTGTTCTTGGGGCTATGTATGGTAATTCGGGCTTTTTCCCAAATTTACGTCTGTCCACTTTAGCGTCAAAAGCTGAAAAGGGCACCGCATGCCGCCATATCGGCACAACGCAAAGATAACTCGCCACTGTGAATCAGGACCAAGCATCCATGACCTTCTTTGCCTCATCAATGGTTACGAAAATACATTCTTGATGGGTTTGCCTGCACGGTAACCTTTATACCATCAAACGGGTTCTTTGCAATAGTATCCCTATCCATTGCCGCCCGAAAGAATTGCTTTGCCACCCCGCACCGCCGGCGTACCGTATTTTCAGATAACCCCTTGCTGATGAGGAAAATTCTCCAATAACAACAGTGTCTGCCTCGCGTCACATCCCTCAGAACCTTTATTGTCGCCGAAATACGAAAGTAAATTCTTAAGCGTATCCTTATATATACCCCGTGCAATCTTCTTTTGTGTCGGTGCGAGAACGGATATAGCTTTCGACTGAAGCTTTTGATTGTAACCACATGGTTTTCTTAATTAATTCTGACTTTGCTGAGTTTGGGCTAACATAACTTCATCTAAAGAGCCGATCCATCTTGCTCATACTCAGCATCCGGCGGACAGCCTGCAATAATATAACTGAGTAAAGCTTCAATTCGAAATTTGATAAAGTCTGCAATACGCTGTGGAACTTCGCCAAGGCGAATTGTTTTTCGCTTGCCGTTGGTGCAGTAAATTGGATCGCTTTTTTGCCATCGGAGCAGTTTGTGATACTTGCCATCAGTATTTAACCTCCTTCAGGACAAACGGCTGACAATTATGCTCGGCCTTAATTGGTTCAGCTTGCCTGTTTTTTCTGATTGTTAATAAATTCACAATATCCCGCGGATATCGTAGCGAAACCGAACGGTTTACGTGTACACACTGGATTTTCCCTTGCCTCGTGAGCGTCCAAATACTTTCTCGGGACAGATCGATAGGGTTTTTGCAACCTCATTGGGTTTCAGAAAAAGCTTTTTCATTTTCTAGCTTCCATTTTTGCTGACCTCCAAAAATCAGAAAAGTTAATAATTCTATTGATTCGCATCGAATGAATTCATCTGTAGAGTAATCAGAACCTATAAAATATAGTCTCAATTTGCATAGGGATTCTCCGGCAAAATTTATGCATATTTTTTTCCGGCAAAGTTCTTTGTATTACCTGAAGTTTGGTGCTATTTATTCGTAAGGATGTCGAGAAATGCATTAAGTAGCGGTTCAAACGAGTGACAGTCGCCCCGTATTGAAGTTTTGGCTAAAAAGCAACTAATTAGACAAATGGTTAGACAAACCTATTTGACAATCCACAATCTCCTTGCCATCCTCTTAGTACTGAGAAACGACTTTTAAGGACAGCAAAATGTGCCCAAAAAACTCGGTAGACCCACTCAGAAAACTTAGTTTATGATAGCAGTCATCATTTACTTGATGGGCTATCCTACTATTTAGCTAATCTATACCCATTTCTCGCTCGCTATAAGCGATGGAACGGGGTAAACTGATAAAGAAAATAGTTATCCCTGTCTTCCGCGGATTACCCACAATAATTTTGAATCTGTACTTTAAATTCTGAATTCTCACCCAACCTTTGGTCAGTGTGAATATATTACTACTTAATGTAGTAAAAAGTTCGAAATCATTAATCTATCAAATTTATTATAAAATTTTAATGATTTCCCAATTTTTTTGCTGAAAAATAAAGTTCTCAGTCTTTCAATTGTGCGGCGGCGATGATTTTGTATGCTAATCGTGCGGCTAAGAATTCCGTTACCACGCCGGGGAGGTTCGGGATTACTTCGACGATGTCTGGCGCCGACGATGCGGCGGGTTTTGCCGATGGCGAGATCAAATCTACAACCTGCTGATAGGTCAGGCCGCCGGGTTCCGGGTGCCGGTGCCGGTGCGTATGCGGGGTCAAAGGCCCGTCAATATCAAGGCTGATATACACTTATTATCCGTAAGGCCGCCGAGCACATCTTTGATCCGATCAGTTTTACGTGCAATCGCAACGGGGCTGAATATCTTTTATCTTATTCTTGACAATAAAAATCATGCTGGTCTTTATCAAAGCTTGCGTATCCCCACATGCACCACCGGAATATTCATATCGTATATCCGCCGCATCGCACAGGCATGGCTGTATTTTGTGCCATGATATTCCTCACGCAGATCGGCGTGTGCGTCGATATGAAGAACTGAAAGATTGTCGAATCGCCTGCCTGACTGTTTTTGCAAGAGCAGGCGTTACCGAATGTTCGCCTCCCAGTGAAAGCAGAAATTTATACGCCTGTACATAAGTTGCTCGCCGCCGCAGCGATTCTATCCTGCAATTCCTCTGCACTGCCTCCTTCGCACCTGACGGCCTCGGCCGGATATATACCGGCCTGAATAGAATTCATCGAGGAGAATCTCTCGTCAAAAGAATTCAACTCTGCTGCGAGGCCGATATAATTGCCCGAGGCCCGTTCACCGTGCCTTTTAAATAGCTTGCCGTCGCGTCATAGGGTTATCGGCAGGACTACGTACCGCGAGGTATCTAAGCTGCTTGAATTCCGATTCAAGGCCTAAAAAATTATTTGGAATATCAGTCATAATTGAATAGGTAAATTGAATATTTAATATTTATGACAGTGTATTTCGTTTATCGCTGACTCTGCTCGCTTAGTTTGTCATCTTATGTTCTATGCAGCCGTTACGAGCCTGCTGAAACCGCAATCGTTTTTCCATTTGTCCAATATTCAATATTAAATTTTAAATATTAAATTCTTATCCAAGGTGCTGTTCGATAAAGCTCGTATCGACCTTGTTCTTAACATACATGTGGTGCGAAAGTAATTGCCGGGCACGAATGGATATGAAGCTGAGAACATTCATCAACATAGAGTCTTTTGGTAATCCGTGACCCGACGATGGGGTCTCGAGCAAGTTCTTCAAAAAGCCTTGCCCGAAGAGCGAAATGCCCGGAGCAATTTCGCCACTTCCGCCTTCACCGCGGCGCGTCCGGCGATCAAGATATCGTGCTCGCCACCCATTCCCAGGAACGGATGCGGGCTCATGGGCTCCTTATAGTGGCCAAGGTTTTCCCTCACCGCCGCGAGGTAGGCTTGTTTCAGGCCGGTGCCGAAATTTACTTTGGCAACGCCAAGCTCGATGCACTGAAGCGCAAGTTCCAGAGGAATTCCCGTGCCCCCGTGCAGCACAAGGGGAATATCCACGGCGGCCTGAATCTGTTTCAGCGCCGAGAGGTCGAGGCTGCGCTTGCCGGAAGTGAGAATGTGAACGTTTCCCACGGCCACACCCAGCGCATCGATCTGGGTCTCTTTCACAAACGTTCGCGCGTCTTCCGGATCAGTCGGTTGAGCCTCGGTGCCTCCGGAGGCATCAGCCAGGTGGCCCACTTGCGCCTCGACCGTGACGCCTTTGGCGTGCGCCTTCGCCACGACCTTCTTGACCAATTGCAGATAAACGTCCCTTGGCAAATCTTCGTTCTCCGGCATGACGGCGTCGAAGCCGTAGTCGATTGCCTGCACGATCTGCTCGAAACTGTCCGATTCATTCAACAAAAACGTTACCGGAACCGTTGCCTTGCCCAGTGCCGCCCGCAGTGACGCGTAGTAACCCAACTGCTCGTGACTCCGCTGCCCCGACTTGAGCAGAAAGCCCCCATTAAATCCCACAATAATGGGAGACTTCTCCGCCTCCGCCGCTTCCACGGTTCCTTGCAACGACTCCAGATTCCACGACTCGCAGTAGCACGCCGCATAGCCGCGCCGGCGCGCGTCCTCCAACATCTCCTTCATCGAAATAAGAGGCATTTGGAATGATTCCCTTTCCCAGTTTGTCCATTGCCACTTCATGGTGACAGCGACGCGCCATATTGTAATCCAATTCATAGGCGTCCGGACGCGCCCGAATCGTCATACAGGAAAGAATGTCGCGCCGAGTTAGGGGCCGGCGATTTGGTTGAAAATTTGGCGAAAGGCTTCGTCGTCAAGTGACACCGCGGGAAAATAAATCCCCGTCAGATTTCGCGTCCAGATCGCGCCAGTCCTTCGCCGTTCCTCAGGGGTGGTGAAGTGATATTCGTAGAGCAGCGCGCGAACGTATTTCGGCGGCTTATTCGGGAAGGGGTTATAGCGAATCAGCCCAAGCGTCGGCCGGTCGTTCTCCAAAAGCCTTCCGAGCAGGCTGATGAACCAGGGATGCTCCTGCGGCGACGCGAAGGCTGCAAACCACATCAGCCAATCGAGCCGCAAATGGTAGGGCGCGATCTGCGGCGGAGTGTGGTTCACGTCACCCGGCTTGCCAATGAATTCATACTCGCGCCAATGCGCATCGTCGGTCACCACCGCATCGTCCGTGCCTTCGATAATCACTTCGTAACGCGGACGTGTAATGCTGCCAAACGCGCCGTACGTGTTTACCAGGTGAAGCGGCTCGAAGGATGCGTTCATCTCCTGACCGGGGGAGAGCATGTTCAGAACAGGGTTAAAGCTCAACACCACGACGCCGATTCCCAGCGCGATGAGAAGGTAGGAATGCGCACGTCCCGGCGGCTTCAATGCCGGCGGCTTGATTCGCAGGATTTTGCTCCACCAGGCATCGCCAATCGTGCTGAGCGAGATCACCATGGTCAGAAATCCAAGAAAGGCGAAATTGCCGCTGGCGAAGAGCCATCCATGAAAGAACAGCGTCGCGAGGCCCGCCGCACCGCTCACCGGCATCGGTGCGAAATAGGCGAATGGCAGCACCAGCTCGGCGAAATGATTGAAGAGAACCGAGAGCTTGTGGAACCATTCCGGTTGCCAATGAAAATACCAGCTCAAGGGATTCGGCATGGGCTGGGTTTCGTAGAAATAGTCGAGGCAGGTGAGGTCGCGCCAGCAAGGATCGCCGCGCAGCTTGATGAGCCCCGCGCCAAACATCAGCCGGAACAAAAGCCACTGGTACGCAAGGATCACCAGGCGCGGTGGTGTTGTCGTTCGGCCGCCAAGGAAGATCGCGAGGAATCCGGCTTCGAGCAGAAGCATCTCCCAACCAAAGCCATAAAAAATCTGCCCGACGTTGACGTAGGAAAGGTAAATCATCCAGAGAAGAAACCACGTTGCGGCTGAGGTCCAATTGCCGAACCGTTCCGGGAGGCCGGATAGCGCGAGGAGTGAAAGAGCGATGCCCACCCAGCCGAGGAGATCAAAAGCAAAATCCCGAGGAAACCAGAAAAACAGGCTGGGTGAGTCGATGAAGCCGAATTTGCTCCAAGTAGCGAGGCACGGGCAACAATCCGTGCTCGCCCAGCAATGGCTTGAATTGTTGGATGATAATGATGAAGGCGATGAGATACACCAGCGCCATGCCGCGCTGAAGAACCAACCGCGTCAGCCAGTAACGATCGCCGTTCAGCAGCTTTTGGAGCAGCCTTTTGAGGAGTTCCATAACCATGCCGGGACGTCCAGGGCGCCCGGCGCTGCTTGATTCTATAACGAGAGATAAGAGGGTTTAAGCGAAACCTGCGGCCATTATCCCGAGTCAGAAGTTTGTTGATGAAATCTGGAACAACAGGGCGGTCGTCCACCCGCCCCGCGAGGGCAGGGCAAGCGATGTCTTGATACAGAAAAGCAAGCCCAGGCCCTACGACGATTTGCGCGGTGGCGCGGAGTGAATCGGTTCGCCCATCAGCACGTGGGCGGCTTCCATCCAGGCTTCGGCCAGCGTGGGATGCGCGTGGATCGTGTGTCCGAGGTCGGCGGCGGTCAACTCGGCGCGAATGGCCACGGCCGCTTCGGCGATGATGTCCGTCGCGTGCGGGCCGACGGCGTGCGCGCCCAGGAGCTGATTGGTTTCCGCGTCCGCAACCCATTTTACGAAGCCGGTCGTGTCACCAATCGCCATGGCCTTGCCAAGCGCGGCGAACGGATACTTCCCGGTCTTGATCTTCCTACCCTGCTGCTGTGCCTCCTGCTCACCGAGCCCCACACTTCCAATCTCGGGCGTGGTGAAGATGCAATTGGGAACCAGCGTTTCATTCTTGCGATGAGAGTGGCCACAAGCGTTTTCCGCGGCAACGATTCCCTGCGCGGTTGCGACGTGAGCGAGCAGCGGCCCGCCCGTCACGTCACCCACAGCGTAAACCGTGGCAACGCTGGTGCGGCCATAAGCGTCGACAGGGAGGAATCCGCGCTCGTTCGGAGTGAGCCCGGCATTCTCCAGCTTCAATGAACTCGTGGCGGGCTTGCGGCCCAGAGCGACGAGCAGCAGACCCGCTTCCAGTTTTTCCTGCCCGGCGCGTCCACGCACGCCTTTATCGTCGGCAGCGATCTCCTCCAGCGTCACGCCGGTCAGGATGCGAATACCGAGCGATTTTTCCATATGGCGGCGCAGTTCGCGGCGAACGTCGGCATCGATGACGGTGATGATATCTTCCAGCAGCTCCACCACCGTCACCTTCACGCCCAGTTGAGCCAACATGCAGGCAAACTCGCAGCCGATGATGCCTCCACCAAGAACCAGGACGGTTACGGGCAGGGCACGGAGATTCAGGAAGCCACGGCTTTCAACTATGCGCTCATGCTTGGGCAGAAAGCCCGGCATGGCGGACGCAGTACCTGTGGAAATGATCGTCTTGCCGGCGCTTAGCACGGTTGGCTCACCGCCGGGAGTCGAGGGCTCAACCAGAATTTTGTTGCGCGATTGAAACGATGCGCTGCCCTGAAACACAGTCACCCCGTTGGCCTTCAGCAGCGACTTGATACCGTTTCGTAGTTTTTGGATCACCTGGTCCTTGCGGTCCGACATCACCGCATAATCGAACGACGCGTTCTCGACGCGCAGTCCATGGCGCTTGCGGTCTTGATGCGCGCCAACAGCTCCGAGGAGGCGATCAAGGTCTTGGTCGGAACGCAGCCCCAGTTGAGGCACGTGCCCCCCATCTCTTCCTTTTCCACTAGGGCCACGGACGCGCCCAACTGCGCCGCACGAATCGCCGCGGGATAACCACCCGGTCCGGCGCCAATCACCACGATGTCAAACGCTGCCACAGGTTTTTCTCCTCAAGAAATTTTCGAATTGCGTTCGCAAAACGAGCCGCCAGCGCCCCGTCAATCAGGCGATGGTCGCTGGAAAGCGTCATCTTCATGATGGTGCGGATTACCACCTGGTCGTTGCGCACCACGGGCTGCTTGACCCCGCTGGCCACCGCCAGAATCGCGCTCTCACCGGGATTGATGATGGCGGTAAAATTTTCGACATCCATCATGCCCAAATTGGAAATCGTAAACGTGCTGCCCGCCATCTCCGCCGGAGTCAGTTGGCCGGAGCGCGCCTTCGCCGTCAACTCTTGCGCCTGAGTGTGAATTTCCGCCACCGTCAGTTCGTTGGCATTGCGAATCACCGGCACGACGAGTCCCTGCTCCAGTGCCACCGCGAGGCCGATGTGGATCCTGCTGCGCTCGCGAACTGTCTTGCCGTCGGAAACGCCGTTGACGGCGGGAAATTGTTCCAAAGCAAGTGCGACGGCTTTCACCACAAAATCCGTCAGCGTAAATGAAGCACCATGCGCCTTCAGCTCCGCGCGCCAGGACTCGAGTTCGGTCACATCCGCCGCCACGGTCACGAAGAAGTGCGGCGCGTGGGTAAAGCTCTCGGTCAGCCGCTGCGCGATGATCAGACGCATCCGCGACAGGGGCTTGGGCCGCTCGGCCAGCAGCGTTTCGATATCCGCCACCGAGATCTGGGTGCCATCCTCTTTTGGCGCGAGAGTCAGCAAGTCGATACCTTCGCGCGCTGCCAGCTTCTTGGCCGTGGGTGTGATGCGAATCCGGCCGTAGCCCTTTGCTTCGAGATAGGCCCTTACGTCCTTTTCAACAATGCGTCCGCTGGGACCAGTGCCCGCAATCGGCTTCGGGTCGATTACTGACTCTTTGGCCAGCTTGGCCGCGCGCGGGCTGATGCGGAAAACTTCCGGCTCGGCCGGCGCTGATGCGGCAGCAAATGAGGCAGGAGCAGAGGGCGCGGGAATTGTCTTGCGCTCGACCGCTGCGCTGGGCTGAGTCGGGACTGGAGCGGCGGCAGGCGCGGCCTTTTTCTCAGGAACGGGAGCGGGCGCCACATCCGGAACGGGCTCGCCGGGGTCGCCAACGAAAGCAACCGTCGTCTGCACCGGAACGGTGACGCCTTCCCCGGCAACAATCTTCAGCAGGGTGCCTTCGTAAAAACTCTCGACTTCGAGCACCGCTTTGTCGGTCTCGATTTCAAAAATGATGTCGCCCTTGGCGATGGTTTCTCCCAACTGCTTGCGCCATTTGACGATCTTAACCGTCTCTTCCGATTGCCCCAACTTGGGCATGATCACAGCTTTAACCATACCGATATTTCCTTGAGTACGCAGAAATTGAAAAATAGGAGCTAGAAGTTGGAATTCACTCCATCAATTTTCGAGCCACCTCGCGAGCGAATAAGGTCGAAACGGAGTTTCGAAAATCCTAACTTCTGACTCCTCGCTTCTAGATTCGCCTTACAAAATCGATTTCGCCGCCACGACGATATCTTCCACGCGGGGATAGAAAACAGATTCCAGGACGTGGGATTGCGGGGCGATGCCGTTTTGCGCTCCCACTCTCACCACGGGCGCATCGAGAAAATCAAAAGCCCGGTGCTGAATGGTGGAGGCAACTTCGCCGGTAAAACTCCCCATGCTCACGGCCTGGCTTACTACCACGCAGCGCCCGGTCTTTTGCACGGATTGCAGCACGGTTTCAATATCCAGCGGCACGAGGCAGCGCAGGTCAATCACCTCGGCGCTGACGCCGGATTCCGCCTGCAACTGCGCGGCGGCTTTCAGAACCAGCGGAACTGCGGGACCGTAAGCCACGAAGGTGAGGTCGCTGCCCACGCGCTTCACATCGGCCACACCCAGGGGAATCAGATACTCCTCTTCAGGCACGGGCCCCTTCTCGCTGTAGAGACCCTGCGACTCCACGAACATAATGGGGTTGTTGTCGCGAATGGCGGACTTCATCAAGCCCTTCGCGTCGTACGCCGTCGAGGGATAGACCACGTAAAGTCCCGGGACATGCACGACCGTCGACTCGAGCGTCTGCGAGTGCTGGCCGCCATACCCCTTGCCCGCGCCCACCGAGACGCGGAGAACCATCGGGACTTCGGCGTGCGCGCCCGACATGTAGTGCCATTTCGCCGCCTGATTTCCGACTTGGTCGCCGGCCATCAGCAGGAAGTCCATGTACATCAATTCCACAATGGGCCGCAGACCGACCATGGCCGCGCCAACGGCGGTGCCGCAGATGCACGCCTCGGAAATCGGTGTATTGAAGACCCGCGCGCGGCCGAACATTTCGAGCAATCCTTTGGAGAGCTTAAAGGCCCCACCGTACTCCGCCACGTCCTCGCCGTAGAAGATGACGCGCGAATCACGCCGCATCTCTTCAATCACCGCTTCCTTGATGGCATCGCGATAGACGATCTCTCCATTGACGCGCTTGATGGGCGGAAGGGCGTCCAGCACCGTCACCTTCGAGAACTCCGCCGGAACCTTCTCCGAGGTCGTGTCGGTGTACATGTACTTGATCACGTCGGCGGGTGGAGGATCGGCAGCCTGCGCCGCACGGACGGCCGCGCGCGCATTGCGATCCTTCACGCGCTTCTTCACCGCGTCGATTCCCGGCTGGTCCAAAACACCACTCTCGATGAGCTGCTTCTCGAACGTGGCGATGGGATCGGCCGCCTTCCACGCCGTCTCTTCGTCGCGCGTGCGATATTCATTGCGCGGATCGCTCAGCGAATGGCCGAAGTAGCGATAGGTATCCACATCGAGGAAGTAGGGCCCCTTGCCCTCGCGGCAGCCCTGCGCCGCCCGCTGACGGCATCGCGCGTGGCCATGACGTCCATGCCGTTGATGATCTCCGCGTGCATGCGGTTGTCGGCAAATCCGGCCGCGCGCTGCGCCACGTGGCTGACGCCCATCACTTCGTTATCGGAGCGGCCGGTCATGGCGTAGTGATTGTTCAGGACGAAGAAGATGATGGGAATGCCAAACGCCCGTCCGCCCGCCATTTCGTTGGTGAATTGCACCTGGGAGGCCCAATTGAGCGCCTCCAGTACCACGCCGTTGCAATAGGCTCCATCACCCGCGAAACAGCAGACCACGCTTCCATCCCGAAGGTAGCGTCCCGCCATGGCCGCGCCGGTGGCAATCGGCACGCCGCCGCCGACGATGGCGTTGGCTCCAAGGTGGCCAATCGTAAAGTCGGCGATGTGCATGCTGCCGCCGCGTCCACGGCAGTAACCATCTTCCTTGCCGAATAGTTCCGCGATGGTCCGATAAACATGATCTTCGAGGGCCTGTTCGAGAAGCTCGTCGTGACTCGGTGGCGGCGGAGACGGGAACGCGCTGCTTCAAACGGCCGATGTCCATTTCGCGAATTGCGCAACAACCCCGCGCCATGCTGTCCCCGTGTCCGCGGTGCGTGCTGGTGATATGGTCCTTCAGGATGAGCGATGCACGCGCCGACGGATGCGCCTTCCTGCCCAATCGAAACGTGCGTGGGTCCGCGATAGTTGAACCCCGTCAGCGGCTCATAGGCGCCGGAACGCACGGTGACGATCATCTCCTCCATCTCGCGAATGATCAGCATGTCTTCCAGAAGGCTGATCGCGCGGGGACCATCGATCGTCCCCAGCGCGAGTTCGCTCTTCAGGTTTCCCCGATAGCGAAACGCGGGAATGGTTCCGCAATTAATCTCAAAGGGGGCAAAATCAGGTCTCGAATCTTGTAAATAAGCAGGCGCCATTTTCTCTCCGTTGGAAACAGTAACCAGCTAGGGAGTTCTTCGTTCATTCTCAGTTCAATCCTTCTTGCTTATACCAGCACGACTTCCGTTCCGCGCTTGCGCATTTCCTTGCAGAGCTTTCGATCGATCCTATCATCAGTGATGAGCATGTGGACCTTTTCGAACCGTCCGGCGCGTGTGAACGAAATCTTGTGCGCCTTGCTGCTGTCCGCCAGCAGAATCACTTCGCGCGCATGCTCCATGATCAATTCTTTCGTGTAAGCCTCGGTGGGATCCGTGGTGGTGAGGCCCTCTTCCAGGCTTAGGCCGATAGTTCCCATAAAGGCCTTATCGACGTGAAGTTCCTGAATCATGAACCGTGTCAGTGGCCCCACCGTGGTCTGCGCCAGTCGCCGCAACTCGCCTCCCACCAGAATCAGACGTGGACCGCGACCTGCAAGCTCCACCGCAGCCCGCAGTGAATTTGTAACGATGGTGATATTGGACCGGTCCTTCAGCAACCGAGCGAGTTCAAGGATAGTGCTGCCGCCGTCCAGATAAATGGTGTCGTTGGGAGCCACTCGGCTCGCCGCGGCCACCGCAATGCGTCGCTTCTCCCCCGCTGCCACCGAGGTCTTGTCGTCAAACAAGGGTTCGTCAAGACGCCCCCCGGTGCTGACGGCCCCGCCGTAAACGCGCCGGACTTCGCCCAATTTTTCCAGCTCGCCGAGGTCGCGGCGGATAGTGGCCGCGGAGACCCCAAGCTGACCGGTGAGTTCCTCGACGCGAACCACGCGGTCCTGGCCGAGGATGCTGCGCAGCTCTTCCAGCCGTTTCGGCGCCAGATCCCGGGATTTAGAGCCTGCCATGGGGAGAAATCCTTATGCTCGGTCGTGATTGATTATATTAAGATTTTAAACGAAGTCAATCACATTCACGCAGAGGCAGGGGGGAGCGAGTTGATCCCTTAGCCCAAGGCTGTTGGCGAGTCAGACGAAGTTGTTCATGAACATCCCCGCGGAGCGAGTTGCGGCAAAATCAAACGGAAGGATAAATCAGACGGCGGCGCTCTTGGAGAGCAATCCTTGCGTGGCGAGAACCTTCTCCAGCTTGGCGCGATTCTCAGGCCGCATGGGGACCATGGGCAGGCGGTAGACTTCCTCGATCATGCCCATCATGGCGAGCGCCGCCTTGACGGGGATGGGATTCGTTTCAATAAAATTGATCTGCATCAGGGGCAGCAATTGCGCGTTTAATTTCCGCGCCTCATCGAGTTTCCCTTCCAGCGCAAGGTGAGTCAGCTTTGCCATGGGGCCGGGGATTTCATTCGATACCACCGAGATCACTCCAACGCCACCCACCGCAATTAACGGCAAAGTGAATGCGTCGTCACCGGAGATTACATGGAACCTGGGCGGCACCGCATTCAATACTTCCATCTGCTGCACAATGCTTCCGGAGGCCTCTTTGATTCCGATGATGTTCGAAATCTGCGCAAGGCGGCCGGCCGTGGCGGGCTCGATGTTCGAGGCAGTACGTCCCGGCACGTTGTAAAGAATCACGGGCAGATCGGTGGAATCAGCAATGGCCTTGAAGTGCTGGTACAAACCTTCCTGCGTCGGCTTGTTGTAATAGGGCGCGACTCAGAGAATTCCCTGAACACCCAGTTCCTCGACTTGAACGGCCAACTCGCAAACCTTCCTGGTGTTATTTCCGCCCGCACCCGCTATGACGGGAACCTTCCCTTTCGCCTCGTCCAGCACCAGGCGGATTACGCCAAGGTATTCGCCGTGCTCGAGGGAGGGAGTTTCTCCGGTCGTCCCACAAGGCACAAGAAAGTCGATGCCCTCGCGAAGCTGAAATTGAACCAGCTTGCGCAGCGCGGGTTCATCCACTGACCCGTCCTGGCGAAAGGGCGTAACAAGGGCTGTGCCGCAACCGCGAATTTCCAAACCCATAACAACCTCCAACGGCGAACAAAATCAATTAGGAATTAAAAATTAAGAATTTAAAGCAGCAGATTGAAGCACGTTAAAGTTTCAAGCTCCACACCGATAAGCATCATACAAAGTGCTCAGTTTGAATTCTTAATTTTTAATTCTTAATTGCTTCTTTCCCGTCAGCTTCCCCCTCCCGCTCCAGAACTTCGGAGAAGCTGTAGAAGCCTTTCTTTCCCACAATCCAGCGGGCGGCGTAAAGGGCGCCTTCGGCAAAGCCCTGGCGGCCGCGCGCGGTGTGCGTCAGAACAATGGAATCGGCTTCGGAATCAAAGCCCAGTTCGTGCGTTCCCGGGATGTAACCGGCGCGCACGCTGGCCACGGGAATATCACGATCCACCAGATAAGGTTGAATCTGGCGCGCGATTTCAAGTGCCGTGCCCGATGGCGCGTCCTTCTTCAGCTTGTGATGCGACTCCGTGAGAAAAGGGTCGTACATTGGGGAAGGGAG
>CAVTDA010000043.1:0-4574 GCA_963733285.1 uncultured Acidobacteriota bacterium
GGGGTGAATCGACGAATTTGTGGTCTGTTTGGTAGACGTTGCGGTGCCTAGAGGGGGTTTGTTTGGAGTTCTTTTGACGCGCGATAATTGTGTGGGGTCGGTGGCGACGGTTAGTGGTTGATGCGTTGGGGTTGAGTGGTGGTGGGGGTTGGCATGGTGGTGTGATTTGCCGACGGTCTTTGTTGCGGGATTTGGGCGAGGCGGTTGTTGTTTGGGTGCGGCGAGACTGCCGTGAAACCAGCGCACGCCGGCAAAAAAAATGTCCTTCCAGCCAAAATCGCCGGGCTTGAGCTGCGCTCCGGCTTCGTTTGCGCGGTTGTAAAAGATGACCGGCGGGCGCACGCCGAATCCGCGGTCGCTATACACCGTCGCCATGTTGGGCCCATTCACACCATTGTGCTTGAAGTGTTTGTAGAAGGGTGTGACCCCCATGGCGCGCACGCGCTCGGCGATGAGGTTGCCGATGGGATAATCCACCATGGCCGTGGCTATGCCGGTTTTCATACGGAAGCAGTCGGAGAGATTGGCGGCACAATTGAATTCGCCGCCGCTGACGTGAACCCTTGCACTCGGTCGCCTTGCGGAACGGAATGATTCCCGGGTCAAGGCGGTGAACAAGCGCGCCGAGGGAGAGGAAATCCAGAGAGCCGGAAGCAGGAACTTCGAGTCCGTATTTCATGGTATAGATCTCTCTCTTAGGGCATTTTTTTTGCAGGACGGAAGAGGCCTAAAAGTTACCCCTCATCCGTCTTCGTCCCTCAGCCACCTTCTCCCCTCGGAGAAGGAAAAGTATATTTCGCGGCGGGACCGCCGCAAGGCCTGGCGCGCGACCCCTCGCGCACAAACAATTGCCCTCTGTCGCCGCGGCGACGAGAGGGTGTCCGTCAGCCCGTCGGTGGACGGGTCTTGCGACCGACGGACGGGTGAGGGGTCTTTTCACCACCATCTATCCACCCCACGCCGTATTTCCGGAGCCAAGAACCGCTCCACCCACAACCCAAATCCGTGTTCATCCGCGTTGATCCGCGGCCCACTCGACTAAACATTGTACTGCCCCGAAGCCACGGTGCCGCCGTGCCCGGTCCAGTTGGTATGAAAGAATTTGCCGCGCGGCTGGTCCACGCGCTCATAAGTGTGCGCGCCAAAGAAATCGCGCTGCGCCTGAAGCAGATTGGCGGGCAAGCGCCCGGTTCGGTATCCATCGTAGAACGCCAGCGCGGTGGTGAAGGCGGGAGTGGGCACACCGCCTTTGACGCCGTGGATAATGGCGCGCCGCCATGCCGCCTGATATCGGGTCACGGCTTTGGTAAAGAATTTGTTCAGAAGCAAATTGGTCAGATCGCGGCTTCTTGTCGTAGGCCTTCTTGATGTCTCCCAGGAAGCGGCTGCGAATGATGCATCCTCCGCGCCACATCAGGGCGATTCCGCCGAAGTTCAGATTCCATTTCTGATCGTGGGCGGCTTCGCGCAGCAGCATGTAACCTTGCGCGTAAGAAACAATCTTCGAGCAATAGAGCGCGCAGCGAACGTCTTCGATAAATCGCGCCCGGTCAAGTTTCTTGGCCGAACGCCGGGGTCCCTTCAGCACCGCGGAAGCGGCCACGCGCTCATCCTTGAGGGCGGAGAGACAGCGTGAAAATACCGCTTCCCCAATCAGCGTCACGGGCATTCCGAGGTCGAGAGCGCTCAGGCAGGTCCACTTGCCCGTGCCCTTCTGCCCCGCGGTGTCGAGGATCTTATCGACAATCGGAGTGCCGTCTTCGTCCTTCTTGGCGAAAATCTGGCTGGTGATGTCGATCAAATAGCTGTCGAGCTCGCCTTTATTCCACTCGGCGAAAACCGTCGTGCAATTCATCGGCGGCAGACCCAGCACGTCTTTGAGCAACTGGTAGGCCTCGCAGATGAGCTGCATGTCGCCGTACTCGATGCCGTTGTGAACCATCTTCACGTAGTGTCCGGCGCCGTCCTCGCCCACCCAATCGCAGCAAGGAGTGCCGTCTTCGACCTTGGCGGCAATTGCCTGGAAGATCTCCTTCACATGAGGCCACGCGGCGGGATTGCCTCCCGGCATGATGGAGGGCCCATTGCGCGCGCCTTCCTCTCCGCCCGAGACGCCGGTTCCAATAAAAAGAATTCCCTTTTCCGCCAGATATTTGGTGCGGCGGGTGGTAATCCGGCCAATGCGAGTTTCCACCATCAATGATGATGTCGCCTTTTTCGAGATGGGGAAGAAGCTCTTCGATCATCTGGTCAACGGCGTCTCCCGCCTTGACCATCAGCATGACCTTGCGCGGAACCTTGAGCAACTGAGACGAATTCCGGGATGGTGTGGGCACCCTGAACCTGGGGCCGGCCGCCTCGTTCTTTAGAAAATCGTCCACCTTGGAGGCCGTCCGGTTGGTCACGGCCACTTTGTACCCGTTGTCGTTCATGTTCAAAACCAGATTCTGGCCCATGACGGCCAGACCGATGAGTCCGATATCGCAACTTGCGTTAGACATTCTTCCTCCCAGCAAATTTAGTGGCGTGGGCACCCTACACAGGCTGCGAATTCCGCCTGGGCCGACCCGAGCCAAGCGCCCCATCCTCATCGCCGTATGAATTCGTACCTGCACCCGAAGTTCTTCATTTTATCCAAAGTCGCCGGTTTTGCATTATTAAGTTTTGCGCAGGGTCCCGGCGGGGCAAAATTGCGCGTTTGAACCGCTTGTCAAGAATGCCCATTGCGGCGGGCGCGACTTCCAAATAGAATGCCGACCATTGCGAATTTGACCATCCTCCCCTTAGCGAGGTGACCCATGCCCAGCGTTCAGATGCCCATTCACGCGCAACAGTCTCCGCGGTCTGTTTCTCATTCCGGCGTCCTCGTGCGTGAGGACGTTGCCTTTGCGAATTCGAAGGGGGTGGAAAAGAGCGGAATTCGCAAGCGGACGGAGAAATCCCTGGAGAGAGCTCCAAGAACCCTGCGTAGTTTCTGGAGCCAGACGAGGCGGTGCTGTACATCGCCCGGGCGCAGGTCATGCCCAGCGGCGTCAACAATTTTTCCTCGGCTGGCAGCCCTGTTCCTGGCTCCCGCGGTGCTGGTCTTCACCAATCGCCGCATCCTGCACGTGCTGATTGACCGGAGTGGAGGGTGGAAAAAGAAGCCT
This sequence comes from uncultured Acidobacteriota bacterium, assembly GCA_963733285.1. Classification (GTDB taxonomy): domain Bacteria; phylum Acidobacteriota; class Terriglobia; order UBA7540; family UBA7540; genus Bog-366. The sequence goes on from CAVTDA010000043.1 coordinate 3,150, forward strand.
GCGTTGCGCGCGCTGGGGCGACTTGGAGGAGGCCAAGGTGAAGGGCCTCTTGGGGGGCCGCCTGCAGATTAAGTATCGCAATGGCAGCAAAGAAATCTATTCCGGCATCGGCCGGGGCGACGCCAATGCGATTCGCCGCCTGCTGGAGGCTATACTCCCCGCGGCTGCCGGCGAAACCTCTTCCGCCCTCGCTATGACCAGCCTCTGCCCGGATTGCCGTTCGCCGCTCTCGCCCCGTGTCTATGAATGTCCCCAATGCCGGATTGCCTTCAAGAACGAGAAAACCCTGATGCAACGCGCGTGGCTGATCCCCGGTGGAGGTTTCTTCATATGGGCGACGCCTTCCTCGGAATACTGCACGGCCTGGTGGAATGATCGGACTTTACCGTGGGCTTTTGGATTCTGGTTGCCCTGGGGATGGCCGATACGGACCTGCCGCTGGTGAGCAGTCGGCGGATGTGACCTCGGCCCTAGTCGTTGTGGCGATTGTGGGGGAATCCTCGTGGTTAATAAATTGGTCATGGCGACGGTGACGCGGAAACTGGTCCGCAACTTACATCCCTCTGACGTGATGCCGCCTGTCGGGTAAACTCATGCGGCCGTTGACGTGTCGTGTTCCAGCTTATCCCGCTCGCACAACGGCCCTAAAACAGCCGGGGGTCGAATCTGACACGATCGTTTCGAAAGGACCTTGGTGCCCGCCGCCGGGAACGAGTTCCATTCCAACCAAAAAGCAGAAATTTCGTCCCTCATGACCGACCCTGGCTTTCCATCCGAGTCGCGAAGAGGCTGGTGCGAAATTTTATTCCGCGCGCGTGAGTCGATTGACGGAAGAAATCAGACGGAGTGTCCCTTCCCAAAGCCTGCCAATTATGCTATTCAGACTGGCCGGGAATATTTCGGGTTCATCATGACCTTGCCGGAACGCCGAATGCGATAATTAACGGCGAACTTCATCATGCGATAATCTGGAGAAATTCATATGGCCCTCAAGCTGAAATCCGCCCAGAAACCCACTCGATATTTTGACCTTTGGCGAGTGCATGATCCGGCTGAGCCCGCCCGGACACCAACGGATTGAATTCCCGACCAGCCTGGAAGTCTGGGTGGGGGGCGGCGAATACAACGTCAGCTACGCGCTCAGCCGGTTGGGACTGCGAACTTCATGGGTCTCGCGCCTGGTCGAAAATCCCCGGGAGCGCTGATTCGCAATCACGCGCGCGCTTCGGGAATGAACATCGGCGACGTCGTCTGGGTGCCCTACGATGGCGTAGGCAACGCGGACCGCATTGGCCTGAACTTTACCGAGGTTGGCATCGGCGTGCGCGGCAGCGTGACGATGTACGACCGTGGCCATGCCGCCGCCGCCCACATCAAGCCGGGCGAAGTCGATTGGAAAAAGATTTTCAGCCGCGGCGTCCGCTG